>CAZQZC010000137.1:0-7617 GCA_964597685.1 uncultured Hyphomonadaceae bacterium | reverse complement strand
TTCGGATTTGTACGAGATAAAGACGTCGGCCATCGCGCGCCCCAGCGGCTCGCCCGGAGGTTTAACGAAAGCCGGCGGCGAAACAAGGTCGCGGGACGCCGGGCCGGCGTCGGCGGCGCCGGGGAGCGCACGCGCGCCGCGCGGCCAACACATTGCCCCCCGCCGCCTGCCCGGCTATCGCTGCCGTCCATGTCAGACGACCTCCTTTCCGACGCCATCAAGCGCATCGCCCGCCGCGAGGAATTGCCGGCGGAAAGCCTCGACGGCGCGTTTGAGACGCTCTTGTCGGGCGATGCGGCGCCCGAGGAGATCGGCGCGTTTCTCATGGGTCTTGCCGTGCGGGGCGAGACGGCGGCCGAGCTGATCGCCGGGGCGCGCGTCATGCGCCGGCACGCGCGCCGGGTCCATCTCGACGGCGACGTGCTGGACACGTGCGGCACCGGCGGCCTGCCCTGGCGGTCGCTCAACACCTCGACGGCGGCCGCCATTCTTATCGCGGCGGCCGGCGGGCGCGTGGCGAAGCATGGCAACCGCTCGGTTCCGCCAAAGACCGGGTCCGCCGACGTTCTGGAGGCGCTTGGCGTTAATCTGGACCTCGATGAAGCGGGGTTCCGACGCTGTTTGGACGGATGCGGCGTCGGCTTCCTGTTCGCCCGCGCCCATCATTCCGCCATGCGCCATGTGGCCCCGGTGCGCGCAAAGCTTGGCGTGCGAACGATCTTCAATTTGCTCGGACCGCTGACAAATCCAGCCGGCGCCGCCTACCAGATCCTTGGCGTCTATGCGCCGGAATGGGTCCAGCCCATGGCTGAGGCGCTCCAAGTCCTTGGCGTCAAGCGCGCCTGGGTGGTGCACGGCGTCGACGGCATCGACGAGATCTCTATCGCCGGCGAGACGCTTGTCGCTGAGGTGACGGGCGACGGAGTCCGCCGTTTCGCCCTGACGCCCGAAGACGCCGGGCTCAACCGATCGCCGCTCTCGGCTCTGGAGGGCGGCTCCCCCCAAGAGAACGCGGACGCGATTATCGAGGTGTTCGACGGCCGGCCGGGCCCCTTTCGGGACGTGGCCGTCTTGAATGCGGCGGCGGGATTGGTCGTGTCAGGCGCCGAAGCGGCTTTGCCAGACGCGGTTCGGCGGGTTTCAGGCGCCCTTGACGACGGCGCCGCGCGGACAAGCCTGGCCAAATTGGTAGACTTGTCGCGCGAATAGATCCCCGCATCGACGTTAAGGAGGCTTGCCGATGGCGACCGCGCTGGAACGTATTCTGGAGTATAAGCGCGATGAAGTCGCGGCCCTCAAGGCTTCGGCGAGCGTTGAATCTCTTGAAAAACTCGCAGCTTGTCAGACACTTCCGCGTGGATTCGCGGCCGCGTTGTCGGACGTGGCGGAAACAGATGACAATGCGCTGATCTGCGAGCTGAAACGCAAGAGCCCCTCAGCCGGCGATATCCTGCCGGGCGCCGACCCCGTCGACATCGCGAAAGATTATGAGGCCGGCGGCGCAGCTTGCCTGTCGATTCTCACCGACGGACCGAGCTTTGGCGGATGTCTCGAAGATCTCGCGGCTGTGCGAAACGCCGTCTCCATTCCGTTGATTCGCAAGGACTTCATGATCGATCCACTTCAGGTGATCGAGGCCCGCGCCCATGGGGCGGACGCCATCCTGATCATCATGGCGGCAATTGGCGACGGCTTAGCCAACGAGCTTTGCACCGCTGCGGTCGATTACGGCATGGACGCCCTGGTGGAAGTCCACGACCGGGGAGAGCTCGATCGGGCGCTTGCGCTAGACGTTGACTTGATTGGTGTAAACAATCGCGATCTGAAACAGATGACGACCGATCTCGGCGTTACGGAAGCCCTCGCGCCGCGAATTCCGCCCGGACGGGCATTGGTCTCTGAAAGCGGCGTCAAGACGCCCGACGACATTGCGCGGTTGCGCAAGACAGGCGCGCGCCGTTTCCTGATCGGCGAAAGCCTCATGAAACAGACCGATCGGAGATTGGCCGTTTCGACGCTCAGGCGCGCAAGAACATTTGACGAATGACAAGAACACAATTAGAACAGAACACGACTCGATTATGTGATTCTGGAGCCGGCGCATGCTGACATCGAAGCAGAAAGAGCTGTTGCTCTTCATCCACGAACGGATCAAGGAAACCGGGGTGTCGCCCTCCTTCGATGAGATGAAGGAGGCGCTCAACCTGGCTTCGAAGTCGGGGATCCACCGACTAATCACGGCGCTTGAAGAACGGGGTTTCATTCGTCGGCTCGCCCATCGCGCGCGGGCTTTGGAAGTCTTGAAATTACCGGAAGCCGTCACGCCGGCGGCGCCGCCGAAAGGTCGACAACCCTTTCGGCCAAGCCTTGTCGGCGCGGGGCGCCCGGCGGCGGTCGGCCAAGCGCGAACCTTGCCGATTTTGGGCCGGATCGCCGCCGGCACGCCCAAACACGCGATCGAGGCCGAGGTCGCACGCGTCGAAACCCCTGAAGATCTCGCCGATAATGCGGAACATTTCGCACTCGAAGTCGATGGGGAATCCATGATCGAAGCTGGAATTCTAAGCGGCGACGTCGTCATCTTGCGGCGCACGGAAACGGCTGAGACGGGGGATATCGTCGTCGCCTTGATCGACGATCAGGAAGCGACGCTGAAGCGGTTTCGCAAGAAAGGCAATTCGATCGCCTTGGAAGCGGCGAACCCGGCGTTTGAGACGCGGATCTTCGGCCCCGATCGGGTTCAGGTGCAAGGACGGCTTGTCGCGCTCATCCGGCGCTACGATTAGGGCGGCGCACAATTGGGGCGCCGGCTCCATGCCCGCGCGCCACAACGCGTCGCAAATTCAACGACAGGGTCGCGGTCGCCGCGTAATCGTATGGCGACGCCGCCCGTTTCGGCGACGGTCCGCCAAGACAGTTTCAGCTTTGCGCGACCTTCCAGATCTGCGACAATCAGGGTCGGTCCGCTACTAGGCGTGTTGTCCGCGCGCGCCGGATCGGCCAGCCTTATGAGGCCCCGCGAAGAGGTGAAGGCAAGCGGCGGCGCAAGGGTCCGCGCCTCCGTAAACCGAAGGGGATCAAGGCCGTCTCCGTCGACAACGTCGTAGCGGACATGTCCTCCTGTCTCAGACGCCACAAACAAGGCGCCGGACGGCGACCAGTAGAGATCCGGCTGCGGGTGGACGCTCCACAAACCGGCGCCCCCAGCGACAACAAGACCGGACAAGCGAACGCGCCATCGCCCCCTGGCCAACACAAACGACGCGATCGCCGCAATCATGAGCAGAAACGCAAGCGCCGGGAGGCGGGGGAATGCGCCAGATGTCTGTGGCGACGCGTCGGCCACGGCGTGCGCGACGGCGAGCACCGCCTCCAGCGACGCGCCGAACGCCCGCAATCCCAACCCGTCGAGACCGAGTGGCGATAGGATCAGGGCGAGCGCAGCCGCCGGCGCCGCCAAGAAACTGATGACGGGCATGGCCAGCAGATTGGCGGCGAGCCCCAGGGGCGCCACACGGTCGAAATGGAAAATCGCAAAGGGCGCTGTCGCCGCCGTTGCGGTCGCCGAGCTGACGAAGATCGACTGAACAGCGAAAATCGGTGTCGCGAGCCAAGCGCGCGGCGTCTCCGCACGCCGCCGCCCCCAGGCGTCGAACACGGCGACAAGCGCCCCGGTCGCCGCAAACGACATTTGGAAGCCTGGGCCGATGACGCTCTCTGGCTGGCTGATCGCGACAAGGATCATAGCGATCGAAAATGTTCGCAAGCTCAACGCTTTGCGATCGATCAGCACGGCGATGAGGAACACAGACGTCATGATGAACGCACGCTGGGTCGACACGCTCGCGCCCGAGATCACGAGATAAACGAGGCTCGCAATGAGCGCTGCAGCGGCTGCGAGTTTGGACACGGGCGCGCGCAGGGCGAGCGGCTCGATCAACGCCAAGGACCGGCGCACAATGAGAAACACCAATCCCCCGACGATGCCCATATGGAGCCCGGAAATCGCCAGCAGATGCGCAAGCCCCGAAGCGCGGAGCGCGTCCTGGTCGGCGTTCGACATGAAGCTTCTGTCTCCCGATACGAGCGCGGCGGCGAAACCGCCTGCGCGCGGCCCCGCGGCGCGCTGGACATGCTCGCCGAGCGTTCGACGCGCTGTTGCAAGGCTCAGCCGCGCCTTCTCAAGGAAGTTTTCCGGCGGGCCGAGCACGCCGCCCCGACAGCGTCCCTGAACATAGCCGACGGCGCCGAGCCGGCTGAAATAGGCTTGTCTGCGGAAATCATAATCGCCCGGTATGGAGGGGCCCGGCGGCGGACGCAGGACAGACCAGCACCTGACAAACCGCCCCGGACCCACGTCAAGGCGATTGGCATGGGTGACGCGCAGCAGGCGCGGCGTGTCGCCCTTGGCCAGGCCCTGAATTGCATGAACCCTTAATCTGAGCCGCGGTCCGGCGGCGCCCGGTTCGATCCCGACGACCCACCCCTCCACCATGACCGGGCCGATCGCGCTGTGGACCTTCGGCGCCGCGACGAGATGGGTTCTGACCTTGCCGGCCAGACCGCCCGCCGACATGCCCAAGACCAAGAGGAACGCAAACCCGAGCGGGGCCGAGGCAGACCATCGACGCACCAGGCTTCTCGCAACCAAACTGAGCCCCGCCGGTCCGGCCAGGACACTCCACGCAGGCTCAGACTTCGCGGACATGTAAAGCGCCGCGCCGACGCAAACCGAGAGCGCGAACGCGACAGCCACGGCTTCGCTTTCGACGACCCACGCGTAGAAACGACGCCGAAACTCGCCGCTCCTCTTGCCGGGATGGACATGGCCGTGCTGTAGCGTCGTGGCCGGCGGCGCAGCGCCGGACGATAAAGCGGTTGGCATCGAATGGACGTCGTTACTCGTTTCGCCCCCTCCCCCACTGGGATGCTCCACATTGGAGGGGCGCGGACCGCTTTGTTCAACCTTTTATTTGCACGCCGACATGGCGGAAAGTATCTTCTGCGGGTCGAAGACACAGATAAAGAGCGTTCGACCCAGGAGGCGGTGGACGCAATCTTCGACGGGTTGAACTGGCTGGGCCTGAACTCGGACGCCGACCCCGTCATGCAAAGCGCCCGCATCGATCGGCATGTGGAATGCGCCCAGGCGCTCGTTCATGCGGGCGAAGCCTTCCGCTGTTATGCGACGCCCGAAGACCTCCAGGCCAGACGCGACGAGGGCGAAGCAAAAAGACAGGCGGCCAAATCGGACGGTCTGGATGAGCGTGACCGCGCGCGTCTTCGCGCCGAAGCCGACGCCTTGTTAAGCCCGTTCCGGTCGCCCTGGCGCGACGTCGGAGACCCGCCCGCGCCGGACGCGCCATACACGGTCCGCCTGAGAGCGCCCGACGACGGCGATCTGGTCCTCGCTGACGCGGTCCAGGGCGAGATCCGCATCAGGGCCGATGAGATCGACGATCTTGTCTTGCTGCGCGCCGACGGCACGCCGACATACATGCTGGCGGTCGTCGTGGACGACCACGACATGGGCGTCACCCATGTGATCCGCGGAGACGACCATTTGCGGAACGCGTTTCGCCAGATCCCGATCTATCGCGGCTTGGGGTGGGCGACGCCGGTCTTCGCGCATGTGCCGATGATCCATGGTCCCGACGGCGCGAAACTGTCGAAGCGGCATGGCGCAACGGGCGTGCAGGCCTATCGCGACATGGGCTACTTGCCCGAAGCGATGGTGAATTATCTCGCACGCCTCGGCTGGAGCTTCGGCGACCGGGAAATCTTTTCCGCCGATGAAGCGGCCGAGGCCTTCGACTTGGGCCAAATTGGCCGCGCGCCGGCCCGCCTCGACTTCGACAAGCTGGCGGCGCTGAACGCGCATTACATCCGCACCGCGGACGATACGCGTCTATTCGGTTTGTTGGCCGACCAATTCGCACAATCCGGAGGATTGTCGCCCGTCCAGGAGACACGGGTTAGAGCGGCGTTGCCGGACATGAAAGAGCGCGGCGCGACGATCCCTGAATTGGCGGAGGCGTTTGCGTTTCTGCGGACGGAGCGCCCCTTGGAGCTTACCGGAAAGGCGCGCAAAGCTGTGAAGGGCGACGCCCTTGACCACTTGGCCGCCCTGCGCAACCTGTTGAGAACAATAGAGCCCTGGGGCGCTGACCTGCTTAAGCCCGCAATTGACGGGTATTGCGAAGAGGCCGGGGTGTCCATGGGCCGGGTTGGGCCGCCATTGCGCGCGGCCCTGACAGGCGGCCTGCCTGCGCCGGACATCGGCCAGGTGCTAGACTGGTTGGGCCGCGAGGAAGCGCTGGGCCGAGTAGACGATGTGATCAACGCCGCGCGGTGACGCTCGCGCGCAAGACAGACGAGGCACGCAAGATGGAAAACAAGGTCAAGCAGAAGGGCGTCGCAAAGCTCGAAGTGAACGGAAAGTCGGTCGAGCTTCCCGTTTACGAAGGCACGATTGGTCCCGATGTCATCGACGTTCGCACGCTATACGCCCAGGCGGGCGTGTTCACGCTCGATCCCGGGTTCACGTCGACGGGAAGCTGCGAGTCGCACATCACCTATATCGACGGCGAGCAAGGCGTGCTGATGCACCGGGGCTACCCGATCGAACAGCTGGCGGAGCAATCGGGGTTTCTTGAGGTCTGCTATCTCTTGCTCAACGGCGAATTGCCGACCCAGGCCGAGTTTACGGATTTCTCTACGACGATCACGAACCACACCATGCTGCATACGCAGATGGATCGGTTCTTCGACGGGTTTCGGCGCGACAGCCACCCCATGGCGATGATGACCGCCACGGTCGGCGCGTTGGCCGGGTTCTATCCCGAATCCATGGACATCAGCGATCCCGACGAGCGCCGTCTGGCCAGCTTGCGGCTGATCGCGAAGATGCCGACCTTGGCCGCCCGCGCCTACAAGTATTCGATCGGCCAGCCCTTCGTCTATCCGTCGAACAATCTGTCCTACGCGCACAATTTCCTGCGTATGTGCTTTTCGGTTCCTGCCGAACCGTACAACCCCAATCCCGTGCTGGCCCGGGCGATGGACAGGTTGCTGATCCTTCAAGCCGACCACGAACAGAACGCGTCGACGTCGACGGTGCGGCTGGCGGGGTCTTCGGGCGCCCACCCCTTCGCGGCGATCGCGTCGGGCGTCGCCAGCCTTTGGGGGCCGAGCCATGGCGGCGCGAACGAAGCGTGCCTGAACATGTTGCGCGAAATCGGCACGGTCGACCGCATTCCCGAATTCGTGGCGCGCGCGAAGGACAAAGACGATCCCTTCCGCCTCATGGGTTTTGGCCACCGGGTTTACAAGAATTACGACCCGCGCGCCCGCGTGATGCAGAAAACGGTGCACGAGCTTATGGAAGAGCTCGACATCGCCGACAGCCCGCTGCTTCAGGTGGCCGTCGAGCTTGAAAAGATCGCTCTGGACGACCCCTATTTCGTTGAGAAGAAGCTCTACCCGAACGTCGACTTCTATTCCGGCATCGCCATGGATCTCCTCGGCTTCCCGACGGAGATGTTTACAGTCCTGTTCGCACTGGGGCGGACTGTTGGGTGGCTCTCGCAGCTCAATGAAATGATCGAGGATCCGACC
>CAZQZC010000136.1:0-7625 GCA_964597685.1 uncultured Hyphomonadaceae bacterium | reverse complement strand
CCGCTGCGCCTGCGCGTTGCTTGTGTGGGCGCTCCGCACCGCCGCAGCGCGGAGCAACCCTCACGGCCCGACCGGGCCGGGCGCAGGGCGCCTGAGCGAAGCGAAGGTCAGCGCCCGAGCACAAAAAAGACTCTCCCGGCTAGCGCCCCGTGGAGCCGAAGCCGCCGTCGCCGCGCTCCGTTTCGGGCAAGGCGTCCACAAGCGCGAAAGCCGCCCGCGTCACGGGGGCCAACACCATCTGGCCGATCCGCTCGCCCCGCTTGACGATAAATTCTTCGTCCCCGTGATTGATCAGGATCACTTTCAGTTCGCCGCGATAATCGGAATCCACCGTTCCAGGAGAATTGAGGCAGGTCACCCCATGCTTCGCGGCCAGCCCTGACCGCGGCCGCATCTGAACCTCGTAGCCTTCGGGTATGGCCATGGACAGGCCAGTTGGGACCATGGCCCGTTCGCCGGGCGACAACGTCAAGGGCGCGTCTTCGGGCAGTGCGGCGCGGACATCCATGCCGGCTGAGCCGGCGGTTTCGTATTTCGGGATCTCCAGCCCCTCGAAATGGGGCAGGGGTTTGAGGGCGATTGCAATTGTATCGGTCATGCCCCTCCGGTCGCCAAAGCGGCGAGTCGAGTCAATCGCTTGGTTGGAAACGAGACGACGCCCGGCTCGAGGTTCGAGGTCGGCCGGGCGTCTGGCGCAGCGGACGAGGGGGGTCCTTTCCGCCGCGTGTTCGGGAGAACGGGGCGGTTAGTCGTCAGGTGCGACCATGGGGCCCTTAAGATAATAGGTCTGCAGATCGCGTGAGACCGCGACTTCGAGATAGGCGGGCTCGTCAATATCCATGCGCCTGTGGAGCCGGTCGCCGCGTCCCTGGGCGAGCGTGCGCCCTTCCGCGTTTTCCAAACGCCAGCCAATCGGCGTAAAGCCAGCGTCGGCGAATTCGGCCTTGAGGGCTGAGCGGTCGGTCAGCGCGAAGGGCAGGGCGCGCCGCAATTCGCCGTCGGCTTGGGCGAACAATTGCACGACGTAGAGCATGCCGTCGGACGCAGCGGCGCCGACGCCCAAATGGCTGAACTCGTCGCGGACCAGGTTCCGTCGGTTGGCGCTGTCGCCGATCAGGGCGTTGAAGGCGTCGATTGAATCCTCGCCCGGAATGGCGGCGACGTTCGCGCCGAAGGCGCCGACCAGCAGGGTCCGATCAAGCATCCGCACACGCTGAAGATGGCTGCGGCCCTCAAGATCCGAATGCTTGGTATAACCGCGCGCCGCCATATCGAGCGCGTGGAGCCGCGCGGCGTCGTTCAGCGCCGCGCGCGTTTTCAGCGGCGCCATGCCAGCCTTTGCGCGCTGGCGGTCGCTCAGCGCGCGGATGCGGTCTTCGACGTCAGCCAGACGCGTCGTGGCCGCAAGACAGGCTTTGGCCTCCGCGTCGAATGCGTCGGCGTTCAGCGCATATCCGTTGGACAGGTCGCACGAATCCTCGGGCGCGCCGTGCGCAAGTGAAACGGGGGCCGCGAGCGCCGCAAACGCCAGCACCGAAACGGCCCATGTCTTGTCATAAAACTGTAACATAACCTCAAGCTGCGCTCGAGTCTCGACCCTGTCAATCCGGGTTTGGATCAAAAGTGCAAATCTGTATACAGATTAAAATGCTTGCTTTGGCTGCGCGCTGTTGCGGCTGCGCCATGGAACGCGCATTCGCCCAGGCAAAAAAATCGGCCGCCAGATGGCGGCCGATCGTCGAAAACATAAGATCTGTATGCAGACTATTCGTCGGAATCAGCTTCCGCCAATTCCTTGCCGGTCTCTTGGTCGACCGTCTTCATGGATAGGCGCACCTTCCCGCGTTCGTCGAAGCCCATGAGCTTCACCCAAACGGTCTGGCCTTCTTTGACGACGTCTTTCGGGTGGCCCACCCGTTCGGCCGCCATTTGCGAGACGTGGACAAGTCCGTCGCGCGATCCGAAAAAGTTCACGAACGCGCCGAAATCCTTGATCGAGACGACCTTGCCTTCGTAGATCTCGCCGACTTCGGGCTCAGCGGTCAGTTCGTGGATCCGCTTCTTCGCAGCGTCGATGGAGTCGCGGTCCAGCGCCGAGAGCTGGATCGTGCCGTCGTCTTCGACGTTCACCTTGGCGCCCGTTGTGTCGACGATATCGCGGATCGTCTTGCCGCCGGATCCGATGACGTCGCGGATCTTGTCCACCGGGATCTTGATGACGTCCATTTGCGGCGCGTTCGACGACAATTCCTCGCGGCTTTCGTCCAAGGCCTTCGCCATTTCGCCGAGGATATGCAGGCGTCCGCCCTTCGCCTGGTCGAGGGCGGTTTGCATGATCTCCTTGGTGATGCCGGCGATCTTGATGTCCATCTGCAGCGACGTGATGCCCGTTTCGGTGCCCGCCACCTTGAAGTCCATGTCGCCGAGATGGTCCTCGTCGCCGAGAATGTCGGAGAGGACCGCCACGCCGTCCGGATCCTTGATCAGGCCCATGGCGATGCCGGAGACGGGCCGCGTGATCGGCACGCCGGCGTCCATCATGGCGAGCGATGAGCCGCAGACTGTCGCCATGGACGAGGATCCATTGGATTCCGTGATCTCTGAGACGACCCGGATCGTGTAAGGAAAGTCGTCGGCGCCCGGCAGGACCGCCTGCAAAGCGCGCCAAGCAAGCTTGCCGTGGCCGATTTCGCGCCGTCCGGCCCCGCCCATGCGGCCCGTCTCCCCGACCGAGAAGGGCGGGAAGTTGTAATGCAGCATGAACTTCTCTTTGCTCGTGCCGCCCAGTCCGTCGATGAATTGCTCATCGTCGGCGGTGCCGAGCGTCGCAACACAAAGCGCCTGCGTCTCGCCGCGGGTGAACAGCGACGACCCGTGCGTGCGCGGCAGAACGCCCGCTTCCGCCAGGATGGGGCGCACCTGGTCGAGCGCGCGGCCGTCGATCCGCTTGCCGGTCTTGATGATGTCGCCGCGCACGACGGCGGCTTCGGCCGCCTTGAACGCGGATTTGAACACCAATGCATTCATGCCGTCGGGGGCGTCTTCGGTGGCGACGAGGGCCTCGGCCGCTTTCTCGCGCGCGGCGCCGACGGCCTCCTGGCGGGCGAGTTTGTCGGTGATCGTGTAGGCGGCGGAGAGATCCGCGCCGACCAGATCCTGGATCGCTTTGAGCTCCGCCGACAGATCCTCCGCCTCGAACTCGAACGGCTCTTTTGCGGCCTGTTCGGCAAGCTCGATGATGGCGTCGATCACGGGCTGGAAGCTCTCATGCCCGGCCATGACGGCGCCCAGCATGACCTCTTCCGGCAATTCCTTGGCTTCGGACTCAACCATCATGACGGCGTCGGCCGTGCCGGCGACGACCAGGTCGAGGTCGCTCTCGTCAAGCTGATCGACCGTCGGATTGATGATGTACTCGCCGTCCTTGTAGCCAACGCGAGCGGCGCCGATCGGGCCCATGAACGGCGCGCCGGAGAGCACCAGAGCGGCCGACGAGGCGACCATGCCCAGAATGTCGGGGTCGTTCTCCATGTCATAGGAGAGCGCGGTGATGATGACCTGGACCTCGTTCTTGAAGCCGTTCACGAAGAGCGGCCGGATCGGGCGGTCGATCAGACGCGAGGTAAGCGTCTCTTTCTCGGTCGGACGGCCTTCGCGCTTGAAGAAGCCGCCAGGGATGCGGCCGGAGGCGTAATACTTCTCTTGGTAATTCACGGTCAGCGGGAAGAAGTCCTGACCCGGTGTCGCCTCTTTGCGGAAGACGGCGGTCGCGAGCACGGTGGTGTCGCCATAGGTGGCCAGAACGGCCCCGTCGGCTTGGCGCGCCATGCGGCCCGCTTCAAGCGTGAGCGTGCGGCCGGCCCATTCCAGCGACACGGTTTTCTTATCGAACATGCGGTTTGCTTTCTCTTGCATACGAAAAACCCGCCGGGCCCGTATGGCCGGCGGGTGTGCGGCTGGGGGCCTAGCGGCGGATGCCCAGCTCTTTGATCAGGGCCTGATATCGGCCCTCGTCCTTGCCCTTCACATAGTCGAGCAATTTTCGGCGCGTCGCGACCATTTTCAGGAGGCCGCGGCGCGAATGGTGGTCTTTCTTATTGGTCTGGAAGTGACCCGTGAGATTGTTGATCCGCTCTGTCAGGATCGCCACTTGCACTTCGGGCGATCCTGTATCGTCCTTTGCCTGGGCGAATTTCTGGATCAGTTCCTGCTTTCTCTCAGCTGTAATCGACATCGTGTGCTGTCTTTCCTTCTGCGCCATAGCGCGTTTGTTTGCGGACGTCTGAATTGACGCGGATGTCGCTGCGGCGCTGCGCCGATTCAGCCGCGCCGGGATGTCGTCCAGCAGGGCTAGAGGGCGGGCGGACCGCTGCGAAGCGGGGGATGTGGCACAGAAGCGCCAATTTGGAAAGGGGCCTAGGGTCCAGACTCAGTTCTCTGGGCCTCGCTCAAACGCGCGCGCAGCTTCTCAGTCTCCGCCCGCAGCATGCCCACTTCCTGGAGCAATGGACGCAAATGCTCCTGCAGCTCCGCTTCCGTGAAACGCGGCGTGATGAATTGCGGGCAATTCCAATCAAACGCTTCGACGTCGATCAGGAACAGGCGCTCCACCCGTCCGCCGCCCTCGACGGCGAGGGTTTCAACGAGATCTGGCGCGTCGGCGGCGTCCTGCCAGCGCGCCCTGCCGAGCAGTTTGAGGCGCGCCCGGTTTGGATAGTCCATCAGAAACAGGGAGACGCGATCGTCGGTCTTTAAATTCCCGACGGACACATATTGTCGATTGCCGCGATAATCGGCGAAGCCAAGGCGGCTCGGCGACAAGACGCGCAGAAAGCCCGTCGGGCCGCCGCGGTGTTGGACATAGGGCCAGCCGTCCTCGTTGACCGTCGCCATATAGAAGCTGTCGCGCATCTCTATGAATGCGCGCTCGCGCTCGGCGAGGCCCCCGGGGGCGGGACGCGCCGTCATGCCGGCATAAGCCTCCCGCGAGCCAAGCCGGGTCTGTTCAGCCCTAACCGTCTCCGTGAAGGCGATGTCTCCGAAATGCTTCATGCCCGTCCTCCGAACCTTAGAGACCGAGGTAGCGGGGGCGTCGTCATGGGCAAATCAAATGTGTGTGCGTCAGACCTGAAGAACCCGCTTGGGTTGGAAGTGTCCCGCACGCACCTCTCCGAGCGCGACCGCCGTATCGCCGACAACAGCGACGGCCAAGCGGTCCTCGTCCGCCTCTTGTCGCCACGCCTCGACAATATGCGGGAGGAGCGCGATCGACCGTCCGAGACGCAATTGCGTGGCGTCGGACGCGGTCAGGGCGAGTTTCGGGACATGCTCCATGGCGGCATGGATGGGCTGAAGCGCAGCTTTGCGGGCCTCGGCGTCCGCCAGGTCGGTCAGGGTCTCGAGCGTGACCGCGCTGTCGATGTCGAACGGCCCCACCCGCGTGCGGCGCAGCTGGTTGATATGCCCCTCGGCGCCGAGCGCGGCTGCGAGGTCGCGGGCCAATGCGCGGACATAAAAGCCCTTGCCACTGCGAACGTGCAAACATGTGTGGTCGGCGTCCGGCATGTCGACGATCCGCGCCTCATGGACGTCGACTTGGCGGCCTTCCAGCTCGAAGGCCTCGCCTTCGCGGGCGAGATCATAGGCGCGTTCGCCGTCCACCTTGATGGCGGAGAATTTTGGCGGCACTTGCTCGATCTGGCCGATGAAACGCGGCAGGACGGCTTCGATCTCGCTTCGCGTCGGGCGCGCGGCCGATTGCGCGACGACTTCACCCTCTTTGTCCTGGCTCGCCGTCGAGACGCCCCATTCGATGGTGAACGCGTAATCCTTGTCCGAATCCATCGCCCACGACACGGTCTTGGTCGCCTCGCCGAGCGCGATGGGTAGAACGCCGTCGGCGAGCGGGTCCAAGGTTCCGCCGTGGCCGGCTTTCTGCGCGTTGAACAGGCGCCGGACCGCGCTGACCGCCTGGGTCGACGTCATGTCCAGCGGCTTCGCCAGGTTCAGCCACCCATGCACGGGGTCGCCCTTGCGCTTTCGCTGTCTCGCCATGTCAGGCCAAGGCTCCGGTCTCTGTCGCCGCGGATCGAACACGGCGACGCCACAAAAATGTCGCGAGGCATTAGCGAACTTTTATCGTCTTGTCTTCATTTTCCGATTGGAAACGAAGCGAGGCTCAAGATGAAACTGTCGCTGCACGCCAAGCTCGCCGCGATTGGGTTCGTGTCTTCGTTCTCGACATCTATGTTCGCACAATCCACCGACGACCGTCCGGAGCTTCAGATCCAGCAGCTCTCGGTCGAGCAAGAGCTTGAGATCATGCGCGACGCGCACCTCATGCGCGTTCCCGATTCCATCGACGAGATTGGCTTGCGCGGGCGTGAGGCGCCCGCGGCGAATTAATCGAGATCGCGGCGCACGGCGTCGCTGCGCAGCAAATCGTCCATCGCGGCGGCCGCATCGTAGGATTCGTCGGCGACAAAGCGCAGATTGGGCGTGAATTTCATGTCGATGGCCCGGCCCAGTCGGCCCCGGATGAACGCCCCGGCGCGGTTCAGCGCGTCGGCGACGTCCTGGTGCCGGGCGGCGTCGCGCTCGCCAAGCGGCGTGCAGAATACGGTGGCTTGCTTCAAATCCGGCGAGCACCGCACCTCCCCAATCGTAAGTGAGACCCCTTGGAGCGCGGGGTCGCGAAACTCCTCGCGGGAGACGATGTCGACGAGCGCGTGCCGGATCAATTCCCCGGCGCGAAGCTGGCGCTGCGACGGCTCCAGGTTCGCGGGCTGACGGGTACGGCGCGGCATCTCAGCGACGCACCGCGGAGTTCAGCTGAGCCTGAAACGCTTGACGGTCGGCGTCGTCGGCGAACCACCGATCAGGCACCAGCACATCGTCGGCGCCGCGGCAGAGCACCGCAATATATCCGCGGCCAAGTCTCACGTCCGTCACCGCTGGCCAGCCAATCCGCGTCTCCACGGCGCCGCGGCGCACGACCAAAGCGTCTTCGGTCATCGCGATGCGCGTTTCCGAATCAATCTCGCCGGCGCGCGCGGAATGATGCCGATAGGAGAGCCGCATGAAGATCAGATACCACGAAACGCCCGACATCGCGGCGATCAACGCCGACAGGAGCAAAGTCCAATAATCAGACATGCCGATCAGGCCGAACGCCGTCTTGGTCAGCAATCCCATTCCGGCGGCGATCACGGGACCGGTGACGCCGGCGTAATACACCGCCGTCGGTCCAACCGAGCCCCGCCGCGTGAGGCGCGTCAGGCGTTGCAGGTCGGTATTGGTCAGAGCGCCTGAGACGGTCAGCGCGGTATCCATGCGTCCGTCTACTCCAGTCGGCGCTCGATTTCTTCGACCTGGAAGCACTCGATCCGGTCGCCTTGGCGGATGTCTTCATAGTTCTCAAACGCCATGCCGCATTCCATGCCGTTGGTAACCTCCGGCACTTCGTCCTTGAAGCGTTTCAGCGTTTTCAGGCTGCCTTCGTGGATCACCACGTCCTCGCGCAGGAGGCGGACGCCGCAGCCGCGTTTGACCACGCCTTCGGTGACCTGACAGCCGGCGACCTTGCCGACCTTGGAGATGTTGAAGACTTCGAGGATCTCCGCGTA
>CAZQZC010000135.1:0-7674 GCA_964597685.1 uncultured Hyphomonadaceae bacterium | reverse complement strand
TGATGTGAGCGATGGGGGAATTGCGTGCGCGGCGGCGGAGATGGCGCTGGCGAGTGGGATGGGTGTTTGTCTGATGGCAGGGTCTGAAACGGAACCACCTAAAGCCCGCGACCTCTTTGCAGAAACGAATGCAGCCTACATCGTGGCCATGTCGGAAAACGACGCCGACAAGATCCTGACCAACAGCGAAGTCTTCGCGTGTTCCCAGGTCGGAGTCGTCGTCGCACCCCATAAGGACGGCCCCATCCTTGAAGGGTCAGACTACGATGGCGCGTTCTTCGCCGTCCCCCTCGCCCGCCTCCGCGAGGCCCATGAGGGATGGTTGCCCAGATATATGGGCGGCGCGGATTAACGTCGGTTTGGGGCGCGGCGGCAAAAAGGGTACTCTGCCGCAAAACAGGAGGCCGAACATGGACGCCAAACGCCTCGACACGCACTTCATCCACCTCGGCCTTGGCGCGACCGCGGAAGCCCAGCCCGCATTCAGCGGCTTGGACTGGTATGCCGCCTATGGCCAGCGCACGCACAGCGACGGCGCCGAAGGCCGGCTTGTCTCGCTCTATACGTTCGCAGCGCCTTGGGACGCGTGGGAGATGCATCCCAAGGGCGATGAAGTGGTGGTCTGCACAGAGGGCGAAATGACATTGATCCAAGAGCTTGACGGGGGCGAGACGCTCATCCCGCTGAAAGCCGGCGAATACGCAATCAACCCGCGCGGGGTCTGGCACACCGCGGATGTCGAGGCCGAAGCGACCGCCCTCTTCATCACCGCCGGGATCGGGACCGAGCACCGGCCTCGATAGGTCCACGTGATGCCCGATTTCGACGCCGTCCTCGCCGTTTACGACCGCGCCTGCGCGGCGGCGGGGCTGGAGCGGAAGGGCAAGACCCTCTTCTACACCTCGGCCAACGGCCACATGTACAGCCAGATGAACAAGGCCGGTGAGCTGGGCGTGCGCCTGCCGAAGGACCGGCAGAAGGCCATGGCAGCCGAACACGGCGCCGGGCCGTTCAAGTCCTACGGCGCGACCATGCGCGATTATATCTGCCTCACAGACGCCATGCTGGACGACGAAGCCCTCGTCATCGCGCTTCTGAAAGAAAGCCTCGCCTTCGTCGAAGGCCCGCCGCCGGGCAAGAAGCGATAGATCAGCTCCCCGGCATCAGGAAATCCCGCTTGCCGAGCGTCACGCCCTGCATGCGCAACAGGCCGTAGGCCGTGGCGGCGTGGAAGTGGAGGTTGGGCAAGATGAAGTTCGACAGGAAGGCGCGCCCCTCCATCGGCATGGTTTGGTCGCCGATCGGGATCTGGAGCGTTTCACGCGCGTTCGCGTTGATGGGGTCTTCCGGCGCGCCCTGCACGAAGATGTTCGCCCGCTCCGCCCGGTCGGCGAGCTGGATCAGCGTCGTCTCCTCGTCGGGGAAGTTCGGCAATTCGATCCCGGCGAGGCGCGCGGCCCCGCGCGCGGCCATATCAGCCGCGATCTGCACCTGCCGCCCCATGGGGAACATGTCCGGATAAAGCCGCGCGGACAGGAAGACGGCGTCTTCCACCTCGACGGATTTGGCGTGGTCGGCCGCCTTGCGCAGAAAGCCGGACATGGCCGTCAGCGTCTGTTGGGCGGAGGTTTTGAGAATGTAGGCGAAGGTCTCACTCATGACGGGTCGGCGCTCCTCGACTTGGTTGGCGCAGCTGAACGCCGGAACATCGACCGCGTCAATCGCGCTCGAATCACGCTGTGTCTGCCGCGGGGCGGAATAGCCGGCGGGCCGCCCAGCCTGTGCCCGACACGCGGGACGCTCCGGCGCGACCCCGCCATATGGACGGCGCGGCGTTCATCGAATACTCCGACCCGCTGACCGTATATCTCACAGAGCAGATGAAGGCCGCGCCTGCGGCTGGGAGCAAACGCCATGGCCATGGACCGCGCGACATTAGAAGGTTTCCTGAAAGAGGCTTTCCCGGACGCCGAGATCACGTTGACGGATCTCGCCGGCGACAACGACCATTGGCAGGCGGAGATCGTGTCCGCCCAATTCGCCGGCAAGCCGCGCGTGGCGCAGCACCAGATGGTCTACGCCGCCTTGAAGGGCCGCATGGGCGGGGAGCTGCACGCGCTGGCGCTGAAAACCCGCGCGCCGGACTGACGTGACGATCCTCGTCGTCGGCGCGACGGGCGCGCTGGGCTTACGGGTCGCCGAGCGGCTTCGCCGGGCTGGCCAAAACGTACTGGCGACATGGCGCAGCGACCGGCCGGACATGGTCGCTCGGCTCGAGAAGATGGGCTGCGAGACGCAGCGCCTAGACCTCGCCGACACACACGCAGCCGCCCAGGCGATGGCCCAGTGCGAAGCGGCCGTCCTCTCGCCCATTCTCACGCTTTCCGGTCCGGCGGTCTGTGCGCTTGGGTCCGGCGTTGGGACGCGGCTGATCCTCTTTTCCAGCAATAATGTTCTGATCGATCCAGACACGCCGGTCTATGAGGCGCTTCGGCGGGAGGAGGCCGCGCTGGCCGCCACGCCTCAGCCGCATGTCCTCTTGCGGCCGACCATGATCTACGGCCATCCCGACGACGGCAATTTGGCTCGGCTGATCGGCGCAGCCCGCCGCTGGCCCGTCCTGCCGCTGCCCGGATCTGGGCGGGCGCTGCAGCAACCGATCCATATTGACGATCTCGCGGACCTCGCCGCCAAACTCGCCATGAGCCCGTTCTCAGACAAGGCGATCTACAGCGTGGCCGGACCGGACGTCGTCACGGCCCGAGGACTTTACCAAGCCGTCCGGGACGCCGCCGGGTCGCGGACGCCCATCGTCCAATTGCCCAAGAAACTTGTTCATCTCGCAGGCCGGGCGCTGGCGCTTCTTCTCCGGCGCAAATTCCCGGTCGACGGTCGACAACTCGCCCGCATTGAGCGCGACAAAACGCCACCCGAGAACTCGGCGCCCCCGGATTGGGCGCCGAAGATCGGGCTACGCAAGGGCCTGAAGCGACTTGCCGCGGACCTCGGCGCTTAAGGATCAATGCTTTTGAAAAATCGAATAGTATAAACGACGTCGTTTCATGAAATTGCGGCACGGCCGCGCCGATATAGAATGACATCTTGCTAAATTTCAAAAGTACTGCGAACATTCTTTGAATGGGGAGGGCTGCCTGGACAGGCAGGGTCGCAAACATCGCCTTGATATCAGGCGCGACGACGGCTGCTCGCGGCTCGTTATTATAGGGACGGAATAAAGTGATCTCGCTCGTTTCGCGTACTGAAGCATCAAAGATCCTGGACACTTCAAATCTTCGCGGCGACATTTTCGGCGGCCTCACCGCCGGCGTTGTCGCCCTGCCGCTGGCGCTGGCGTTCGGCGAAGCGTCGGGCGCCGGGCCGATCGCCGGCCTCTGGGGAGCCATTTTCGTTGGCTTTTTCGCGGCGCTGTTCGGCGGAACGGGCTCCCAAATCTCCGGCCCAACTGGCCCCATGGTCGTCGTCTTCGCCGGCGTCTTCGCCTCCCTGTCCGGCAATCCCGCACTCGTTTTCGCCGCAGTGGTTCTGGCGGGCCTGATCCAGATCGTCCTCGGGGTCCTCCGGTTCGGCCAATACATCCGCCTCGTCCCCTACCCCGTCGTATCGGGATTCATGACGGGGATCGGCGTGATCATCATCCTTCTGCAAGCGTCCCGATTGTTTGGCCACGAGCCGGACGGAAGCGGCACGATCGCCGCCATGGCTGCGATTCCAGGCGCTGTCGCCGATCCGAATTTCGCCGCGCTGACCATCGGCTTGGTGTCGCTGGCGATCGTTTTCTCCTGGCCGAAAAGCTGGGGCAAATGGGTGCCGAGCCCGCTCGCGGCGCTGATCATCGGCACGCTGTTGAGCCTGGCCTTGAGCGGGGCGCCGATCCTCGGCGACATTCCGACGGGCTTCCCGGAATTCGTTGTGCCGACCTTCACCGGCGATACGTTCGTCTTGGTCCTCGAGGCCGCGATCATATTGGCGCTGCTCGGCGCGATCGACAGTCTGCTGACCTCGCTCGTCGCCGACAACATGACCCGCACCCGGCACAATTCCGACCAGGAGCTGATCGGCCAAGGCGTCGGCAACACCGTGGCCGGCCTATTCGGCGCCATTCCCGGCGCGGGCGCAACGATGCGCACCGTGGTGAACATCAGAACCGGCGGGTCGACCAAGATCTCCGGCATGATCCATGGCGTCATCCTGTTCGCCGTCGTCATCGTTCTGGCGCCGCTCGCCTCGCAGATCCCGCACGCCGTGCTGGCCGGCATTCTGGTCAAAGTCGGCTACGACATTGTCGATGTGAATTATCTCCGCCGCGCCCACAAAGGCCCGCGCTGGGACCTCGCCCTGATGGCGCTTGTTCTGGGGCTCACCGTCTTTGTTGACCTGATCACCGCGGTTGGCGTCGGCGTGGTGCTGGCGGCGTTGGCATTCGTGAAGAAGCTCGCCGACGACCAATTGGCGCTCTTCGGCGGTCAGATGGAGCCGATCGCCACCGACGAGGAGCGCGCTTTGCTCGCTAAAGCCCGCGGCCAGGTGACGTTGTTTGACTTCGGCGGACCGCTGAGTTTCGGCGCGGCCGCCGATCTCGGCCACCAGGTGCGCGAACGGGTGAAGGGCGGCGCCAGCGCTCTGGTGCTGGACTTCTCGCGCGTCCCGTATCTCGACGTCTCAGGCGCCCTCGCCGTTGAGACCATCGCCTGCGACGCCCGCGAGGCCGGCAAGACGGTCTATACTTGCGGCATGGGCGAGGAGGTCCGAAACACGCTGGCCGGCCTGAACGCCGACCATTGCCTGCCCGCCGGCACGTCCTATCCAGACCGGATCGGCGCCCTGAAAGCGGCGATCGCCGGCCTGGCGCCGGATGAGGCGGCGGATCGCCCCGTAACGGACATCCACCCAGCGCCCGCCGAATAGGGCTGGGCGCGCCGGCGCCCGGGTGAAGCTGATGTCGGCGTTGGCACGGATACAGCGTCCTGCGTCGTTGAAGGCGATCTCAGACTGAAAGGGGAGATCGGAATGAGCGATCGGAACCCCGTAATTCTCGTGCTCGGCGCGGGCGCGGGCGCGGGCATTGGCGGTCATGTCGCCAAGCGGTTCGCCGCCGGCGGCTATCACGCCGTCCTGGCGCGTCGTTCAGATGAAGACGCCCTGCTGAAGCTCGTCGCAGAGATTAAAGCCAATGGCGGGGATGCGACGGGCCGCTTGCTGAACGCCACCGAAGACGGCGCGATCGAGGATCTGGTCTTCACCGTCGAACGCGACATCGGCCCCATCGAGGTCGCCTTGTTCAATCTCGGCGCCCAGATCGGCAACCGGAGCCTGGCCGACACAGCTCAAAACCTTCGAACGTGGGCGGCGGTTGGCGACGTTCGGATTGTACCGGTTGGCGAAAGCCCTACCGCCCCAGATGGAAGACAGGGGGCATGGAACGCTCCTCGTCACCTCAACGACCGCCGCCATGCGCGGAAACGCCGGCCAGCATTCGCATGCTGCGGCGATGGGCGGCAGGCGGATGCAATGCCAAACGCTCGATGCGGATTTCGCGCCGAAAGGCGTTCACGTCGCGCGTGGCCGTCCGAATCGGGTCGCGCCAACACCGCAATTTCTCCGAGATCCTCTGCGATTCGCGCGAAGATGCGCTAAGCTCGGCGCATTAGGGAGGTCCCGGCTATGGCACAATCTAACTTCCGGACAGCGGCTCTTTTGCTCACGGCAACCGCGTTTCTCGCAGCCTGCGGAGGGGAGCCGGATACCGCCGCACCGTCAGCCGAGACGCCGGACGCCGACCTCGTCGCCGACGGGCGCGACGTGGTGGAGGCGCAATGCGCGCGCTGCCACGCCACAGGCGTCGATGGCGACAGTCCGCGCGCAGACGCGCCCCCGCTGCGCACGGTTCTCGCAGGCTATGACGCCGGCGCGCTGGCCCAGGACTTCCGCGAAGGCATCCATGTCGGCCACCCCGACATGCCAGACTTCAATTTCGGCCCTCGCGGCGTCGACGCCGTGCTTGCCTATCTCGTCTCCATCCAGGAGGCGACTGCAGCGGAGTAGGCGCCGGCGGGGCCTTGCCCGGCGCGCCCGAGGCGGCTTATCGAAAGCGCGTTGGCATCAGAGGGGGCGGCCATGGCCGAGCTATTCACAACATCGGGCTTCTTCACGCTCATGGCGCTGATCGCGCTTCAGGCGGTCTTGGGCTTCGACAATCTGCTCTACATCTCGATCGAGTCGAAACGCGTGGGCGATCCGGTGAAGGCGTCGCAAGTGCGCCGTTGGGGCATCGGGCTCGCCATTCTGTTTCGCATCGTCCTCTTGATCCTGATCGTCGCCCTGTTCGGCGCGTTGGAGCAAACCCTGTTCGCCCTGCCCTTCACGGGGTTCATTGAAGGCGAGTTCAATCTTCAGGCCTTGGTGACGCTGGCCGGCGGGGGGTTCATCATCTACACGGCGGTGAAAGAGATCTCGCACCTGATGGCGGTCGACCATATCGAGTCGACCGAGGGCGCTCGGAAGAAATCCGTGCTGCAGGCGATCATCGGCATCGTCGCCATGATCCTTGTTTTTTCGTTTGACTCCATCCTCTCGGCGATGGCCATCGCAAATACGGAGGTCGCCCAGATCGTCGACGCGGCCGGGGCGGTCATCGGAACGTTCGCCGGCACGGTGACGGAGTGCAAAGCCGCCCTCATAGGCGCGGCGGGCGACGCCGCAGGCTGCGAGCCGGGCAAGGATTACCAGGTCTGGATCATGGCCACAGCCATTATTCTCTCGGGAATCGCGATGATCCTGCTTGCCGATTATGTCGCTGATTTCCTGAAGAAGAATCGGATGTACGAAATCCTCGGCCTTTTCATCCTGTTCCTTGTCGGAGTCCTGCTCGTATCCGAAGGCGGCCACCTCGCCCATCTCAAATTGTTCGGGTTCAGCGTCGAGGCGATGTCGAAGTCTTCGTTCTATCTGGTCATCTTCGTGCTGGTGGTCACCGACGTGATCCAAACCCGCTATCAGAAGAGGTTGTGGGCCATTCGCGAGGCGGAGCTGCGCGGCGACGATCCAGAATCCGCCGCCGAGGCGGCGATCGCCGAACACGGTCGGATTGTTTAGATCGACGGCGGTTTGACGCGGTTGAGGCGGATCGCAATGCGTCCGCCCTTCCGCCCAATCTGCCCCTCGGCCGCCAAGCGTCCCTCTCGTCCGCCGGACAACAGCTCGACAGGTTGATCGGCGGGCAGCCCAAGGAGAAGCGTCGCGCCGGGCTTTAGATCCGCCAAGCGGCTGACGGGAACGCTCAAACTGGCGATCCGCGCGGTCAGCAAAGCTGTGACGCTGGGGGGCGAGGCGTCTGGACGCGGTCCAGCGGGTCGCGCGTCCGATGTCCGGCAGAGCATCGCAGCGCCCGCGCCATGCGGCGTCGCGAGGGTCAACGTCGTGGTACGAACCTGCCCAGGCGGCGCGAGGGCGCTTGCGAACTCGGCCTCTGTCTCCACGCGCGCCAGGGTCAGCCCCTCGCCGATTGCGCGGGCGACAGGCTTCAACAGCCCTTCCAGAAGCGCGGCGTCGAGATATGTGAGCGCCTGCGTTTCCGGACGCCCGGCCGACCTCGGCGCGCCGCATGCGATCGAGATAATGGCTGCACACGTCACGGGGTCGAGGGCGAGAACGGCC
>CAZQZC010000134.1:0-7680 GCA_964597685.1 uncultured Hyphomonadaceae bacterium | reverse complement strand
AGGACATGGCGGATCAAATCAAGCAGTCTGCAGAGCTGCTGAGGAGGCGTCTTTGACTGGGATGTCGCTCAAAAACGCCTCGCTGAACTTAATGCGCTGATCGAGCGTCCAGATTTCTGGGACGACGCCCAAGAAGCCCAAAAAATGATGCGCGAGCGCACCAAGCTCGCCGACGGCGTCGCACTTGTCGTTCAGCTGGAACGTGAGGCTGAGGATGGCGTGGAGATAGCGGAATTGGCTGAAGCCGACGGCGACGAAACGCTGCTCGATGATGCGCGAGAGGCGCTTCAGCAGGCGCTTCGACGGGCGGAAACGGCGCAGCTTGAGGCGCTCTTGTCCGGCGAAGCCGACGGAAATGACGCCTATCTGCAAATCAACGCCGGCGAAGGCGGCACCGAAAGCCAGGACTGGGCCAGCATGTTGCGCCGCATGTACCTGCGCTGGGCGGATGCTCACGGCATGAAGACCGAAATGGTCGACGAGCGAGAGGGCGAAGAGGCCGGCATAAAATCCTCAACGCTCCTGATCCGAGGCGAAAACGCCTATGGCTGGCTGAAGTCCGAGCAGGGCGTGCATCGCCTTGTACGGATCTCGCCGTTCGATTCCTCGGCGCGACGGCACACGTCGTTCGCCTCTGTCAGCATTTCGCCGGTTATCGACGAGTCCATAGATATTGAGATAGACCCGTCGGACGTTCGCACCGACACCTATCGCGCATCCGGCGCCGGCGGTCAGCATGTCAACAAGACCGATTCTGCGGTTCGTCTCACGCATGAGCCTACAGGCATTGTCGTCGCTTGCCAGGCCGGCCGGTCTCAACATCAAAACCGAGCCCAGGCGTGGGACATGCTTCGATCCAGATTGTATGAGGTAGAGCTTCAGAAGCGCCGTGAAGCCGCGGAAAGCGCGCACGATTCAAAGAGCGCAATCGGTTTCGGCCATCAAATTCGCTCTTACGTGCTTCAGCCCTATCAAATGGTGAAAGATCTCCGCACCGAAGTCGAAACATCGGATACAGGCGGCGTTCTCGACGGCGACATTGACCGCTTCTTGGAGGCGTCGTTGGCGCATTCGCTCGGTGAGGGCGTCGACGCATAAAAAAACGCCGGCGATAGGGATCGCCGGCGCGCTGTAAACATTTCTGACGGATCAGCTGACCGACGCGTTCGGCGACGGTGACGGACCGTTGATGGTTTTCGCCGCGGGGCTTTCCGTTGAAGCCGCGTTGGCCGTCGCCGGCTTGGCGGCTGGCTGAGGCGGGGATGATCTCAGCGGATCCTCAGCGTGTTTCACCTGACCTTCGAAAACGGCGTTCGCTTGGATGGACAGAGACGTGTGAACGATATCGCCTTCCACCTTGGCGCCGCCTTCCAGCTCCACCTTACGAGCGCGGATGGCGCCCTTGATGTGGCCGCGCACGATGATTGTTTCGGCCTTGACTTCGCCCTGGATCTGGCCGGACGCGCCGATGGTGAGCGACGTTGCTGAGACGTCGCCGTCAATCTGGCCGTCGATCTGCATCTCACCGTCCGATGCGACGGACCCTGTGATTTTCATGTCGCTCGAAATGATCGAGGGCGCCGTCCGAGCAGTTGGCTTGGTCGACGCGCTGCGAATCGCTTCCTGAGGCGGCGTTGGTTGGGGGGACAGTTTCGGGGCGTCCGGCCCCTTACCCTTTGTGAACATGTCTACCTGCCTTTAAAAATTTCTCGGGATCATAAGGTTTTCCATGGAAGAGAACCTCGTAATGCACGTGCGGACCGGTGCTGCGTCCGCTCGATCCCATTTTTCCGAGCGTGTCTCCCATGACGACTTCGTCGCCCTTCTTAACAGAAATCGAGTGCAAATGCCCGTAGCGCGATTTGAACCCGTGGCCGTGGTCGATGTCGACGACGCGGCCATAGCCTGATCGATAGCCTGCATAGGACACCACGCCGGGGCCGGCGGCTGTGATCGGAGCGCGATAGAAGGCCGCCATGTCCACGCCGGAATGCCAGTTCGGCTGCTTGGTGAAGGGGTCGACCCGCATGCCGTAATTCGACGTCAGTCGAGACGCCACGCCGATCGGCGTGCCGAGCGGCAATGAGTCGACAATCGTCTCGTAATAGGTCGCTTCTTCGAGCCGGGCGGCGACTTGCGCAACGCGTCGAGCGAAGGCCGCCGATTGGGGATCTTCCGAGCCGCTAAGCGCCAGCGTGGTCATGTCGACCAGGGGACCGCCCATTTCAATGCCGTCTGTGATGCGACCCACACCCACCGCTGTAAGTTTGAGCACGCCCTGAGCGCGCTCTGCGCGTTCGGCGGCGATCGATTCAGCTTCATCCAAGAAGCGTTCTTGCTCGTGCTGTAGGATATCGATTCTCGCTTGCACGCCCACACGCTCAAGACTGGCTGAGACGGTCGGCGTTTCGCGCGATACGCGTTGATCGGCTTCGTTGACGGACGCTTCCATCAACAAGCTGGCGCCGTCGCCCTCTAGCGCAGCAACATCGAATTCATCGCCGTCTTGCAGGGCGTTCAGCAGGAGCTTTAACGTCTCGTGTCGTTGCTCAAAGGAGAGGGTGGCTTGTTGGAATTGGTCTGTCCGCTCCTCCAGCAATTGCCGCGACAGGGCGTCTTTGTAACGTAGCTCTTGGACCCAGCGTTCATACTTTGCCAGTTCATCCGGAGAGCCGCCGTCAAACCCGCCCGAAGGCCCCGAAAGCATGTAGCTTGCCGTGGCGAACAGGCACCAGCCGGTCACCGCGGCGCCGCCGGTCGCCAAAATAGCTTGTTGCCAGGGGGACACCGATATGTAGCTGACTGTGCCGCCACTTCGGTGATAGATTTGCCGTTCAGGAAAAACCCTATCGAAAAGCGCTTTCGCTTTCGCAGTCGCTGTCGTCATTCTACGCCGCTCACCAATTAGGTGCTCAAAATTAGACGCGACGTAATCAACCGACGCGCCTTCCCAGGACCCCTGAAATATCTGATAGCCATTCCCGGCTCCGCTTGAAAGGCCCTAAGTCAGGACTTTGCACGAATAATCCCGCGTGTCCGTAAATTCTAGATTAACCCCCTGATCCACTTGAGAGATTATCCAGTTTGATTACGTATTTGTCAGGTTTTGGAGCTCCGCCAGCACCGCTTGGGCGTGCCCAGCTGGTTTGACCTTTCGCCATATGCGGGCGACTTGGCCCTCCGGGTCGATCAAGAATGTTGTGCGCGCGATTCCCATCGAAGCCCGGCCATACATCTTTTTTTCCACCCAAACGCCGTAGGACTCGCAGACGTTTCCCGTTGCGTCTGACCCGAGCTGCGCCGAAAGCTCGTGCTTCGCTATGAATTTCTCATGCTTTGCGACCGTGTCCTTGGAGACGCCGAGCAAACTCGCGCCGGACGCGGCAAACTGATTCTGCAATGCCGAGAATTCCTTCGCTTCGGTCGTACAGCCCGGCGTATCGTCGCGAGGGTAGAAGAACAGAACGAGCCAACCGCCGGCGAATCGGCTCAAATCAACGTCGCCGTTCGACGTCTGTAGTGTGAAATTTGGCGCGGGCATGCCTTCTTCGGGTGCGTCTTGCAAAAGCTTCTCCTAAGCTAACAGCTTGGCAGCGTCTGTTGAGACGGCCTTGGTCGCGTTGAAAGTGGAGCGTATTGCGTGGTTCGCCAAACCGCCAGGATCGTTTTTCTGGAAGTCCTGGGCGGGCTGGCGCTTGTGGTCGCGCTCGCAATTCTGTTGATCGCGGTCCGCCTCGCGAGCGGCCCGATTGAGCTTCATATGCTGAAGGACGATCTAGAACGGGCGCTCACGGGCGCCCGCGACGGGCGATCGGTCACCCTTGACGCCGTAGCGCTCGAATGGGTCTCCGCGGACCGACGGCTTGTCATTTCGGCGACGAATATTGAATTGCTCGATCTGGACGGCGATCTGGCCGCACATGCGGAGCGGGCGGAAATCGCCCTGTCGGCCAGCGGACTCCTCGCAGGACGGTTGGAGCCTGTCACGCTGTCTCTGCAGGAGGGGTGGTTGGCCGCCGTGCGGGCGCCGGATGGGTGGACCCTCGCCGGCGAGCCAGTCGGCGCGGCGTCAGAGCCCGAGGCGGCGCGCGCAATGACACCTGAGGCGGTGTTCGACTCCGCGAACACCGCGATGAAAGACCTCATGGAGGATTTACGGATCGGAGCCGGGCGCATTCAGCTCGAGCGCGTGGCCATCGACAGTTTCGAACTCGCCTTCTTCGAGGCCGACGGTGTTGAGCTCGCGCGGATGTCCAACGTCGCCGGCGAACTCGCCAGATCCGACGACGGGTTCAGATTGGCCTTCGCCGCTCGTGGTGATCCGGCCTCCGGATTGCCTGCAGGATTTGCAGCAGATCTCCGATTGGCGGCTGATTTCCAAACGCTTCGCGCTGAGTTTGGGTTTGCTGGTTGGTCGCTGGAGGCGCTGTCGCACCGGTTGGTTGGCGACGCCAGCCCTGCGTCAAGCGCGCCGACCGATTTTTCGCTCATCTTCGACGTCGATGGGACAGAGGGGTTGCGGCACGCGGCGCTGCGTTTGGAGGGGGAGGCGGGGCGTATCCAGATTGCCGGACGGGAGATTGAACTTGGAGACGCGAACCTGATCGCAGATTACTTCGCGGTCGACGACCGGCTGACAATCGACGCCCAAGACTTTACCGCCGACGCTTGGGCCGGGCCATTCAGACTGGAGATGGCCGATGTTCTCCGCGGCGATGGAATGCGTCCGTTTCTGGTGGAAAGCGCCAGTTTCGCGCTCGACCTCGCGCCAAGCTTTCCAGATCCAGTCGCCTTGCAGGCTGTCTCGGCGAAAGGTCGATTTGATCCGGCGACGCTAGCGGCTCAATTCGACACGCTGTCCTTCTCAACTGGTGAGGCGCGGACGGACGCTTCTGGGTTTTTTCGGTGGGAAGGCGGCGCATCGAAGACACGATTGCCGCTCACATTAGACCTCGAAGCGACGTTGCAGGGGCCGTTTACGGTTCGCCAGCTCTTGATGTTCTTTCCCTATGGCCTGTCCGACGGCGCGCGGGAGTTCATCGCGAAGGATATCTCCGAGGGCGTTATCTCGCGGGCTCGTTTCGACGTGAACATCACGCCGGAAAGCCGTTCCGCCGGGTATCTCGCGGCGGAGGCGCTGGAGATCGATTTCAATCTCGAAAATGCGACCGCTCAGATTCTCTATGACATCCCGCCGATTGAAGAGGGGTATGGCGTCGGACATATCACGGGGAATGGCATGGTGCTGGACGTCTCGTCGGCGAAGTTCAGCGATTGGACAATCGACGACGCTCAGGTCGTCATCCCTGAATTCAATCCCAATGGCGGCTGGATCGAGGTGACCGGGCTCGCCCGCGGTCCTGTCCGCAGTCTGATGCAGATCATCAGCGACTCGCGCCTCGAACTAGAGGCGCGGACGGGATTTGACGTCGATCGGCTCTCAGGCGACGGCGAATTGTCTTTGTCGCTGACCCGCCCGCCGCTGCGCATGTTGGACACGACGCCCGTCACATTCGACGCAATAGGGGAAATCTCCGCCGGCGGATTGTCGGGGGCCGCCGGCGGGCTCGATCTGACAGCTGTCGCGGCCGGTTTCGAGGTGGACGAGACCCAAGTTGCGATCACGGGCCGCGGACGTCTCGGCCCTGCGCCCGTGTCTTTCACCTGGAGCGACGGGTTCGAGGATGGTGATCCGTCCTCAGCGGTAACGGCTTCTGGCGTCGTGGACCCGGACGTCTTGAACCGGTTTGGCGTCCTTGGGCGCGCCTATCTCAGCGGTGAGATCCCGGTTGAGATCGATGCGCGCACGGTGGGCGACGCCTTGCAGTCGGCTGACGTCGACTTCGATCTCGATCTGGCGCGCATAGACGTGGCGGAGATAGACTGGGTCAAGCCGGCCGGCGCTCCCGCTTCGGCTCGGCTTCGCTACGAAACCGGCGCCTCAGGTGGGGTGGCGGCGGCGACTTTGATCGCCGAAGACGCAGAATTCGACGGCGAAGTGTCGTTCAACACGGACGGCCGCGTTGAAGCGGCGGCGTTGCGCAGGGCTTATCTTCAGGACCGCGCCGATGTCGGCGGCTCGATACGCCGATCGCTGGAAGGCGGGTTGATTGTTCGCCTGTCCGGTCCGTTTCTCGATATTTCTTCGTTTATGGGTGGGGTCGGCGGCCTCGCGACCTCAGGTGCAGGATCCGACGAGGCCGGCGGCGCTCAATCTCTCGCCGGAGATCTTGTGTTGGACGCATCGGTGGATCTGCTGCGTCTGCGCGACGGCTTGGATATGCAAACGGCTGTGCTGACGCTCGCCGCTGGTGCGACTGGGCTAGCGCGCGCCGAAGCGATGGGCGAGACGGCCAGCGGCGCGCCTTTTGACGCTTCCTATGAGGCGCGCGACGACGGTTCCGCGGAGGTTGCGTTACGCTCTGGCGATGCGGGTTTCCTCGCCCGCGCAATATTCGGAGCGAATGTTATCGACGGCGGCGATCTGGAAATTGACGGCCGCCTGGCGGCCCCCGGCGGCACGTCCGAGATCGGCATCAAGATCTCAGACGCGCGCGTACGCGACGTGCCCGCTTTGGCCAGCATGCTCACGATCGCCTCCCTTCGTGGTCTCTCCGACACCTTGAACGGCGACGGCGTCTTACTGACCCGGATCGATATCCCGTTGATGATCTCGGGCGACAAATTCTTCATCGACGGCGCGCGCGCGTCCGGCCCGGCGCTGGGGCTTACAGCGAGCGGCTGGTACGATTCATCGGAACAGACGGTTGATGCGCGCGGCGTCCTGGTCCCGAGCTTCGGCGTCAATTCCGCGCTGGGCGGCATCCCGCTTATCGGCGATTTGTTCGTATCGCGCCGCGGCGAAGGCGTGTTCTCGTTCACCTATTCGCTAACGGGCCCGCTTGACCGAGTGCGCGTCGCGGTGAACCCTCTATCTGCGGTCACACCCGGATTTCTCCGGCGCATCTTCGAAGATCCGGACGACGATGTCCTTTCGGAGCTGGCGGTCAGGCCAAGCGAATAAGCGCATGACGCTTTTTTCCCGCGGATAGTTTGATCGCGCCGTCCGGTGTGATGTCACGCTCCGTCAGCACAGTGTTAGGATCAGTGATCGCAGCATCATTGATCTTCGCCGCGCCCTGTTTGATTAGCCGGCGCGCTTCGCCGTTGGTCTCCGTCAGGCCCGAGCGAGTAAACGCCGCCGCCGCTAGGAGACCGGAGCTGAGCTCCTCCGTCGAGATCTCCGCCGTCGGAAGCGCCGCGGCGTCTCCGCCGGCTCCGAATACGGCGGACGCCGCCTCGCGCGCCTCCTGCGCTGCGTTCGCGCCATGAAGCAGCGTGGTGGCTTCGTTGGCGAGCGTAACCTTCGCGTCGTTGATCTCGGCGCCGGAGAGCGCCTCAAGGCGTGCGATTTCGTCCAGCGGCAGTTCCGTGAAAAGCCGAAGAAAGCGTCCAACATCGGCGTCTTCGGTGTTCCGCCAGAACTGCCAGTATTCATAGGGGCTGCGTCGATCCGCGTTCAGCCAAACGGCGCCGTCCGCGGTTTTGCCCATCTTTCCACCCGACGCGGTGGTGATGAGCGGACAGGTTAGACCATAGGCCTCTGCGCCGTCGGATTTGTGGATGAGATCGATCCCTCCGAGAATGTTTCCACAATGATCAGAGCCGACCATCTGTAGT
>CAZQZC010000133.1:0-7716 GCA_964597685.1 uncultured Hyphomonadaceae bacterium | reverse complement strand
CGATATTGGTCCAGAAGAAGGACAGGCTGTCGGCCTCGCGCGCCTCCGCCTCCGCGCCCCAATGCAGCGAACGGCGGCGCACCATATGGCCGCGATCCCAAGGATTGTTGCGGTAGCCGCGGTCGTTCTCAACCTGCAGGCTGCGGGGGATCGTCGGATCGGGGCGGAAATCGTCGTCGCGCGGGATCTGGCCGGCCGGGAGGATGCTGGCCCCGTCGATATTGTGCGCGGTCACAAGTGCGAAGCCGCGCGCGGCGCTGAAGATCAGGGAGAACCGCGTGTGGTCCACCACTTCGCCGGCGTTGAAGGCGGAGAACCGCAACGGCTCCGACACCGCCGGCAGGGGCAAATCGCAGTCGGGAATGAAACGGGGATCATACATGGGACCGCTCCTCTGTTCGCGCTGAGGTGGAACGATCCAATGGATTTGTGGCGATGGCGTGTCAGCGGCCCGCCCAAATGCGCCGGGCGGGCCGTATCCCGTCAGATCTCGTGAGAATGTTTTAGGATCGCGTACTCGGTGTCGAACTCAATCGGATCACGATCGCGAATGTACTGGTTGACGTCGAGAACACCCGTCTCGGCGTTCGGCGCGGGGTCGGCGAAGGCCACCGGCGGTCGCCCTTGATCACCAAGCTCTTTGAATTGCAGGCCCCAAGGCCGCATGTCGGCCTCAACGAATTGCTTGCGGATCCACTTGTCTTCCGCAGGGGCGACGGCGTCGGCCTCCCCGCGCAGGACCATGAACAGACGGCGCACTTGCGGCCCCTCGCCGCGCCAGAAGGCGTCCAGTACGCGCATGCGAAGCGCGCGGCACATATAGTCGATCGTCTTCGGCGCCACTTGGAAGTAATTCGATCCGGGATAGAGGCGGCCGCTGGCGTTAAACTCCGCTGTGTAGCCGGAATCTGTCGACACCGAGGTCTCGAAGAGCATGAGACCGCCCTCGCGCAGGAAGGATCGCGCCATGGCCAGGCCGGCCATCGGGTCTGGCATGTGGTAAAGCACGCCGGTGAAAATCACGACGTCGAAAACGGGATCTATTTCAGATGTCTTCAATTTCGACTTCAGGCGGTTGAGCGGAAGGCCTGGACCGTGGACATAAGTCGTCTTGGCGAGAGATGGATAAAACGTCTTGAGGAAATCGAACCTCGTCGACAGGTCAAGGCGATCGTAAGCGACGATCTCCTTTGGGTCGCGCCGCCCCACCAGGATCGGCGTGACAAACTCCTGGGTGCCAATGTCGAGCACGCGCTGGTCGGTGAAATCAATACGCTGAAGAAAGCGCCGCACGATTGGCAACGTGCCGATTTCGCGCCCAGGCGTGAACTCGCCAGATTCGGTCTCAATCTTGTAGTACCAATGGCCCGTTTCGATAACACCCACGACCAGCCTCCCTTGATAAGTGCAAGCGCGCATTAACCCAAGGAAGGGGAAGGTCAAGGCCATGCGGCAGCTGAATTGGCCAGTTGACTCAGCGGCGGACGTTTTTCGCTCAGAGGTTTCGTACCCGCACAAGCGTCGCGTGCATCCAATCGGCCTCGCGATCGATTGCGGCGACGAGATCGGGATCGCCGGCGAGGTCGGCCAATTGATCGCGCCAGAAGGCGGCGATGCGCGATTGCGTCTCCAGCCAATCGAGCGCTTGTTCCTGCGCCGCTGCGAGGGCCGCCGCGCGGGGGCTGCGCCAATCTGCGAGGGGGGATGCGGACATGGCCATGTGCTCCAGTCAGATTTGCGAATGACTTGCAATATCAGACCGGAGGCAGCCGCTGTCAAGCGGTGCTAGTCGGTCAGCGCGTCAACCGCCTCGTTCACCAGCACTGGATCGCCGTAGCCCAGACCCTTCAGCCGCTCGAACTGGGTCTCAGCGTCGCCGACGACGACATAGACCATGGCCTCAGGGCGCACCTGGGCGTCGGCGAGCGCCTGGATATCGGCGACGTCGAGGGCCCGAACCGTCTCAATCTCCTGCACGACAAAATCGTACGGAAGGCCGTAATCGCTAATGTCGCGCAGGATATCGAGCTTGGCGCCTAGGCTTTCGAAGCTGCGCGCCCGGCTCTTCACGATGAAGCTCTGCGTCACGTCGAGGTCGTCGGCGTCGAATGTCGCGCCGTAATCGGCGAGGATGTCGCGCGCCAGCGCCGCAGCCTCAAGCGTCACGTTGGAGCGCACGCCGCTGCGAAGGGCGAAGTCGCCATACCGCGACGTTGCGTCAAAAGAGGAAAAAACGCCGTACGTGTAGCCCTTCCCTTCGCGCAGCTCCTGGGTCAGCCGGGAGGCGAACCCACCGCCGCCGAGGCGGTAATTCATCGCCGTCGCAGCGAAATAGTTCGGATCCGTCCGCTTTAGCGCCGGACGACCGAAGTAAAACACCGATTGGGCCGCGCCCGGCACGTCGTAGAACAGGACTTGAGAGCGCTCGGGCGCCTTGGGCGCCGGCGCCTCGGACACGACGACATCCCGCACGGTCCAGGCCGCCGACAAGCGCTCGGCCGCGGCCTTCACCCTTGCCTGAGGCGCGTCTCCGACCACGCGCAGCGTCGCAAGCTGCGGCGAGAGATTGGCGCCGTGAAAGGCGCGAATGTCGAAAAGGTCGAGGTTCGCCAAGCTTGTTTCACTGCCCAGCGCCCCGACGGCCTGCGCGCTGTCGGGGCCGTAGATCGCATAGGCGTAAGTCTGCGCCGCGAGCGCATTGGGATTGGCGCGTCTGGCGCGCACGCTGTCGAGCGCCTCGGCCTTGGCGAGGGCGAACTCGTCCGCGTCAAAACGCGGCTCAAGCAGCATTTCCTGCACCAGCGCCATAACGTCATCGAAGTTCCGCGCCAGGGTTTGACCCGAGACGAACAGCGCCTCCCGCCCTGCGAACGCGTCGATCTCCGCGCCAAGCTCGGCGAGCGCGTCGTCGACTTCCGCCGCGGACAGTCGTTCGGTTCCACGGGTCAGCATGTCGGCGACCAAATTGGCCGCGCCGGCGGTCGCCGGCGACTCGAACAAGCGTCCGCCCTCGATGGCGAGTTCAAAGCTGACCAGCGGCAATTCTCCGTCTTCGATCCCGAAGACGCGCAACCCTTCATTCGTTTCGGCTTCCCAAACGTCGAGGGCGGCGAGGCTTGGCGCCGGTCCCGAAGGCGGCTCGACGGATCGGTCAAAGCTTGACGGCGTGCGCTCGTACTCGGCCTGAGCGCTCGCGTCGAACGCGCCCTCGGCCCCAAAAACGATCGGTTCGATGACGACCTCAGCGACATCGGCCCCGGCGAGCGCAAGGTCAGGCTGTCCCTCCGGAACAAAGCTCGTCGCGACGAACGGCTTATCTTTGATGTAAGTCTCATAGACGCGCATGACGTCTTCGGCCGTCACCGCCTGGAGTCGGGCGAGATCTTCATCGACAAAGGCCGGATCACCTGCGAAGATCGCATAATTCGCCAAGCTGATACTCTTGCCCAGCACACCGCCGAGCCCTTCATAGAAGGCCAATTCGTCTGCAATCTTGGCGCGTTTCAGCGCATCCTCGCCCACGCCGTCGGCTTCGAACCGTGCGAATCCCGCATCCAAGGCCGCGGCCACGCGATCCAAGTCAACGCCGTCGAAGGCCCGCACTTGAAGAATGAACTCGCCGGCGAGTTCGCTCTCGAAATTGGAGGCGCCGACCTGCGCGGTCAGCTGCGCTTCGTCGACCAGAACTTGGTTCAGCGGGGCGGACTTGCCCTCGGTCAGAAGCCTCTGGAGCACGGTTAGCGCATAGGAGTCTGGATGGTATCGCGGCGTCGTCGGCCAGACCATGGTCAGCTCCGGCAGCTTCGCGAACTTGTCTTCGTGGACGAGAGATTTGCTCTCGCCCAAGGTTACCGGCGGCGCGGTGATCGGCGCAATCTCCGGCCCGCGGGGGATCTCAGCGAAGTATGTCTCAACCCAGGCTTTGGCTTGCGCAGGATCGAAATCGCCGGCGATCACGAGGGTCACATTGTTCGGCGTGTACCAAGCGCGGAAGAACTCCTTCACGTCGTCCAAAGTGGCGGCGTCCAAATCCGTCAACGATCCGATCACCTGCCAATTGTAAGGATGATCTTCGGGGTAGAGCGCCTTGTGCAGCACATAGAAGGTGTGGCCGTAGGGCCTGTTATCGACAACCTGGCGCTTTTCGTTTTTGACGACCTGCTTTTCCTTCGCCAGGACGGGCTCGGTGACCGTGTTGATAAACCAGCCGATCTTGTCGGCTTCAGCCCAGATCATCTTTTCCAGGGCGTCGTTCGGAACCGTTTGGAAGTAATTCGTCCGATCGCGATTGGTCGAACCGTTGGCGCCCGACCCGCCAATCCGCGCGCTGAGCGCGTCGAGGCCGCCCTTGCCGAGGTTTTCCGATTCGAGAAACAGGAGATGCTCGAACAGGTGTGCAAAGCCTGTTCGGCCCTCCTTCTCCCGCGCCGAACCGACATGCGCCGTCAAGGCGACGGCGACCACGGGATCGGATCGGTCTATGTGGAGAACGACGTCCAGACCATTGTCGAGTGTGAAACGCTCCGACGGCAGCAGAGACGCAGGTGCGGCGGACTGAACGTCAGAGGCCGCCTCCACGGCGGATACCGCCGGCGCGTCCACAGGCGCCGCGGCTGTGCAGGCTGCTGCGAGCAATCCAGCAAACCCCGCCGCCGCGCATGAAATATTGCGATATGACATCATGGCCGTCCCGCCCTCGACATTGGATCCGACATACTTCGAAAATGAGGGTAAAGGCGGGCCGTCGCGCGGGCAACAGACGGCGCAGTCCTCGTCCTTCACCCTTGACGACGCGCGCGAGTACGCCCTTTTCAAGCCCGTGCGAGCGAGAGGACCCGAATGGCTGACGATCTTCTGCAATTGAGCGCCGGTTTCGACGGCTCCGACGAAGCGTCCTGGACCGAAGCCGCCAAGGCCGCCCTGAAGGGACGCCCCCCGGAATCGCTGACGCGCACGCAGCCTGGCGGCGCGGCGATCAAAGCGCTTTACCGCGAGACAGACTGGCCAGCGAGCGAAGATCCCCGCGGACACCCCGGCGAGGCGCCGTATCTGCGGGGGGCCGCCGCCGCGCGGGACCCGCACCTTCCATGGGATATTCGGCAATCCTTCACCCATCCGGATCCCGCCGCGACCAATTCCGAGATCCTGCGCGACTTGGAGCGTGGCGTCAGTTCGATCGAGATCAAACTCGATTGCTCGGGCGAGGCGGGATGCGCAATCTGCGAAGCGACGGATTTCGACGCGGCGCTTGGCGGCGTCCGGGCCGACATCGCGACCGTGGCGCTCGACCATGGCGGCGGAACGGGAACGCGCGCGGCGGCCCTGCTCGCCTTGTGGGCCGAGCGTCAGGCTGAGCCCGACGCTCAGAAGCTCGCGTTCAACATCGACCCCATCGGGAGTCTCGCACGATTAGGCATGGTCGACGGCGGCTTGGAGAGCGCTCTTGCACGGGCCGCCGCCTTGGATGGGGCGCTTTCGGCTCGCTTTCCGCATGCCACAACCCTGCGGGTCGACGCCCGGATGGTGCACGAAGCCGGCGGCTCGGAGGCGCAGGAGCTTGCAGCGCTCATCGCCGGCGGCGTCGACACGCTGCGGCGCCTGGGCGCCGCGGGCCTTGCGCCGGGCGACGCCGCGCCGCGCATCCTGTTCACCCTCGCGGTCGGACCGAATTACGGATTGGAGATCGCCAAGCTGAGCGCCGCCCGCCGATTGTGGGCGCGCTGTTTGGAGGCCATCGGCCTGGAGGCTCACCCGATGAAACTGCAGGCGGTCACGTCGGCCCGCATGCTCACGCGTTATGATCCTTGGGTGAACATGCTGCGCAACACCGCCGCCTGCTTCGCGGCTGGCGTGGGTGGGGCGGATATCGTGACCGTACGCCCGTTCAACGAGGCCCTGGGACTGCCCGAGGAATTGGGACGCCGCACCGCGCGCAACACGCAGATCATCGCCCAGGAAGAATCGAATTTGGGCCGGGTCGCCGACCCCGCGGGCGGCGCTTGGTTCACCGAGACCCTCGCCGAAGATCTAGCCCTCACCGCCTGGACCGAGTTCCAGGCGATCGAGCGGGACGGCGGATACGCAACGAGCCTTATGGCGGACGCGTTCCAAGCGCGCGTCGCCGCCGTGCGCGCCGCGCGAATGAAAGCGATCGCCAAACGCAAGGACGCCCTAACAGGGGTGAGCGAGTTCCCGCTTCTCAACGAGATCGACGCGCCTATCGCCGAGCGCTCCTGGACCGGCGGAGGCGACGGCGTTTCGGACGCGGGGCTGAAGGCCCTGCTGCCGGAGGTCGCGCCAGCGACAGGCGAAGACAGCGAAGCGGAGCCGCTATGGCCCATCCGCTTGGCCGAACCGTTTGAGCGCCTGCGCGACCACGCATCCGCACAGGAGGCGAAGACAGGGGCGCGGCCTTCGGTCTTCCTGGCCACGCTCGGCCCGCTCGCCGAACATACTGCGCGCGTCGATTACGCGCGGAACTTCTTCGCCGCCGGTGGGATCGAGGCCAAGACCGCGCCTGTGACGCCGAGCAGTCCGGCTGAGTTGGCTGCGGCCTTCAGCGCGTCGGGCTGCAGGCTCGCCGTGCTCTGCGGCGCGGACGCGCGCTACGCCGAGGACGCAATCGGCGCGGCCACGGCGCTGAAGGCGGCCGGCGTCCAACGGCTCTACCTGGCGGGCCGGCCGGGCGACCATGAAACGGCCTGGCGCGGGGCGGGCGTCGACAGTTTCATCCACATCGGGGTGGACGTGGTCGCCGCGCTGGAGCTCGCTCACGCCGAGCTTGGGCTGTGAACTTGGGCGAACACCAGTGCGGATGGTAAGCTAGGATCATGGACGACGGATCGCCCATCCCCCAAGAGCGCTACCACACCCGCACCACGCAGGGCGCCGACGGCGTGAAGCGCCGCTTCATCTCCACCGCCGACTACCTCGCCATGGAGGCTGCGGGCATCCTCGACGACGACGAGAAGCTCGAATTGCTCGAGGGAGAGCTTGTTCCCATGAACGCTGAGCATAACCGGCATGCGATCTGGAAACGGCGGCTCATTCGCCGTTGGGCGCCGATCATCGCGACAACAGAGTATGAATTCGCCGTCGAACCCTCCTTGTTCATCGAGGACGGCTCGGCGCCGGAGCCGGATATTCTGATCCATCCGCTAAACATCCAGCCCAAAGACGTGCGCGGGCCCGATTGCAGAATCATCGTGGAGATCGCCGATTCAACGATCGCCAAGGATCTGCGCATCAAGAAGCCGCTCTACGCCCGCAACGGCGTCAATGAGTATTGGGTGCTCGACGCTCACAACCGCGTCGCGCACCTCTTCGCTGAACCACGAGACGACGGGCGCTGGAGCGTCGAAGACCGCCGCAGCGAGACCGAGGCGCTGACGCCGCGCTTCCTGGATACGCTGGCGCTGAAACTGACAGATTTGGATTTCTAAGGGCTCGACATGACGACGTTCCCCAATTTCGCAGACCTCGACCTCGGCCGTCCCCGCGTCGCCAGCGGCTCCGCGCAGCAAGGCGCGCTCTGGACGACGCCGGAGGGGATTGGGGTGAAGACGTCCTATTCCGCAGCGGATACGGCGGGGCTGGACCATCTCGACGACTTCCCCGGCCTGGCGCCCTTCGGCCGGGGGCCGAATCCAACCATGTACGCCCAACGTCCGTGGACGATCCGTCAGTATGCGGGCTATTCGACAGCGGAAGACTCAA
>CAZQZC010000132.1:0-7747 GCA_964597685.1 uncultured Hyphomonadaceae bacterium | reverse complement strand
TTTAAAACGGTTTGACGACCACCAAGATCACCACGCCGATCATCGCTATAAAAGGTACTTCATTCATCGCCCGCAATCTCCGCTCGGTCAAGGATGATTCTCCGGAATCAATCTTTCTCCCGACAGATACGAAGTATCCGTGGAGCCCGGTAATTATCAAAACCAGAAGAATCTTTGCATGCAGCCATCCCTGCTGGAGAAGACCGGGCTGTAAGACAACCATCGCGATACCGAGCAGCCAGACGGCGACCAAAGCCGGCGTCAGAATGATTTTCCGCAAGCGGGCGCTCGCCTCTTTCATTTGCTCAAAGAGCGGATCACCCGAACTGCCGCTCAATTGATAGATCCTAAGGCGCGGCAGCATCAGCAATCCCGCCATCCATGCGATTACAAATATGACGTGCAGAGCTTTGACCCAAAGATACAGCATTACGCGCCGCCCCCTTTGCGCAACGCCTCAAGCGCCAGTTCAACATGTGCAATCGGTGTTTGGGGCAAGACGCCGTGGCCGAGGTTGAAGATGTGCGGCCGAGACGCATAGCCTGAAGCGATCTGTTTGACACGCTCTGTCAGGCGGTTCCCCCCCGCCAGCAAGAGCAAGGGATCCAAATGACCCTGGACAGGAAAGTTCGGCTCGAGCGCGTTATTGATGAACACCGGAGACGCGGCTGTATCCAAACCGACTGCCGAGACGCCGGTCTCTCGAACATAGTCCGGAACCATGACGCCTGCGCCTCGCGGAAACCCGATGATTGGCAGGTCCACGTCCAAACTGCGCAAACGGGCCACAAGCTTCGCAGTCGGCCGAATGATTATCTCATGAAACACATTATCCGGAAGTCCTTCCGCCCAGCTGTCGAACAGCATCAGTGCTTGAGCCCCAGCATCGGCTTGAGCCTTTAGATAGAGGGCCGTCGCCTCCACCAGAACATCCAGCACATTGGCCAAATCGCCAGGCCGCGCCTGCGCCCAAAGCCGAGATTCCGACTTGTCGGTTTTGCCCCGGCCCTCAATTGCATATACGGCGACAGTCCACGGCGCGCCGGCAAATCCAATCAGCGCGGTTTCGGATGGAAGGTCTTTCCGTACACGCGCAACGGTTTCGTAAACGGGTGACAGCCGTTCAGCCGCAACGGACGGCGACACACGCGCAAGATCCGTCGCGTTGTCAATCGCTTCAACGATCGGACCCTCGCCAGCCTCGAATCTCACGCCTCGGCCCAAGGCGTCCAGAATGAGCAAAATATCTGCAAACAGAATGGCGCCATCCATGCCGTACCGCCGAATAGGCTGCAGCGTCGCTTCCGACGCCAGCGACGGCGAATAGCAGAAATCCAAGAAATCTTTCGCGCGGGCGCGAACTTCGAGATATTCCGGGAGATGGCGACCCGCTTGCCTCATGAACCAAACGGGAGGAACCGAAAATCGCTCTCCGGCCAGCGCCCGAAGGAGCTTCGATTCGATTGTCATGGACGTCATACCTTTTGAAAGCGAAGGAAATTCGCGAAGCCTTATGATTATTACGCAGTGAGTTCCGTGGACAAGTGCTGGGCTGGAGAGATTTGGCGCGCTGTCCACACCGAATCCACAGTCTGAGGGCCTGGGTTAAGCCTATCTTAACAATTTGATGACGCTGGAGAATTCAGACGCGCGTGGAACGTATCTCACAGCTGAGCACAAGAGCGGAACGCTCGGAGTCGATTCTGTCGCCTTGTGAGAATCAACTGGCGAATTTTAGGCTCGCGGAGATTTTCACACCCATCCACAGGGCTTGTCGAATTCAGCCCGTCCGGGCATGCACGCGGAAACACAAAGGCGGCCATGCGTCCTTGCATTTACTTCAATGTCCACCTGGTCTCGGACTCGACGGGTGAAACGCTGAACGCAGTCATGCGGGCGGCATGCGCGCAATTCGACAACGTCCAACCTCTCGAGCACAATTATTATCTGGTCCGCGCAGAGCGCCAGCTTGATCGGGTGCTTCGGGAGATCGCCGCAGCGCCGGGTGTCGTCTGGTTTACCATTTCGGATCCGGACTTGCGCTGGCGCTTGGAAAGCTTCTGCAAGGAAAACGGGGTGCCCATCCTTCCTGTTCTGGATCCTTCGGTCCACATGCTGAGCCGGCACCTCGGCGTCTCGCAAACGGGTCGGATCGCCGGCCAGCACGCATTGGATACGGAGTACTTCGAGCGGATGGAGGCGATTAATTTCGCCCTGTCGCACGATGATGGTCAGAACGTCGACGGGCTTCGCAATGCTGACGTCGTGCTTCTGGGCGTCAGTCGCACCTCCAAGACGCCGACCTGCGTCTATCTCGCCAACCGGGGTGTGCGGGCCGCCAACATACCATTGGTTCCTGGCGTTCCGGTTCCTCCGGTTCTCGAGGACATCGACGGCGACTCGGGGCCTATGGTCATCGGGTTGAAGATCAGTCCTGAGCGCCTGGTCCAGATCCGTCGCCAGCGGTTGATCGCGCTGAACGAATCCGACGCGACAGATTACGCCGATGAAGACGCCGTTCGCGCTGAAGTCACAGAGGCTAATCGCCTATTTCAACGAAAGAAGTGGGCGGTCATCGATGTCTCGCGACGTTCTGTCGAGGAAACTGCGGCGGCGATCATCAATAAATTGTCCGAGCGCGCCCGATGAACGGGTTAGAGATCACGCTCGCCTCGGGAAGCGAAAGCCGCAGGCGTCTACTTACCAATGCAGGGGTTCGGGCGCGCCTGGTTCGTCCTGGTTTGGACGAGGAGGCTGCGAAGGCAGCGTTCCGACGGGAAGGAAGAAGCCCGCAGGACCAGGCCATGGGCCTGGCTGAGCTTAAGGCGATCAAGGTCTCCAGCCAGTCGGACGGCCTAGTGGTCGCCGGAGATCAGATGCTGGCCCTTGGCGACCGTGTTTTTGACAAACCGCCGGACTTGTCGATGGCGCGCGCTCACCTAAACGCGCTTTCCGGTGAAACGCACACGCTGGAGACGGCTATTGTTGTCGCCGAATCTGGCACGGTTGTTTGGCGCCACCTCGCACGTCCAACGCTCAGCATGCGGGAGCTGTCTCCCGAATTTATCGATTGGTACCTGGAGGCTGAGGGCGACGCGTTGCTCTCGACGGTCGGGGCTTATCGATTGGAAGGCCCGGGCGTCCAATTGTTCGCTGCGATCGACGGCGATTACTTCTCTATACTGGGCCTGCCTTTGCTGCCGCTATTGGACTATTTTCGGCTGCGTGGCGCGCTGCACTCATGACGTCCAGTCCCATCCAAACACGGTTCGCGGTCATTGGCGATCCGATTGAACATTCTTTGTCTCCGCTTATCCATAATTATTGGATTGAACACGCAGGACTTTGCGAACGATATGAAGCTGTCCGGATCCCGGACGGCAGTTTTGCAGAAGGTCTGCAGGCTTTGCGCAACGAGGGCTTTGTCGGCGTCAATGTGACCCTCCCTCACAAACTCGCGGCGCTCGACGCAGCGTCCGAAACGACTCATCGCGCCCAGCGGATCGGCGCCGCGAATACGCTTATCCGAAGTGTAGATGGATGGTCGGCGGATAATACAGACGCCCCAGGTTTCGAAGCAGATCTTCGCCGGGTTGGAGTAGATAATCTGTCTGGCCGCCGGGTTGCTCTCATCGGTGCGGGCGGCGCGGCCAGGGCGGCTGCGTTCGCCCTTCTGTCGGCCAGCGCCTCGGTCACGGTGGTCAATCGAACGCCCGAGCGTGCGGATCGTCTCCTCAGAGAGCTTGGTTTCGACAGATCAAACGACGATGCGGTGGCCTTGGACGGACTTAACGAGGCGATCGACAGGGCCGATCTTGTCGTGAACGCCGCCAGCGCGGGTCATACTGGCGGGCGTCTGAGTTTGCCTGAAGGATTCGGTCGATTGTTCTACGACCTCTCTTATGGATCGGCGGCGGAGGACGCGCTAGCGAACGCGCGATCCATGAATTGGTTGGCGGTCGATGGTCTTGGCATGCTTGTCTCGCAAGCAGCCCTGGCGTTTGAAATCTGGTTCGGGCTCTCGCCCGACACGGACGGCGCCCTTGGCCGTTGCCGAGACGCGTTGAAAGGGCGCTTATGATCGTTCTCGGACTCACGGGCTCAATCGGCATGGGCAAGTCAGCAACCGCTGACATGTTCCGAGCGGAGGGCGCCCCCGTTTATGACGCAGACGCCGCCGTACATGCGCTCTATGCGCCTGGTGGCGGAGCCGTAGGCCCTATTGGCGACGCCTTTCCCGGCGTAATCGTGGACAGCGCAGTGGATCGAAACGCGCTGCGTAACCGCGTACTGGACGACGCAGACGCCATGGCTCGGCTGGAGCGCATCGTGCACCCGCTGGTCGCTGGAGCTCAAATCGAGTTTCGCAGAGCAGCGGAAACCTCTGGCGCGGTTTGCGCGGTGCTGGACATCCCGCTTCTTTATGAAACCGGCGGCGACGCCAGATGCGACTATGTTTGCGTGGTGACAGCCCCTCTGAAAGTGCAACGGGCTCGGGTCCTGTCCCGCCCAAGTATGACCGAGGATGCACTCGAAGCAATTTTGGCGAAACAAACGCCCGACGCCGAAAAGCGCGCCAGGGCCGATTTTGTGATCTCAACCGCCTTCGGGTTCGACTTTGCCAGAGACCATGTCCGCGCCATCATGGCGCTCATGAAACGTCTTTCTGATTCGCAGGACGGGGGCGCCAACATCGATGCGTGAAATAGCCTTCGACACTGAAACCACCGGACTCGACTGGGCTGGCGACGACCGGATAATCGAAGTCGGCGCTGTCGAAATGATCAATCACATCGCGACTGGCGAATCGTTTCGAATGCTGATCAACCCGGGCCGGGCTGTGTCTCAGGACACGATTCGAATCACGGGCATTACGGATGCGGATTTAGTTGACGCCCCGCCCTTCGCGTCGCCTGACGTCGTGGACGCTTTGATGGCGTTCTTTGGCGACTCGACGATTGTCGCCCACAATGCAGCCTTTGACCGTGGCTTCCTGAACCGAGAGCTTGAGAGGTGCGGACGTCCAGGACTTCCGGAAGACCGCTGGGTCGATTCCGCCGCTCTCGCAAGACAGAAGCATCCCGGCGCCCCCGCATCGTTGGACGCGCTGTGCCGACGCTACGACGTCTCGCTCGAAAGCCGCTCTTTCCACGGGGCCCTTCTGGACGCGCAATTACTCGCGAAGGTTTACGTGGAGCTTCGGGGCGGCCGAGAGCGTCGATTTGACTTTGTACCCCAATCGGTCGCGGCGGAGGGTCAAGCAGCTGCTGCCGCGAAATCGCGCCACACTTTATTGTCGCCGTTGCTCAACGAGAGCGAACGTCGCGCGCATGACAGCTTTGTAGCAGGGCTCGGCGAAAATTCCGTCTGGCGACGGATCGCAAATTAATCGGGTTGCGACGGTTCGCCGCGGCCTCGGGCTTGATAGAGCGCTGCAAAATCAACCGGGTCGACGAGCAGGGGCGGAAAACCGCCTTCGCGTGTAATGTCCGCAATGATCCGGCGAGCGAACGGAAACATCAGCCGGGGACACTCGATAAGTAGGATCGGTTCGATATCTTGACCTGCGCCGCCTTGAACCTCGAACAATCCCGCGTAATCCAGCTCACAGATAAAAAGCGGCGTGTCTTCCGACGTCGCCTGGGCGTTCAGCTTGATCCCGACCTCGAAGGTCGTGCTTGGGTTGGATTCGTGCGGCGTCGCCGAAACATCTATCGACAGATTGATATTTGGCTGTCCGCGCATGGGCCCGGACGCCGGATTTTCAAACGAGAGATCTCGAATGTATTGACCTAAGACCCGAAGGCCGATCCGGTTCGTTTCGGCCGCAGTGTTTGCCGGCTCAGTCTCTTCAGGCATAGCATTTCCGATGTTTGAGTAACATTGTCCTTACAAGCAGCCGCGAAGCTCGGCAATGCCGCCTGGCGTCTCCGAATAGGCCCCTATATGACGTGTATCGGACAAACTTTGTTGGAAGAACGAACCCTTGGCTGAAGTCCTAATTCTCGCCGCGATCGCACTGTTCGTCTTAAGTCGCCTGTACGCCGCCCTAGGGCGGGACGACGGACCACCGGAAGGCCGGCCTCGGGAGCGGCCCGCCCCCGCAGGCCCAGATAGCACCATGGCGCCGGCCCCTGAACCTAGACAGGAGACGCCGATCTTCACGGGTCCTGCCGCCGCAAGTCTGGAGGAGATCCATCGCGCCGACGAGTCGTTTAATACGCGCGATTTTCTCCGGGGCGCCAAAGCCGCTTACGAGATGATTGTCGCCGCGTTCGCCCGAGGAGACCGGGAAGCGCTCCGGCCGTTGCTCGACGACGACGTTTATGAGGCCTGGGACGCCGCAATCTCCGAGAGAGAGGCGAACAATGAGGCGGCGTTTGATCTGCTGAGGATCAAAAAGGCCGAGATCGAAGACGCATCTTTGGAAAATGGCGTTGCCCGCGTCGCTGTTCGATACGAGGCGGAACTGGGCGACGGGGAACGAACGCGCGCCGCTAAGGAAATTTGGGTCTACAAGCGATTGGTCGCCAGCAAAGATCCGAATTGGCTGCTCGATGATGTCGAACCAGCGGGTTAGGGCCCAATTGGATCGATTGGTTTGGGCGCTCGTCGCGGCGCTCGCGCTGTCGGCGTGCGCCGGCGCTTCACTCTCGCCGCCGCCCGCGCCGAGCGGCGACTTAGATAAGCCCGCCCAACTCATCTTCCCCCAACCGGCGCCAGTGCCAATGCAATACGCGGCGCTCCCCGGAAGGGCGGGCTCAGATCCACGACCAGCCCTGCAAGCGTTCGCACTGTCCTGCGCGCTTTGGGCGCTGCGCGACCCCGCCGACCCGATCTCTGAGCGCGTCCCGTATTCCGGCCGGGTTTCCGATTGGATGCCCGCGTGCGCCACCTTGGACGTCGTTAGGGACGCCGCCAGCGGGCGTCGCATTGTGGAAGCGCTGTTTGTCCCAGTGGAGATCGACCCGGGGGCCGGCGCTCCCCGGTTCACGGGGTATTTCGAGCCTGAGATTGAAGTTCGGGCCACGCCGACGCCGCCGTTTACCGAGCCCGTGCCATCCCTGCCCCCGGATCTCGTACAAGTCGACGCCTCTCTGTTTGGCGGAACGCCTGGCGACATGGTTCCAGCGCAAAGACAGCAGAACGGATCCTTGCGGCCCTATCCCACACGCGCAGAAATCACAGCGAGCCCGGGTTACGCACTGGCGTACGCCCGTCCCGCGGACCTCTTCTTTCTCCAGATCCAAGGTTCTGCGCGGCTGCAATATCCCGACGGTCGCATGGAGCGGGCCGCCTACGCCGCGCATAACGGTCATCCTTTTCGCTCCGTTGCGAACTGGCTCATTTCCCAGGGTGAGATCGGTCGCGGCGGAGCGTCGATCGAAGGCATCAGCGCATGGATGGCCACCGCGCCGCCGGCCCGGCTTCGACAGGCGCTCAATGTGAATCCTCGGTTCGTGTTTTTCCAAAGCCGAGAAATCGGGGACCCCCTTATGGGGCCAGAGGGCGCGCTAGGTGTCGAATTGACTCCGCTAGGATCCGTCGCGGTGGATCCTGTGCACATCGCGCTCGGCGTCCCTGTCTTTGCGCAGACCAGTGCGCCAGGCCTCGGCGGCGATTGGTCCGGACTTCTCATCGCACAAGATACAGGCGGGGCGATTAAGGGTCCTGTGCGCGGCGACATCTATTTCGGGACGGGCGCTGCAGCGGGTGCACGCGCGGGGACGTTGAATGCGCCGGGGCG
>CAZQZC010000131.1:0-7865 GCA_964597685.1 uncultured Hyphomonadaceae bacterium | reverse complement strand
ACCACGGCGAAGGCCTCGTTGACCTCCCAAAGGTCGACGTCGTTCGCGGTCCAGCCAGCCTTCTCCAGCGCCTTCTTCATGGCGGGCACGGGGGCGGTGGTGAAGTATTCCGGCTCATGGCTATGCGACGCCGAGGACACGATCTTGGCGAGTGGTTTCAGGCCGCGCTTGTCGGCCTCAGATTGTTTCATCAGAACCAGGGCCGCAGCGCCGTCGGAGATCGCCGACGCGTTGGCTGCGGTCACGGTGCCGTCTTTGTTGAAGGCGGGCTTCAATTGCGGGATCTTGTCCGGGCGCGCCTCGCGGGGCAGCTGATCGGTCTCGACAATGGTCTCGCCCTTGCGGGTTTTAACGGTGACGGGCGCGATCTCGCGCTTGAACTTACCGTCGTCCGTCGCTTTCTGCGCGCGTGCGAGGGTCTCCAGAGCGTAGGCGTCCTGTTGCTCGCGCGTGAATTGGTATTCTCCGGCGATCTTGTCGGCGAAGCTGCCCATCGGAATGCCGGCGTAGGCGTCGGTCAGACCGTCGAGCGCCATGTGGTCCTGAGCCTGGGCGGCGCCGTATTTGTGGCCATTGCGCATGTTCAGGAGGTGCGGGGCGTTGGTCATGCTTTCCATGCCGCCGGCGATGACCACGGTCGCCTCGCCTGCCGCTAGGGCGTTGCGGCCCATAACGGCCGCCTCCATGCCCGAGCCGCACATCTTATTGATTGTGACGGCGTGAGTTTCCTTCGGCATGTTCGCCTTCAAAGCAGCTTGACGCGCGGGCGCCTGGCCCTGGCCGCCGGGCAGGCAATTGCCCATGATGACTTCGTCGGCGGCGTCAAGATCGAGGCCCGCATCCTTCAACGCGCCCTCGATCGCAAACGCGCCGAGTTCGTTTGCTGAGAAGGATGCAAGCTCCCCGAGGAGGCCCCCCATCGGGGTGCGGGCCATGCCGACGATAACGACGGGATCCTGATCTGCCATTGGGACGCTCCATGCTGATGGCGTTTTTAGTTTGGCGGAGTTGGGCGCCGCAGGGGGGCGCGGTCAAGAGGTTCGCTTGGAAGTCTTGCGGGTTTGGCCGCATTCGCAAGGGCGGAGGCGCGACATATACGGATGACCGCGGACGGATGGAAACTATTCGTGATTGACGCGGAGTTTATTGGCCCGCGATCGACGCCTCGCGCACCTATGGTTCAAGCGCAGGAGCTTGAGATGAGTGCAAGAATAATTTTGACCAGCGCGTTCGCTGCGATTGTGGCGGCATGCCAGTCTTTCGAACCGGTGATCCACGACACGCCGTCCGGGCGTCCAGAGGTCACGTTCTCCACCTTGTCGGTGGAGGAGGCCCGGCAATTGATCATCAACACCAATATCGACGAAGGGTTTATCTTAGTCGACAGCTCGCAGAACGTCCTTGAGTTCAAGAAACCGCCCGAGCGCCAGAGAGTTTCCTTCTATTTCAGTGAGTTCCCCCGGGCGCGATATCCAAATATCCGGGTCATCTACAACATCTTCGACAGTCCTCGCGGTGCGCGGACTGTCGCCTCGGTTTGGATTGTCGGAAGCCCCGGCACGATCAATCAGTACAAAGTCGGCATCAACGACCAGCCAATTTCCATAGAGGTCCAGCAATTCTTGGATGAACTCGCGGCGACCAAAGTAGGCTACTGACTTTATATTTGGGTCGGCGCGCTGCGCTGGCGCGCGGCTTACCTGACCCTCTGCGGGTCTGTGGCATCCAAATCGATCGCCGCCTTGATGATCCGATCAATTTCGGCGTCAGCACCCTCAAGGGCGTCGATTTTGACGTGGCGTAATTGCTTTCCAGTGCCGCTGATGCGGCCTGGAAACATGTCGGCAAGCCGGTTGCCCGACCAGAGCTGAAGATTGCAATGCGCCGAATGGGCGATCACGGACGCGATCCGCTCATTGCCGATCCAACAGGGATATCCCCAAGCCAGTTTGACCTTCAGATCGGGCCCCAGGGCGTCGAGCCGTGCGCGGAGCGCGAGCGCGATGTCGCGGACACTGTCATTCTGCTTGGCGAAGTATGCATCGATCTCGCCGGCGTGGTCGCTCATTTTTTCTTGGTCGCGTTCGACTTTTTCGCCTTGGAGGCCGGCTTGGCGGGCGCCTCTTCCACTTCGAAGGTCATTTGGAGGTTGACCCGATAAGAGGCGACCTTGCCCTTTTCGATCACGGCCGACATGTCGTTCACATAGGCCGAACGCAGATTTCGAACGGTCTTCGCAAATCGCTCAACCGCCGTGCTGATGGCGTCCTCGAAGGATTTCGGAGATTCGCTCAGAATCTGTTCGGATTTCATAATGGCCATATGCGTTCCCCTCTCTTTTTGCATGTGTTCGCACATGGAACGCGGAATGCGGGCGTTTGCCAAGTCCTGCGCAGCCTTGGGGCGAAAGTCCTCTTGCCTGGGAGCCGGCTCTGACGTCTGGCGTGATCTCGTTGAACCTTGTACCGCAAGGCGTCGTCGACGAAACGCCGATGGCCTACAAGGGCATCGACGCGGTGATGGCGGCCCAGTCTGACCTGGTCGAAGTCGTCCACACCCTGCGCCAAGTGGTTTGCGTGAAAGGGTGAAACAAAAAAGGGCGGCCGTTGGGCCGCCCTTTCCAATTTACCGAGGCCTTTGCCTACCAAATACGGATGCGCTCCTCTGGCGGCAGGTAGAGGGCGTGTTCTTCGGTTACGCCAAAGGCTTCGTACCATTCGTCCATGTTTCGGACGACGCCGTTGGTGCGGAACTCCGTGGGCGAGTGCGGATCGGTGATCAGCTGCTGGCGCAGGGCGTCCTCGCGCTGCTTCGACCGCCAGACCTGCGCCCAGGCCATGAAGAAGCGTTGATCGCCGGTGAGGCCGTCGATAACCGGGGCCTCTTCGCCATCGAGGGCGATCTGATAGGCGCGGTACGCCATGGAGAGGCCGCCAAGGTCGCCGATATTCTCGCCAAGGGTCAGCTGACCGTTGACGCATTTATCGTCGTCGCCGAGTGGGCAGAACGCATTGTACTGCGCGACCAGCGCCGAGGTAAGTTGCTCAAAGGCCGCTTTGTCCTCGTCTGTCCACCAATTCCGCAGTACGCCGTCGCCGTCTGACTTCGCACCCTGATCGTCAAAGCCGTGGCCCATTTCGTGGCCGATCACGCCGCCGATGGCGCCGTAATTCACGGCAGGATCAGCAGTCAGATTGAAGAAGGGCGGTTGCAGGATGGCGGCCGGGAAGACGATCTCGTTCGCTGGCGGATAATAATAGGCGTTCACCGTTTGCGGCGTCATGAACCATTCGTCTTTGTCGATCGGCTGTCCCAAATTCGAGATATTGTCGAGATAGGCCCATTCCGCCGCCGCCATAGCGTTTTCAAACGCCTTGCCGGGCTCGACTTCAAGCGAATCGTAGGTTTCGAAGTTTTCGCGATATCCGATTTTCGGCGTGAACTTCGCCAGTTTGTCGCGCGCTTCGACCTTCGTTTCGTCGCCCATCCAGGTGATGTCGTCGAGGTTCGCCGCCATCGCCTTGCGAAGATTGGCCACCAATTCATCCATCGCGGCCTTGTTCTCCTCCGGGAAGTGGCGCTCGACGTAGACCTTGCCGACCGCTTCGCCGAGGGCGCCCTGTGTGACGGAGACCGCGCGCTTCCAACGTTCGCGCTGCTCGGGTTGGCCGCGAAGCGTCCGACCGTAGAAATCGAAGCTCGCCTCGTCGATCTTCGCTGGCAGCACCGCGGAACGTCCGGACAGGAATTGGGCGGTTAGGTAAGCCTTCCACTGATCAAGCGGGGCCGTCGCCGCAATCTCCATGAGGCCCGCGACGCCGCCGCCAAGCTTTTCGAGTTGCTCCTCCGTCAATCCGGCGGCTTCGATCTCCTCAGCCGTTGGCGTCATCTGGCGCACGACGAATTCCGTTTCTCCGCCAAGGCCGCCGGCCTCCAAGGCCGCCGCGATCGGGAAGTCGCCGCTCAGTGCGACCAAATCGTCCTTAGTCAGGAGATTGTAAGTGAGGTCGCGGTTGCGGCCGAGCGCGCGGTCCCAGTGCGCTGCGGCCATTTGGGTCTCAAGCTCAAGCGCGGATTGCGCCGCGCCCGCCGCATCTTCGTATCCCGCCTCGTCGAGCAGAAGGGTCAGATAATCGACGTACTTCCCGCGGATTTCTAGATTTTTCTCTGTATCTTCAAGATAATAGTCCCGGTCCGGCAAGCCGAGGCCGCCTTGCCCAATCTGGAAGATGTATCGGGTCGGTTGTTTCGGATCCAAGCCGACAAAGCCGCCATAGGGCGCTGAATATCCGACAGTGCCAAACAGCGTGGCGAGGTCTTCCCGGCTTTCGATCGCTTGGATACGGTCAAGATAGGGTTGCGCTGGCGAAAGCCCGCGCGCCTCAATGCCGTCTTCGTCCATATAAGCGTTGAAGACCGCGGCGACCTTGCCTTCCAGCGTCGACGGATCCGGTTGGGCGTCGCCCAAATCCTCGATGATAAATTTCACGCGCTGTTCGGACTTCTCCGCAAGCAGGGTGAACCCGCCATAGCGCGAGCGGTCCGCCGGAATGTCAAATCTGTCGAGCCAGGCGCCGTTGACGTGCTGGTAGAAATCATCACCGGGATGGACATCTGCGTTTATGGCGGTCAGGTCGACGCCCCAATCGCCCCAGAAATCCGGCGCGGTTGTAACAACTTCCCGCGCAGCGGCGGCCGCCTCTTCCGTCGGCGCTGCAGGCGCGTAGGACGCTTGTTGGACGTTTGTGTCGCTCGCGGTCTCACCGCACGCTGCCAGGACAGCTGCAGCGGCGCTGGCCATCAGTAGGTTTTTCATTCGCTCTATCTCCCGAACACTCGTCTGAATGAATGAAAAGGGCCGCCCGTCCCGGCGGCCCTCCAAGAATTGCGCCCCCTGATTACTCCGCCGGCGCCGCCGATGGGCCCTGGCCGCGGTGGATCAGTTCCTCTTCATCAATATGCACCTGACCGTCATAGCCCTCACCGATATGGCGATAAGGCTGTCCGCCCCAGATCCATCGGAACACGCGGCCAACTTCGACGCCGACCGCGTAAAGCGCTGGGACCAGAAGCAGCGAGACGAACAACGCGAATGCAACGGCGCAGCCAAGGCTTATCACCATCGGGCGCAGGAATTGCGCTTGGACGGAGCGTTCAGCGATCAGGGGGAGGATGCCGACGAAGGTGGTAACCGATGTCAGCAGCACCGGCCGGAAACGAGATACGCCCGCGTCTACCATAGCCTGGACAGCTCCCGCGCCCTCGTCTCGGCGCCTATTGATGTAATCGACCAGGACCAAATTGTCGTTGATCACAACGCCGGCCGCGGCCGCGATGCCGAATATCGAGAACATCGCCATAGGCACGCCGAACGCCAAGTGTCCGAAGACGGCGCCCACATAGGCGAAGGGTATGGCCGTCATGATCAAGAGTGGCTGGAAGTAGGAGCGGAACGCCACGGCGAGCAAGATATACATCGCAAACAAAGCCAAGAAACTGAGCAGCGTCACCTCGTTCACGAATTCCTGCTGATCTTGGAAGCCGCCGATGGCCCCTCGCGTGACATCCGGGAAGCGCCGCTCGAACTCTGGCCAGAAATTCTGCTCCATGTCGCCGATGATCTGTCCGCGGACGTCGCCGTTCAAGCTGGCGAAGACCGAGACTGAGCGCACCCGTTCGCGTCGCAGGACCCGGTTGATGCCAGGGGCGAATTCGAAATCGGCCACCTGACTGAGCGGGATCGCGCGTCCATCCGGCGTACGGATGCGCAGCTCGCGGATCTTGTCGAGATCTCCGCGGTCCGCCTTAGGCAACCTCACCATCACGCGAACGTCGTCGCCGTCCCGCGGCAGCCGCTGGACCTGCTCGCCGAAGTAGGCTTGACGCACTTGCCGCGTTACGTCGGCGAGCGTGAGGCCGAGCGATTCCGCGCCGGGACGCAGCGTAATCCGAATCTCCTCAGCCGCCGACGATAGATTGTCGCCAACGTCAAAGGCCGAACCGTAAGTCGCCAAACGAGCTTTCACCACATCCGCAGCTTCACGTAATCTATCGAGATCAGGATGGTTCAGCGCGAACCTGATGCCATTGTCTTCGTCGTTGAGGGTGAAGTCGAAATTAACCTCTTCCGCGTCTGGGATTTCGCCCACCAAGTCCCGCAAGCGCTGCGCGACCTCTTTCGTCGAAATCGTGTCGGGACGGGTCTCCGGAGGCGCCATGCCAATCCAAGCTTGAACCTGTTGGTCGCTGGCGACTATGGACGAGCCTTGGATCAAGCCGTCTGGCAATTCCGGATATTCACGCGCCTTCTCTGCCGAGAGCTGCGTCACCCCGTCTTGCAATTGGTTGCGCACTTGGGTTGTTCGAGAGAAAGGCGTGCCGTCGGGCAAGTCGATCGTGACTTGGATCAAGTCGCCCTCGATTTCAGGCTGAAACCGGAAAGGCACAAACCCATTGCTGGCGATCGATATGGCCAAGATGTAAAACGACGCGAACAGCGCCATCGTCGCGTAGCGAAACCGAACCGCCGTTTCCAGAACAGGCTTATATATGTTGTTCGCAAACCAGAGCAGGCTGTCGGCGATGGAGCGCTGAATTTTCAGGACGCGTCCGTTCAATCCGTCAAACCGCTGCGGTTTCATATGCGCCAAGTGCGCCGGCAAAATCAGCATGCACTCGATCAACGAGAATGTCAGCGCGGCTATGACGACGAGCGTGATTTGCTCTGTAAACGCCCGATTTGGACCCGTGAGAAAAGCCCAGGGCAGAAACGCTATAATCGTTGTCAGAACGCCAAATACGACAGGCTTCAAGACCAATTGCGTCCCGGCGACCGCAGCGTCCAAACCCTCGCGTCGACCGCTTTCAACCTCTTTGTGGATATTTTCGCCGACAATGATCGCGTCGTCGACGACGACGCCGATGACGAGAAGTACGGCGAATAACGACAAAATATTAAAGGTGACGCCCAGCAGTGGCATGAGCAATAGCGCGCCAGCGAACGCCGTAATAATGCCGACGGTCACCCAAAGCGCGACGATCGGACGAAGGAAAAGGATTAGGACCAACAGCACGAGGGTGGCGCCCAGCAGCGCGGATTTGCCGATGGTTTGCATCCGTTCTTTGAACACGTCTGAATCGTCCCAAAGCACGTCGATGCTGATCGCTTCGGGCAAGACGTTTTTCGAGTTGTCGATGTATTCTTTGAAGCCGTCGGTGAAGCGGACGATGTCCATCTTGTCCGGCGCGACAACAAACACAAACGCTGTCGGTTCATTGTCATGCGTCGCCATCAGGTCTGCATCGACAAAGCCGTCGACCACAGCTGCGATATCCGACAACACAATCGTGCCGTCTTCCAGGGATTGCCGGATGGTGATCCCACCGAATTGTTCGGCCGTATCCGCCAATTGGCGCGCTTGAATCGCAACGTTGCCCGTATCGGTGCGGACCTGGCCGCCTGACGAGTTCAGGGATGAATTACGGACGGCTGTCGCAACGTCTGCGAAGGTCAATCGATAGCGACGCAACGTCTCCTCGGACACCTCAATCGAAACTTCCTCGTTGAGAACGCCCTGCACTTGCGCGAGCTCGCCGCCCGGCAGCGCGGCGATATCGTCGCGCACGCGGTCGGCGACGCGCTTGAGGGTGCGGGCGTCGACATCGCCGTGAACAGCCATGCCGAAGTACCGATTGCGGAACTCCCAGCGGGTGACCTGGGGTCGGAAAGCGGCTTGTGGCAGGTTGTTGATCTGATCGACGCGCAGCTTCACTTCGTCGACGAACTTGTCCTTGTCGATATCGTCGCGGCCGCGAACGTTGACGACGCCAGAGCCTTCCGACGCAATAGACGTAATCCGATCAAG
>CAZQZC010000130.1:4681-7889 GCA_964597685.1 uncultured Hyphomonadaceae bacterium | reverse complement strand
CGGAACCGGTTCCGAAACACGATCAACGGCTTCACCGGCGTTCACGGCCGGTGGACCGGCGCGGACGGGACGTCGGTCCAAGCGTTCTTCACGCTGCCTGTGACCCGCGAACCCTCGGATGCGGCGAGCCTTCTGGACAATGATATCGCGTTCGACGACGAGGATTTTGATCAGCGGTTTTGGGGCCTCCACGCCACAAGCCCGAATCTCTGGCGCGGCCTGACGGGCGAGATCTACGTGTTCGGCCTTCAAGAAGAGGATGACGGCGACAGCCAAACCCTCGACCGCAACCTCTTCACGCCGGGCTTTCGTCTCTTTAGATCGCCTGCGGCGGGCGCGTTCGACTACGAAATCGAAACCGCTTTCCAGATCGGCGAGTCCGCGCTGTCATCCGCGCCGAACGCGCCACTCTTGGACCATTTCGCGCACTTCCACCACGCGCACCTCGCCTACACTTTCGACAACGCTTGGCGGACGCGCCTGGTGTTCCAGTACGACTTCGCGAGCGGCGACAGCGATCCTGACGACGCGGACAATGGCCGGTTCGACACCCTGTTCGGCGCGCGGCGCTTCGAGTTCGGCCCCACCGGCGTTTTCGGCGCGCTCGCCCGCAGCAACCTCAATTCGCCCGGCGCCCGCGTCGAAACCCGTCCGGGATCGCGCTGGCAAGGATTTGTCGGCTACCGCGCCGCCTTGCTCGCCGCCAAACGGGACACGCTCACGACAGCGGGCGTGCAGGACCCGGCGGGCGCGGCGGGCCGTGTGATCGGCCACCAATTCGAAACCCGCATCCGCTACGATCTTGTGCCCGGAAACATCCGGCTTGAGACCGGCGCGGCCTACCTGATCGACGGCGATTTCCTGCAAGATGCGCCGAACGCGCCGGGCGAAGGCGATGTCTTCTACGGCTATGGCCAGATCACGCTCAGCTTCTAGGGAGAGGAGGCATTGCCAGCGCCTCCGAGCGCCGGCTTTGCCCACCACTAGACTAACCCGAGGATCTGATCGCCTCGGGGCGCGATCTCACCCTGACATAGGGCTTTGACCGCGCGGACCCGGGCGCAAAATGCAACGGCGCTTGTCGGCGTCGCCGTTAAAACCTGGGCGGGAAACTGACGCGCTCCCGCCTTCGTCTCCAAGCCAATTCCACTGGCCCGGCATGCGCCGTCTAGCGCGGCGTCGCCAAGTGAGTCATAAGCGCCGGGATGAGTGAGACTGCGCCGAAACGCCTCTACATCAAGACCTATGGCTGCCAGATGAACGTCTACGATTCCGAGAGGATGCGGGACGTGCTGGCGCCGCTCGGCTACGCGCCGGCCGACGCGCCCGAGGGGGCGGACCTGGTCGTGCTGAACACCTGCCATATCCGGGAGAAGGCGACCGAGAAGGTCTATTCCGAACTGGGCCAACTGAAAAAACTGAAAGCGGCCGCCGGCGGCAAGATGACGATCGCGGTCGCAGGCTGCGTCGCCCAGGCCGAAGGCGCGGAGATCATGCGCCGCCAGCCCGCCGTCGATCTGGTGCTCGGCCCCCAAGCTTACCACAAACTGCCCGAGATGATCGCCCGCGCCCACCGCGCGATCGGCGACCGTCTGGAGACCGAGTTCGAAACATTGGAGAAGTTCGACGCGCTGCCAAAGGCGCGCACGCCCGACGGTCCCACAGCCTTTCTGTCGGTTCAGGAAGGGTGCGACAAATTCTGTTCGTTCTGCGTCGTGCCCTATACGCGCGGCGAGGAATTGTCGCGGCCTGTGGACGACATCGTCGCCGAAGCTCGAAGCCTCGCCGCCCAGGGGGTGCGCGAGATCACGCTGTTGGGCCAGAACGTCAACGCCTATCACGGCCGCGGGCCGTCGCTGGAGCCGAGCGCCGATTGGTCGCTGGGCCAGCTTGTGCGGCATCTGGCGCAAATCGGCGGATTGGAGCGCCTCCGCTATACGACCAGCCACCCGCGCGACATGGACGCCGATTTGATCGCCGCCCATGGCGAAACGCAGAGCTTGATGCCGTTCCTGCACCTGCCGGTCCAGTCGGGCTCCGACCGCATCCTGAAAGCGATGAACCGCGGGCATACCGCGGCGCGCTATCTGGAGATCATGGCGCAGATGCGCGCGGCGAGACCTGATATCGCGCTCGCGTCGGATTTCATCGTCGGCTTCCCGGGAGAGACCGACGCCGATTTCGAAGACACGATGAGCCTGGTTCGCGAGGTGGATTACGCAATCGCCTATTCGTTCAAGTATTCACCGCGTCCCGGCACGCCCGCCGCCGAGATGTTCGGCCAGGTTCCCGACGAGGTGAAGGACGCGCGGCTGCAGCGGCTTCAGGCGCTATTGAAGGCGCAGCAAACACGCTTCAACGCCTCAAAGGTTGGGCAAACCCTTCCAGTTCTGGTGACCGGCAAGGGCCGCAAGGCGGGGCAAATCCACGGCCGCAGCCCTTGGATGCAGGCGGTCCATTTCGACGGCGACGAGGCCCTGGTCGGACAGATCGTCGACGTCGACATCACTGGCGCGACGTTGAACTCCCTCGCCGGCGCGCGCGCCGATGACCGCGAGGCGGCGGCTTGAGCCTGAAGCCGCGGCCGCCCAAATCGCCCGGCGCGCCGGTCAGCCGCATGTATCAAGTCACCGATTCCGCACGTTTGCAGGCGCTGTGCGGGCCGCACCATCGTCATCTGCAAATCCTCGAGACGCGCTTGTCCGAATACGGTCTGAGGGCGGAGAGCCAGGGCGGCGGCGTCATGTTGTTCGGCGAAGCGCGGGGCGTCTCGATCGCCGAGGCGGCGCTCGCGGAGTTCGAACGACGCCTGAAGAGCGGCGCCGAAGCCGGCGACCTCGTGCTGGAAGGCGCGATCGAAGCCGCCAGCGCGCCGGATCCGCAAGGCTTCGCCACACTCAGCGGACTGAAGCGGCCCGTGTCGCCCCAGACACGGGGGCAGGCGTCCTATCTCTCGCAATTGATCGCGCCTGAGAACGGCCTGGTGTTCGGCGTCGGTCCGGCGGGGACGGGCAAGACCTATCTCGCCGTCGCCGTTGGGGTCGGCGAATTGCTGCAAGGCGCGCGAGAGCGACTAATCGTGACCCGACCCGCCGTCGAAGCGGGCGAGAAGCTCGGTTTCCTTCCCGGAGACCTCGAGGACAAGGTCGACCCGTATATGCTGCCGATCTGGGATTCGCTGCGCGAACTCATGGGGCCGGAGCTAATG
>CAZQZC010000130.1:0-4671 GCA_964597685.1 uncultured Hyphomonadaceae bacterium | reverse complement strand
AGCGCCGGCGTGGGCGGGGCGACATAGAGGTGGCGCCCGTCGCCTTTATGCGTGGCCGAACGCTGAAGAACGCATTCGTCATCGTCGACGAGGCCCAGAATACGACCATCCCTCAGATGAAGATGCTCCTGACCCGGCTGGGGCGCGATAGCCGCATGGTGGTGACCGGCGATCCGGGACAGGTCGACCTGCCCGACCGCCAGCCGTCCGGCCTCGCCCATGCGCTTCGTATTCTGGCCGGCGTTCCAGGCGTCGCCCAATCTCGCCTCACCGGCGCAGACGTCGTGCGACACGACCTCGTCGGGCGGATCATCGAGGCCTACGATTCCGATGCGGGCGCCTCATCGGCATGAAAATCGACATGGATCTGCGGATTGCGGACGAGGCGTGGCGGACAGTTTCCGAGGATCTGGAGGCGTTCAGCCTCGCCGCGCTCAACGCCGCAGCCGACGAGGCGGGCCGACAGGGGGTCGTTGACGTTCTGTTGAGCGGCGATGACGAGATACAGGCCCTGAACCAAGCCTGGCGCGGGCAAGACACGCCAACCGACGTCTTGTCCTTTCCCGCCCATCCCAGCGACGCGCCGTTCCTTGGAGACATCGCGGTGGCCCACGGCGTGGTCTCGCGCGACGCCGAGACCGCTGGCAAAACCGTTTCGGCGCACCTGGCGCACATGCTTGTGCATGGCTGTCTGCATTTGTTCGGTTTCGACCATCAGAGCGAACCGGAAGCCAGTGAAATGGAGGCGCTGGAGCGTTCCGCGCTTGCCAGGTTGGGCCTTCCGGACCCATACTGAGATTCAGGGCGCTCCAAAGCTCGCAATTCGACCCCGCATCCATGACCGACACCCCCGAAATCGACGACCCAGACCCTCGACAGGGCGTGGCGCGCGGCCTGTTTGGGTTCGTGCGCCGACGCGCATCCAACGGGTCGCCGCCGGCCCAGCCCCCCGGCGAAGCGGTGCCAGCGGAAATGCGCTTGCGCATCGCAGACTTCGAGACGGCCCGCGTCGACGACGTGATGATCCCGCGCGCCGACGTTGTGGCCGTGGAAGTCTCCACATCCTTCGACGATCTGATCAAGGCGTTCGCCGACGCCGCCCATTCGCGCTTGCCCGTTTACCGCGAGACCTTGGACGACCCGCTCGGCTTCGTTCACATCAAGGACATTGTCACGGAAATCGCCCGGGGCGGCCCCCACGAAGAAAAACCGCTTGAACGTCTGCGCCGAAACATCCTGTTCGTGCCGGCGTCCATGCGGCTGCCGGATCTCTTGGTGAAGATGCAGGCGACGCGGATTCACATCGCCCTCGTCGTCGACGAGTACGGCGGCACGGACGGGCTGGTGTCGCTCGAAGACCTCGTCGAAGAGATTGTCGGCGAGATCGAAGACGAACATGACGAAGAAGCGCCATCGGTCGTCAAGCGCGGCGCCGGTGTTTGGGAAGCCGACGCGCGCACGGAGATCGAAGACTTTGAGGAGTCGAGCGGCCTGGATCTCGCGCTGCCCGACTTCGAAGACGAAATCGACACGCTTGGCGGAATTGTCTTCGCCTTGGCCGGACGGGTTCCTCAACGGGGCGAGATTCTGCGTCATCCTGTGGGCGCAGACATCGAAGTCGTTGACGTGGACGGCCGGCGCGTCCGAAGAGTGCGGTTGAGATTGCATCCATCCGCGTCTTCGGAGACCGCCGCTTGACCCATCCCGTAAAGAGCCATGGGCTGACAGCCCTTGGCCCCATCCACGAAGGCCTGGCGCGGCTTGCGGGATGGCGCGCCCATGGCATGGCCGCCTTGTTGGGGGCGCTCGCCAGCCTCGCCTTTGCGCCGTTTCATCTCACCCCCGTTTTGATCGTATCCCTCGTCGGTCTTGTGTGGATGATCGACGGCGCGCGCGCCTATAAGCGCTGGGGCAAAGCGGTGTTCGCCCGTGGCTGGGCGTTTGGGTACGGGTTCTTCCTCGTCAGCCTGCACTGGACGGTCCTGCCGTTTCTCGTCGAGCCGGAGAAGCACGCCGCCTTCATATTCATGCCCCTGATCCTATTGCCCGGCGGAATGGGTTTGATTTGGGGCGCTGGGACGGCGCTCGCTGGCGCGTTTTGGTCGGCGTCTCCATCGCGGGTCGCGGTGTTTACGCTGTTCATGGGGCTCGCCGAATGGACGCGCGGCCATCTCTTTGGGGGCTTTCCGTGGAATTTGGCCGGCACGACTTGGGTCCCCGGCGGGGCTGTCTCCCAATTGGCAGCGCTTGGCGGCGTTTATTGGATGACGCTGATCACCCTGTTCGCCGCGGCCTCCCCCGCTGCATCGGTCGATACGCGCGAGACGCCTGGCCTGGGCGGGCGCCTGGCGCCGGCGCTCTCGTCCATCGTGATTTTGGGCGTCGCCTGGACTTGGGGCGCCCAACGCCTGGCCACGCCAGTCGCCAACAGCGATGTGACCGTCGCCCTAATGGACGCCGGCGTTCCACAAAACGAAAAGTTTATCGACGGGCAAGCGAACCCGCGCCTTTTCAGGCGATACTTGGAGATGCTGCGCGATGCGCCGTCGGAACCAGGGGATGTCGTCATCTGGCCGGAAGGCGCGATCGGCACGCTCTTGCTAAGCTCGTTCGCGATCGAGCCCGTCAGCGTCTACCTGCAGGACAGGACGTTGATCGCAGGCACGCCCCGTCGCCAACCCACCGGCGGCGGAACGTATGATTGGTTCAACAGTTTAGCCGTGCTCGACTCCCTGAGCGCCGCAGCGGGCCGCCCACGCGCGATCTACGACAAACATCGCCTCGTTCCTTTCGGGGAATTGCCAGCGGCGGAGATCATTCCCTTCGGCCAGCGAATCGCGGGCGTGCTTCCAGGCGCGCTGCAGCAATTGGCGAAGGGCGGGTACAAGCCCGGCCCTCAGCCGGCCACCATTTACGCTGATGGAATCTTACCGCCCTTCGTGGCGATGATCTGCTATGAGGGGCTGTACCCCGAAATCGCTCGCGCAGCCCAGCCACGCGGCGGATCGGACTGGATCGTCGTGGCCTCCAACGACGCCTGGTTCGGCGGCGGCTTGGGACCGGCCCAGCATTATGCGCAGAACCGCTACAGGGCGATCGAAACGGGTCTGCCGATGGCGCGGGTTGCAACGCTGGGCGCGACGGCCGTCATCGATCCTTATGGACGGGAATCCGATCGCGGACGCCCCCTGTCCGGCGATCCCGATGGCTGGCGGTCGGCCTATGTCCGCGCCCCGCTGCCATTGCGCTTAGGACCGCCTTTCTATCAAAGAGTTCAACAAGATGCGCTGTTTTGGCTCACCATCGCCGGGCTGGCCGTCTTGTCGTTTCTATTATGGCGCCGCTAGTAGGCGATCGAAAGAATCAAAATGAGTTACTGCGATGTCTGAGAGTAAAACGCCTAACGGTATCGATCGCCTCGTTGGTCAACGCCTGCGTTGGCGCCGTAGGGAACTAAAGCTGACTCAAGAAAAGATCGGTGAAATGCTCGACCTGACTTTTCAGCAGGTTCAAAAATACGAAAAGGGAGCCAACAGGATTTCGGCGGGCAGATTGTTCGAAATGGCGAACGTCTTGAACGTCCCCGTTAGCTACTTCTACGACGGCGCGGAAGAATTTTTATCGCATCGAGGCCTCGGCGTTTCGGAAGACGATGGCCCGCTCAAGGCTCCTGTTTTAAGCTCAGACGCGCTTGAGCTTGTCGCAGCCTTTCAACGCATTGCAGATTCGCGGCTTCGCAAATCCTTACTCTCAACAGTGCGTGCTGCGGCCGAAGCGTTCGAAGACGAAAGCGATTGATCTAAGCGGGATAAGCCGCTTTAACCCACCCGCTTGCAGAGAAGGAGGCCGCGTTGGCCCGGTCCGATTATTTGTTCACCAGCGAAAGCGTCTCCGAAGGCCACCCCGACAAAGTCTGCGATCGGATCTCTGACGAAATCGTGGACCTCTTCTATCGCGAAGCGGAGGCGGAGGGCATGGATCCCGCGCATGTCCGCGTCGCCTGCGAAACCATGGCGACCACGCAACGCGTCGCATTGGCCGGCGAAGTTCGAGGCCCGGAAACGCTCAACTTCGAAACGCGCCCGGATGCGAATGAGCGGATTGAGGCGTTGGTGCGCAGCGCCGTGAAAGACATCGGCTACGAGCAAGACGGGTTCCACTGGGAGACCTTGGATTTCGCCAATTGGCTTCACGCCCAATCGGCCGATATCGCGGCTGGCGTGGACACCGACGGCGCCGGCGACCAAGGCATCATGTTCGGCTACGCGACTGACGAAACGCCGGAATTGATGCCCGCCCCGATCTTGTACTCGCATCAGATCTTGAAGCGCATGGCGGAGCTTCGCCATTCCGGCGCCCGTCCCGAATTCGAGCCGGATGCAAAAAGCCAAGTGACGTTGCGCTATGTCGACGGCCGACCCGCCGGCGTCGCCTCGGTCGTGGTCTCCACGCAGCACGCCGCAGGCCTGTCGACCGCGGATGTCCGCGAACTTGTCAGGCCGGTTGTCGCGGAGGTCCTGCCCGAAGGCTGGTTTCCGCCGGAGGACGAGTTCTACGTCAATCCCACCGGGACCTTCGTCATCGGCGGCCCGGACGGCGACGCAGGGCTGACCGGCCGGAAGATCATCGTCGACACCTATGGCGGCGCAGCGCCCCATGGCGGCGGCGCGT
>CAZQZC010000129.1:0-7965 GCA_964597685.1 uncultured Hyphomonadaceae bacterium | reverse complement strand
TCCTTCATCTTTTGCAGGATGAAGGCAGAGACCTCCTGCGGCGCGTAATTCTTGTCGCGTCCTTTGACCCAGGCGTCGCCATTGGGCCCCTTCACGATTTCAAAGGGAGACAGCTCCTTGTCCTTCTGCGCCGTGGGGTCGTCATAGGTCCGCCCGATCAGGCGCTTGATGGCGTAGAATGTGTAATCCGGATTGGTCACTGCTTGGCGGCGGGCGGGCATGCCAATGAGGCGCTCGCCGTTTTCCGCAAAGGCGACGACGGAAGGGGTCGTACGGGCGCCCTCGGCGTTTTCGATGACTTTGGCGTCCTTGCCGTCCATAACGGCGACGCAAGAATTGGTCGTACCGAGGTCGATGCCGATGATCTTGGCCATAAAATAATCCTCCTTAGCGGCCGCCGCCGCGCGTTTTCTTCGGCCTGTGACAGCGCCGACGAACGACGGCTCCTTGGAAATGCGCCGGTTCGAGCTCCGCCCGATCACCGGTCCGTGTGCGATATGGGAAGGCTTTCGCCAGGCTCAAGGCTATGTGAGCTCGGTTTCCCTGCGTTTCCCAGGCGCGGCGTGTAACGGAAGACGCCGGCGGGCGAAACCCCTGGCTGCGGACCGTCTCTCACATCTGCGTTTCCTACACTGGATCAACTGGCCGCATCCGCTTTGGGTTGGGCGGCGTCGAGACGCATGCTGACCAGATAGAGCGCCGCATTCGCGATCTGCGGCAGCGCAGCCCAAGCGATCAGCATCCCCGCCACCGCCTCCGGAGCCGCGTCGATTGCATCGGCCAAAAACAGACCCGCGCCGACGAACAGCGCCTGCTTGCCTGGTATCAGGGGAATTCGCTGGAGGGCGAAGTACAGCGCGAAGAAGACAAGCCAAGCTTCAACGCCGCCGCTGGGGATCGCTGCGGCCCATTGGGCGCAAATGAAGCCGCCGACCACGAGCATGCGAACGACGTGCATGACACCCAAGCCGAGCAGGACGGGCCCGGGCGCATGGAAGATGCGGCGATAGACCGGCAAGGCGACGATCACAATCGCCAGGCCGATCGCAGACGCCGTTGCGATTGGAGCGACAATGGCAGTGTCGACGCCCGCACGTTCGAAGGCGCCGGCGGCCCAAAGCCCGCCGATCAACACGGCGTTCAAGACGAAGCCCGCCGCTGCAAAGGTGACCGTGACATCTTTTACGGTCTTCGCGGCCTCAGCCAGGGGCATGCCCAGGCGACGCGACGCCCAGAGCCCCAGATAGGCCTCGCCGGACGCATCCGCGACCGTCATGTTGAGAACGCGCTTTCGCCAGAAGACCAAATGTTGGGGCCACAAGTTCCGGCGCCATAACCACCCGTAAAGGACCGTCTCCTGCAGCGGTAAAGCCGCGAATTGCGCGACGAAGAAAACATAGAACCATGGCGAGACAGGCAGATTGGACAGGACCTCCGTCCAGCCAATGCGAAGGATCTGCATCGCGATCAGCGCGCAGATGCCCGCCAAAAGCGCATACTTTAGAACCGCTCCCCACCGCTTTGCGGCCGGCGTCGAGGCGATGTCCCGAACCCGGTCGACGCGACGCTCCAAGCGCTGCTTCAGGGGCTGTTCCGGAGGCTCGGACGTGTCCTTCATGGTTCGCTTTCAAACTACGTCGACGCCGGTGAACCCCGGAATTCATCGCGGCGCAAGCCGAGCGGGCACGGCTGAGCTGTGAAATCAAAGTTTGCACACGCGCCCGGACCTCACTATACGGCGGAGCTTTGGAGTGCGGCGCACGCCGTTGAGGAGAAAACGGCGAATGCGATTCGAAGATCGGTACAATTGGAGTTTCCGTTTCCTACGCTATGTGGAGCGGACGGTTTGTCGATGGCTTCCCGATACTGATTTCGTCAATCACATCGCAGCGCAGGTGCACTACTTCGCCGATCAGAAGACTTGGGCGAATTGGCGGGAGCCGAAGTACTATTCCGAATTTCTGATGCGCCACAAACTCGCCCCGGAAGCGCGCTCGAGCTTGCGGAAGCGGACGACTTGCAAGGTCAACGTCAAATCTTTCATCGAAGACCGTCTCGGACCGGACTTCATTGTCCCGACGATTGATGTGTTGAACACGGCCGAGGAATTGGACCGATACCACTTCCCCGAGCGCTGCGTTGCTAAGCCCGCGCACAATTGCGGAGAGTTCATTATCTTCGACGGCCGCAAACCCACTAAGCGCGAGCGCAAGCGCATGCGGGAATGGTTCAAGCTCGACTATTTCTATTTTTCTCGCGAGCCGAATTACAAGGACTTGGATCGACGCGTCATCATAGAGCCGTTCCTAAACGTCGGCGGCCACCCGCCCGCGGACGTCAAGATTTTCTGCTTCCACGGCGAGCCGAAGATCATCCAGCTGGACATCGCCCGGACCATTTCTCACTCGCGCGCATTTTACGATGTTGAAGGCGAGCCAATTCCAGCCGAATTTCACTTGCCAAGGCATGACGGCGCGTTCCCGTACATGGCCCAATTGGACGAACTACTCCGAGCCTGCCGGGCCGTCAGTTCTGATTTTCCGGCTCTGCGGGTTGATTTCTACGTACTCGATAATCGGATCTATATCGGCGAACTCACGCATTTCGTCCGCAATTGCGCCGGACGATTCCAACCAGAAACGCTGGACCTCTACATCGCCAAATTCTTCGAGGATCCAACCCTGCCGTTCCTCGCCGACGATGTGCAGCGCATTATAAATGGCGAAGAGCCCAGCCTGCGGCCCGGACGTATCGAAGAGGCGCGATCAGCCGCCTGAGCCGTCGGACGGCGTCGGCTGGCCCGCGCTGACGGCGACCATCGCCGCGCGCAACACACGATCTCCGATCTTCCACCCCGACTGGAAGGGCGCGGCAATGCGGCCCGAAGGCTGATCGGACGGGATCTGACTGACCGCTTGGTGCAGGTTTGGATCAAACGCAGCGCCTTCGGTTGCATCGACAGCCGTAACTCCGTGACGCGCGAAGACGGCGTGCAGCTCTTTCTGCGTCATCTCAACGCCGGCCAGCAAGCCTTGGCCCGCCTCCGACAGGCCGTCCCGCGCCTCATCGGGCAAAGCCTCCAGCGCACGCGACAAATTGTCGGACACCGACAAAAGGTCCCGCGCGAACCGCTCGATCGAATAGACCCGCTCGTCGGCGACCTGACGCTCGGCGCGCTTGCGGATATTGTCCATCTCGGCGACGGCGCGCAGCAACTTGTCCTTCGCGCCGGCGAGCTCTTCTTCAAGTTCGGCGACCCGCGCCTCGGGGGTCGGCGCGACCTCGGCTTCCGGCGTGGCGTCAACCGCGCTTTCGGCTTCAACATTGTCAGTTTCGGTCAAGTCTTCGCTCGACATGTTCGCTATCCCTCATTCTTGCCGCGCCGGCGGTCGACAATCTCGCCGACCACTTTCGCCGTATAATCCACCATGGGAATGACCCGGGCGTAATTCAGCCGGGTCGGTCCGATGACGCCCAGAGCGCCGACGACCTCCCTCTGCGCGCTCATATAGGGAGCGACGATCACGCTGGAACCCGACAATGGAAACAGACGGTTCTCCGCGCCGATGAAAAGGCGGACGCCCTCGGCCTCCCGGGTCGAATCAAGCACGTCGAGCAGGCTTTGCTGGCGCTCCATGATCTCGAACAGGACACGGACCTTGTCCAAGTCCTCAGCGGCCTTGGCGTCCTCCAACAGATTGGCGCGCCCGCGGACGATCAAAGCGCGCCCCTTTTCAGGTGTTTCCCCGGACCATTCCGCCAATCCAGCTTCGACAAGCCCCGCCGCGGCCTGGTCCAGCTCTGCGCGGCGCTCTCCGAACTCCCGTCCGATCAGATCACGCGCCTCTGCGAGGGTTCGCCCCTTCATACGCGAATTGAGATAATTCGTCGCCTCGATCAGAACTGTAGCTGGAAGTTCGGTGGGCAACGCGACGAGACGATTCTCGATATCGCCGTCCTCGGTGACCAGGACGCAAAGCGCCTCATTCGCCGCCAAGGGCACGAATTCGACCTGCCGTATTGGCGCATCGCGTGTAGGCGAGGAGACGAGGCCGGCGCCGCCTGCAAGGCCGGACAAGATCTCCGAGGCTTCCGCAAGAACCGCGTCAAGCTCCCCGCCCGCTGTGCGCAAGCGCGCCTCAATCTCTTGGCGATCAACCTCCGACGGTTCGCCGAGCTCCAGAAATCCGTCGACGAACAACCGCAAACCCGCATGCGTCGGCAAGCGACCGGCGCTGATATGCGGCGAAGACAGCAGCCCGAGGTCGGCGAGGTCTGCAAGGACGTTGCGGATCGACGCCGCCGACAGCCGAATATCGCCCTTCGACAATGTGCGCGAACCGACGGGCTCACCGGTCTCCAGGTACGATTCCACGACGCGACGAAAGATATCCCGCGACCGCGCGTCGAGGCTCTGCATCAGCGAGGGCGGTTTCGGTTCGTGCATGAACATGGATTAGTCACGCTCGCGGCGCCTTTCAATAACCCTGCCCGCCCACTGCTTAAGAGTGGACACCAAGCGCGAAACCGGCTTCCTGCCCCCGACAGATTAGGAGGCGATCCATGTCAGGCTTCATCCGACCCTCAGGACGCGCTGCGGATCAGATGCGCGACGTGACACTCGAAACATCGGTGTCTCGCTATGCGGAAGGATCCTGCCTCGCACGCTTCGGCCACACCCACGTGCTCTGCACGGCCAGCTGGCAACAGGGCGTGCCCGGATGGCTGAAGGGCCAGGGCTCCGGTTGGGTGACCGGCGAATACGGCATGCTGCCGCGCGCCACGCATACGCGCGGCCGGCGCGAAGCCGCCGCTGGAAAGCAATCGGGCCGGACCCAGGAGATCCAGCGCCTGATCGGGCGATCCTTGCGGTCGGTGGTCGATCTCGAAGCGCTCGGCGAAAACACGATCACGCTGGACTGCGACGTCGTCCAAGCCGACGGGGGCACGCGCACAGCCGCAATTACGGGCGGCTTCGTCGCCATGGCGCTTGCGCTTCGCTGGCTCAAAGACGAAGGGATGATCAAGCACGATCCGATCCGGAAACAAGCCGCTGCGATTTCCGTCGGCGTCTACCAGGACACCCCAGTTCTCGATCTTGATTATCCTGAGGATTCGCAAGGCGCGGCTGATATGAACGTCGTCATGTCCTCAGACGGCGGATTCATCGAGGTCCAAGGCACAGGCGAAGAGCGCCCGTTCACGCGCGGCGAACTGGAGCAATTGCTCAAGCTGGCGGAACAAGGCTGCAGCGCGCTGTTCGCGGTGCAACAAAACGCGCTCGGCTAAAGTCCCAAGACCCTATTCAGCCGCCTGCTGGTTTTCGCCTTCATCCTCTTCCCAGACCAGTATGTCGCCCGGTTGGCATTGCAGCACTTCGCAAAGCTTTTCGAGCGTTGAGAACCGCACCGCCTTGGCTTTGCCGGTCTTGAGAATCGACAGATTGGCCAACGTCACGCCCACCTTCTCCGACAATTCGGTGAGGGACATGCGGCGATCCAACAGGACGCGGTCGAGGTTAACTCGAATGGCCAATCAGGGCTCCTAAATCGTCATCTTCTCTTCCTCTCTCAGACGCGTGCCTTCGCGAAACACCTGAGACAGGACCAGCAAGGCCGCGATCGACGCCCATGCTGCAAGATTGATTGAAAGACGAGGCTCAGTCATACCCTCGCCGAAATCGACAAACGCGTTGAGCGCCACGACAGTTGCGTAACGCGCCAATTCCATGATTGCCACGGCGACGGCGATTCGTCCAAGCCGAGGGCCGTTTTCAGGTACAAAAGGATCGCCTTCGGCCAGGGTGGACAGGATCCGCTTCAACTGAATGCAGATGTAGACAACGCTTGGCGCAACCACGACCAAAGCCGACAAACCCGCAATGAACGCTGAAGGGCTCACGCCCTGGGCTAAAGCGCCGCCGAACGGCAGTTCCACTTCGCCGCCATTGAGGCTCGCCCACAGGCCCGTGCCCAGCACCAGGAGCGCGGCCAATCCGACAATCACCGCAACCCAGAGCACAGCCGTCATCACCATGCTCAGCGCCGCCGCCATCGAATTCCGCGCCATTGGCTCCATCTTTAGCCTTCCATGGTCCGGAGCGCTTCGGTAAAGCGCCCACGGAAACAAACACATTCTTACCGCAAAACGATAATGCGGTTCGCGGTAAAAACAAGTTGGGAGCGATACGCCGATGTCATCCAAAAAGCTGGAATCCGGACGATTGATCGCAGCAACTCATAATAATGGCAAGGTTCGCGAACTCACTGACTTGTTCGCCCCAGCAGGATTTGACGTCGTGTCCGCGGCCGAACTTGGATTGCCTGTCCCCGAGGAGACGGAAACGACATTCGCCGGCAACGCAGTTCTGAAAGCGCGGGCCGCCGCGATGGCCGAAGGCGTGCAGGCCTTATCCGATGATTCCGGTCTCGACGTCTCAGCGCTCGACGGCGCGCCGGGCGTCTATACGGCCGACTGGGCTGGCGAGCCGCGGGACTTCATGCGCGCAATGGAGCGTGTCGAAACGGAATTGCGGGCGACGGGCTCGGAAGACCGTAGCGCGAAATTCGTCTGCGCGCTGGCGGTTGTTTGGCCCGACGGCGGCTCAGCCGTGTTTCAGGGCGAAGTGCGCGGCAGCCTAGTCTGGCCGCCACGCGGCGAACGCGGCTTCGGCTTCGATCCTGTCTTCGTGCCCGAGGGGGAGACGGAAACGTTCGGGGAAATGGATCCCGCCAAAAAGCACGCCATGAGCCACCGCGCCGATGCGTTCGCCAAACTGAAACGCGCGCTCCTTGAGTGACGAACGCCGCTTCATACGCGGGTCCCCGCTTTGGCTTCGGGCTCTATGTCCATTGGCCCTATTGCGCGCGCATCTGCCCCTATTGCGACTTCAACGTTTATTCCGCACGCGAACGGGATACTGGCGCGCTCCTCGCGGCGATGCTTCAGGATCTCGACGGACATGCGCGGCTGCTCGAAGAGCATCCTGCGTTGGACAGCATCTTCTTTGGCGGCGGCACCCCCTCTCTCATGCGGCCCGATCAGGTGGGTGCAATCGTTCAGCGCGCCGAGGACTTGTTCGGTTTGAAGGCCGCAGAGATCACGCTTGAGGCGAACCCGAACGACTTGTTGACGGCGGATCTCGCTGGCTGGCGAGCGGCGGGCGTGAATCGCCTCTCGATCGGCGTTCAATCCCTCGACGACGCAGCGCTCGACTTTCTTGGGCGCGACCATTCCGCGGCGCAGGCGACACACGCGGTAGAGCTTGGGCTTTCGAAGTTCCCGTCGGTGTCGGTTGACCTAATCTATGCGCGGCCGAACCAATCGCTTGAGGCTTGGCGACGCGAACTCCAGGCCGCCATAGCACTCGGCGCGCAGCACTTGGCGCTTTACGAATTGACCATTGCGCCGAAGACAGCCTTCGGACACGCGGCCGCGCGTGGGCGCCTGGAGCCGATGCCGGACGACGCCCAGGCTGACCTCTACGCCGCAACCCAAGACGTCGCGGGCGCAAGCGGGTTTCCCGCTTACGAGATATCGAACCACGCCGCCGAGGACGTGTTCCGAAGCCGTCACAATATGGTCTATTGGCGATCGGGCGACTGGATCGGCGTCGGCCCAGGCGCCCATGGCCGGCTGACGAGGTCAGCAAGCCGGTTCGCGACGCGCGCAATCTTGAAGCCGGACCAGTACATAACGCAGGTCGCCAAGACAGGGACGGGCTGGGATCAGCTCGACCCGTTGAATACGATCGATGTCGCGCGGGAAGTCCTGGCCATGGGGCTGCGCGTCGCCGATGGGGTTGAGCTCGCACGCGTGGAGGGGTTAGCCGCCTCGCCCGTCGACGCCAACGTGCTTGAAACGCTGTCAGCGTCCGGCTTGATCACTATCGCCGCCAGCCGTTTAGCGTTGTCGGCTGACGGCCGCCTGCTGGCGGACCGGATCGCCGCTGAGCTGTCGCCCTAG
>CAZQZC010000128.1:0-8001 GCA_964597685.1 uncultured Hyphomonadaceae bacterium | reverse complement strand
TTTCGGGATATTGGCGCTGCCCGTAATTGTTCGAGCAATTGGAGATCACCACCGGCAATCCATAGGTTCGCCGCCACGCTTTGGCGAGGTGGTCCCCGGCCGCCTTGGTCGCGGAATAGGGCGACGAAGGATCGTAGGGCGTCGTCTCCTCGAAGGCGGCCGCATTGGGGGCTAACGAGCCGAAAACCTCGTCCGTTGACACCTGGACGAAGCGAAACGTCTCGCGTGGCCCGGAGTCTAGCCCCGACCAATAGATCCGCGCCGCTTCGAGCATGGCGAAGACGCCCGCGACATTGGTGTCCACAAAGGCCCTGGGTCCGTCGATGGAGCGGTCGACATGGGTTTCGGCTGCCAGATTGAAGATGAAGTCCGGCTTCGTCTCCGCGATCAACGCGCTCATGGACGGCAAGTCCGCCACATCGCCAGCGACGACACGGACCCGGTCCGACGCGCGCAGTGCGGCCACAGTCGCCGGGTTGGCCGCATAGGTCATCTTGTCGACAATCGTGATCCGGATGTCCGGACGGTCGAGAAGTTTCAGGCATAAGGCGGAGCCGATGAAGCCGGCGCCTCCGGTGACGAGCGCCCTCATGCGCCGGCGCCGTCGTACTGGAACCAATCGTCAAGCTCGCTCAGCGGCGGATTGGCTTTGTCCTTGTCGGACAACAGCGCCTCGCCGGGCGTGACGGGCCATGCGATGGCGAGCGCCGGGTCGTCCCAGGCGAGGCCGCGCTCTGCGTCGGGCGCATACACCGACGTCGTCTTGTACTGGACCTCGGTATCCGCCTCGAGCGCGCAGAACCCGTGGGCGAACCCCGCCGGGATCCAGAACTGACGGCCATTATCGGCCGACAGCACAGCGCTTTCATGCTGGGCGAAGGTCGGCGACCCGCGGCGAATGTCCACCGCCACATCGAAGATCGCCCCGCGCGTACACCGCACAAGCTTGCCTTGGGCGTGGGGCGGTATCTGAAAATGCAGTCCGCGCACCACGCCTGGCCGGCGCGACCGAGACTGATTGTCCTGCGGAAAGGGGCCCGGAATGCCCGCCTCGGCGTAGCGCGGAGCGTGATAGGTTTCGCAAAAGACGCCGCGCGAATCTTCGAACCGCCGCGGTTCGATCAGAATTAGCTCGGGGATGAACGATCGCTGGAACATGATGACGACGCACGCGGAACTCGGCCGGCGTGATAAACCGCCGAAGCGCTGATGAACACCCCGTGAGTTTTTGGGGTGTGTCTGGAATGCAGCGCTTCACTCCATAGATTGCGGCCCAGGAAAAGTGCTTTCCGATAAAGATTGACAGCGCTGTCATTTGCCGGCATCGCAGCGCGCGGTACCTGAGTGAGTCGCTGGCGGCGAACAAGGATCACGGCCCATGGCTGAGTTTATTCCTGTCGAACCCTTTGACATCGTCATCTTTGGCGGCACAGGCGACCTGTCGCGCCGCAAGCTGCTGCCGGCTCTGTTCCATCGTTGGATGGACGGCCAGATTCATGAGACGAGCCGAATAGTGGGGTCGGCGCGGTCTGACATGGATCGCGAGGCGTTTCAGGCGTTCGCCCACGAAGCCTGCAAGGCGGCCACGGCTGAAGCTTGGGACGAGGAGAGGTGGAGCGTTTTCGCGCGGCTACTCGAATACCACGCGATGGACGCCACGAAGCCGGACGCGGATTGGGACGGCTTGCGCGGCAAGCTCTCTGGGTCGCCTGACCGTCCGCTGGTACACTACCTCGCCACGGCGCCGCGGCTCTATGTGCCGGTTTGCCAAGCGCTTGGCCGCGCCGGTCTCGCCGGAGAGGCGGCGCGCGTCGTTCTGGAGAAGCCGATCGGCACCGACCTCGTTTCAGCGCGTGAGATCAATTCCGGCGTCGGCGAGGTCTTCGGCGAAGACTGCGTGTTCCGGATCGACCATTATCTTGGCAAAGAAACAGTGCAGAATCTGATGGTTCTGCGCTTCGCCAATGCGTTGTTCGAGCCGCTTTGGTCGCGCAACGCGATCGACCACGTTCAGATCACGGTCTCCGAATCCTTGGGCGTCGGCGGGCGCGGGGATTATTATGATCGCTCCGGGGCGCTGCGGGACATGGTGCAGAATCACCTGCTCCAGCTCTTATGCCTGACGGCGATGGAGCCGCCTAACGCCCTCGATGGCGACAATATCCGCGCCGAGAAGATCAAGGTCCTTCAGGCGCTGCGCCGGTTCACGCCGGCCGAGGCAAAGGCCAAGACCGTGCGCGGGCAGTACACCGCCGGTGCGTCGAGCGAAGGCTCCCTAAAGGGCTATCTTGAAGAGTTGAGCGATGGCGCAGAGAGCCGCACGGAGAGCTTCGTCGCCATCAAGGCGGAGATCGACAATTGGCGCTGGGCGGGGGTTCCATTTTACTTGCGGACCGGGAAACGCATGTCGAAACGCGTCTCGGACATTGTGATTCAGTTCAAGCCCGCGCCGCACACCCTCTTCGGCGATGCGCCGCACTCCAACCGCCTCGTCCTGCGGCTGCAGCCCGACGAAGCGGTGCGCTTGTTTGTTCAGATCAAGGAGCCCGGTCCTGGCGGACTGCGCATCAAGTCCCTGCCGCTCAATCTCGCCTACGCAGAAAACTTCGCCGTCCGCTATCCCGACGCCTATGAGCGTCTGCTGATGGACATTGTGCGCGGCAACCTCTCGCTGTTCATGCGCGGTGACGAGGTTGAGGCGGCCTGGAGCTGGGTCGACGACTTGATCGAGGCTTGGGAGGAGGCCGGTTGGCCGCTTGAGCATTATCCTGCTGGCACCGACGGTCCGTTGGCCGCCGCCATGCTTATGGATCGCGACGGCCGGGCCTGGTGGGACGCCGTGTCATGACGAAGCTCCTGGATTTTGACGCCTGTGAAACACGAGACGAGGCGGCGGTTCGCGCGTCGCTTCGTCTCGCCAACGCCCTGCGCGACGCCATCGAGGCGCGCGGGCGCGCAAGCCTCATGCTGTCGGGCGGCTCCACGCCGGAGCCGATCTATGACCGCCTGGCGCATGCTGATCTTAATTGGAGCAAGGTCACCGTCGGCCTGGTGGACGAGCGGTGGGTCTCGCCAGCGGACTCGGCCTCGAATGAGGGCCTGGTTCGTAGGTCGCTGCTACAGGGGCGCGCCGGCGACGCGACATTTTTGCCAATGAAGCGCGATGGCGAGCGCCCGTCCGACGCGCTTGAGCGGGTGGCGACGGATTATGCATCCGCGCCGCGGCCGTTTGACGCCGTTGTTCTGGGCATGGGACCGGACGGGCACACCGCCAGCTGGTTTCCCGGGTCGCGCGGCCTGGAAGCTGCGATCAACCCAGAAAATCCCGCTCTGGTCGCTCAGATCGACGCCGCAGGGTGCCCGGTCGCTGGCGACCACCATTTGCGCATGACGCTCACCCTGTCGGCGATCGCTGAAGCGCGGTTGGGCGTGCTCGCTCTGTTCGGCGACGGCAAACGGCGCGTACTCGACAAGGTGGGGCGCTCGAGTGCGCTCGATTTACCGGTTCGCGCCGCATTGGAAGCGATGTGCGGACGGCTGGCCGTGGTCTGGGCCCCTTGAGGAGATCGATATGAGCGAAAGCGAGCTCCACCCCGTCGTACAAGAGGTCACGGCGCGTATCCGGGCGCGCTCCCGCGACAGCCGCGCCGCTTATCTGGACCTGATTCGCCGCCGCAAGCCGACTAAGCTCGCCCGCACGCGCTTGACCGAGGGCAATCAAGCCCACGCCTCGGCGGGCTGCGCGGTTATGGACAAGGCGAAGCTTCTGGGCGGCGAGTGGCCCAATATCGGGATCGTGACGGCCTATAACGACATGCTGTCGGCTCACCAGCCGTTCGAGCATTTTCCGGAGCTCATCCGTCAAGCCGCCCGCGAGGCCGGGGCGACGGCGCAGGTCGCGGGCGGGGTGCCCGCCATGTGCGACGGCGTCACCCAAGGCCAGGAGGGAATGGAGCTCTCGCTCTTCTCCCGCGATGTTATCGCCATGGCGTCGGCCGTGGCGCTCAGCCACGATGCGTTCGATGCGGCCATTCATCTCGGCGTTTGCGACAAGATCGTGCCGGGGCTCGTGATCGCCGCGCTGCGGTTCGGCTGGCTGCCCTCGGTCTTCGCGCCGGCCGGACCGATGCCGTCGGGCCTGCCCAATCCGGAAAAAGCCCGGATCCGCCAGCTCTTCGCCGAGGGCAAGGTCGACCGCGACGCGCTTCTGAAGGCGGAGTCTGAAAGCTACCACTCGCCTGGCACCTGCACGTTCTACGGCACGGCTAATTCCAACCAGATGCTGATGGAGGTCATGGGTTTCCATCTCCCAGGCGCGGCGTTTGTGAACCCGAACACGCCGTTGCGGGAGACGTTAACGCGCGCCGCCGCGCACAAGGCCGCTTCGATGACGATCCGCGGGGATTACACGCCAGCGGGAGAGATGGTCGACGAACGCTCCATCGTGAACGCGATCGTCGGGCTGACGGCGACGGGGGGGTCAACCAATCACGCGCTCCACATTCCCGCCATGGCGGCGGCCGCTGGGATCGATGTCAGGCTCGAGGATTTCGCCGACCTCTCCGCTGTGACGCCGCTGCTTTGTCGCATCTATCCGAACGGCGTCGCCGACGTGAACCATTTCCACGCTGCAGGCGGCATGGGCTTTCTGATCCGTGAATTGATCTCCGCGGGCCTGATCGACGGCGCGGCGTCCGCGATTTCCGGGTCTATCGCCGATTACACGCAAGAACCCTATCTGAGCGAAGATGGCGGGATCGCCTGGCGTGAGGCGCCGGACGCCTCGTCCGACCTTGATGTCCTGCGCCCGGCGTCCGATCCCTTCCAAGCCGAGGGCGGCCTGCGTCTGCTGGACGGGCCGTTGGGTCGAGGCGTGATCAAAATCTCGGCGGTCAAGCTTGAACACCGAACGGTCGAGGCGCCCGCGCGCGTTTTCGACAGCCAAGAGGCGCTCAAGGCCGCCTTCAAGGCTGGGGAGCTTGACCGCGACTTTGTCGCGGTCGTCAGATTTCAAGGTCCGTCAGCGAATGGCATGCCGGAATTGCACGGGCTTTCGCCAACGCTCGGCGCGCTACAGGACCGCGGTCACAAAGTGGCGCTCGTCACCGACGGGCGCATGTCGGGCGCCTCCGGAAAGGTGCCCGCCGCAATCCACGTCGGACCAGAAGCCGCACATGGCGGGCCGCTCGCTCGCGTGCGAGACGGCGACGTCATCCGCCTTGACGCCCAAGAGAACCGGCTGGAGCTCTTGGTCGACGCAGACGAATTCGCTGCGCGCGAGGCGGCCGCGTTTCGCCCGAATGAAAGCGCCGAAGGCCTTGGCCGCGAATTGTTCGGCGCTTTTCGCACCAACGCCTCGTCCGCAGAATCGGGCGGATCCCTGTTCAACCTGTTGAATGCAGGAGCGACCCCATGACGTCATCTATTCTCGTCGGCGACGTTGGCGGCACCAGCGTGCGCTTCGCGCTCGCCCATCGCGGCGCTGAAGGCATCTCCATCGAAGACTTCGTGAAGCTGCCGGGCGACGATTTCAAAGACTTTGAGGACGCCGTCGCAGCCTATGTCGACCGGCTCGGCGCGCGTCCGGCGGAGGCTCTGTTCGCACTGGCGGGACCCGTGAAGGACGACGTCGTGCGGCTGACCAATCGCAACTGGGCGCCGATTTCTGCGCGGGAGCTTGAGGCGCGGCTCGGATTTCACCAGGCTCATTTGGTCAACGACTTCGCCGCCATGGCGCGTGCTGTGCCGGAGCTGCCGGCGGCCGACTTCGAGACCATCCTGCCCGGCCGCGCCGCGTTTGACGCGCCGGTCTTGGTCACGGGGCCCGGAACCGGCTTTGGCGTCGCCACCCTGCTGCCGGACCCGCGTTGCGGCTGGAAAGTGATCACCGGGGAAGGCGGGCACGCCGCCTTCGCGCCGCGGTCGGATCGGGAATGCGAGCTTGCCGCCATCCTGCGCGCCGAACACAATTATGTCTCGACCGAATTGGTCGTCTCCGGCCAGGGGCTGCCCGCCGTTCAGAAGGCCATGAGCACGTTGCACGGCGTCGCATACACCCCGATGTCGCCCGCCGATGTGTTCGCGGGCGCGGCGTCCGGCGATCCGGTATGCAGAGAGATCTGTGAAATGCGTGCAGATGCGACCCTGGGCGCCGTCGGCGACCTCGCTCTCATCAACGGAACCCTCGGGGGCGTCGTGTTGACCGGCGGCGTCGCCCAACGCCTGCACGATTACCTCAAACGCCCCAGCGCCAGTGATCGGTTCCGGGAACGTGGACCGCAAACAGCTTATCTCGCCGACGTCGGCGTTCGCCTGATCACCACAGAGATGGCGCCGCTGATCGGCGCGGCGGCGCTGCATTATGATTTGGAGGCCTCGGCGTGAAAACCATCGAAGCGCTTCGCGCGGCCCTGCGCCGCGCTCCTGTCGTTCCGGTGCTGACCGTTGAAGACGCAGGCGCCGCCGAGCCGCTCGCCAAGGCGCTCCAGGCCGGCGGTTTGACGGCCATCGAGGTGACGCTGCGCACGCCGCAGGCGCTTGAGGCTCTCACGCTGATGAAACGCGCCGCGCCTGACCTGCACGTCGGAGCGGGCACGATCTTGTCCGAGGGCGACGTGAACGCGGCGTTGAAGGCGGGGGCCGACTTCCTGGTCACGCCAGGCGCAGCGCCGAGTCTGATTCCGGCGCTCCTGGAATGCGACGCGCCTGTTCTCCCGGGTGTGGCGACGGCGAGCGAGGCGATGGCCCGCTTTGACGAAGGGTTTGCATTGCTCAAATTTTTTCCGGCGGCCGCGGCGGGCGGACCCGCCTATCTGAAATCCCTCGCCGGTCCATTGTCGCATCTGGATTTCATGCCGACTGGCGGGATCAGCCTGTCGAATGCGCAGGATTATCTGTCGTTGCCGACTGTGCCGGCTGTCGGCGGATCGTGGATCGCGACGTCGGGCGATATTGCGGCCGGCGACTGGCCCGGGGTCGAAGCCAAGGCGCGCGAGGCGGCCGCGCTGGGACAACGGAGCTGAGCTGATGATTGGCGCGCGAAACCGCCTGCGTGGACGGAACACAAAAATCGTCGCCACCATTGGCCCCGGCTCGAAATCGCCTGACACGCTTCGTCTTCTCGCCGAAGCGGGTGTCGATGTCTTTCGTCTCAATTTCAGCCATGGGGCGCATGAGGATCACGGCCAAGCGCTCGATTTCATTCGCGCGGCTGAAGCGAAGCTTGCGCGCCCGCTTTGCGTCCTGGCCGACCTGCAGGGGCCGAAAATTCGCGTGGGCGCTTTTCCGGACGGGGGGATCCGGCTTGGCTTTCGAGCGGAGTACACGCTTGTCGCCGCCGAAGCGACGCAGGCGGAGGATGAAATCCCCGTCCCGCATCCCGGCATTCTGGCGGCGCTCGAAACAGACGACATCATTCTTCTGAACGACGGCCAACTCGCGCTGACGGTCCTTGAAGGCGGCGAGCGGCCACGCGTGCGCTCCGAGCTGCCGGGCAAGCTGACGGATCGGAAGGGCTTTACTGTGCGCGGCAAGGCGCTCCCCGTCGCCGCCCTGACGGACAAGGACAAAGACGACCTGGCCTACGCCTTGGACATCGGCGTCGACGTTGTCGCGCTGAGCTTTGTGCAGACGCCGGAAGATGTGCTTGAGGCGAAGGCGCTGATCGACGGGCGCGCGCCCTTGGTCGCCAAACTGGAAAAGCCAGAAGCCATCCGGGCGCTGGACGATATCGTCGAGGCGGCGGACGCCGTCATGGCGGCGCGCGGAGATCTCGGCGTGGAGTTCCCCCCGGAGCAGGTGCCCGTTATCCAGCGACGAATCATTCGCGCCGCCCGCGCCGCCGGCCGGCCTGTGATCGTCGCGACGCAGATGCTGGAGAGCATGATCGAGCACGCCGCGCCCACGCGCGCGGAGGCGTCCGACGTCGCGACGGCGGTCTATCAGGGCGCCGATGCGGTGATGCTGTCGGCGGAAACTGCGGTCGGTCGGCACCCCCCGACC
>CAZQZC010000127.1:0-8011 GCA_964597685.1 uncultured Hyphomonadaceae bacterium | reverse complement strand
GCAGGGCGCTCCGGCGAAGCCGGAAACGCGCCCGAGCAAAACAAAGGACTCGTGGATCGGCTCCGCACCGCCGCAGCGCGGAGCAACCCTCACGGCCCGACCGGGCCGGGCGCAGGGCGCTCCGGCGGAGCCGGAAACGCGCCCGAGCAGACAAAGAGACTCAAGGCGCCGCGCGGTTGGTCCCTTGGCGCCTCTCCGCCGCCTATTCCGCCGCCGCCGGCATCTCCGCGGCGCTCAGCTGGGTGTAGCGCTTCAGATGGTGGTCGACATTGCCGAATTCGGCGTCGATCATGGTGACGCGCTTGAAGTAATGGCCGACGGCCAGCTCCTCGGTCATGCCCATGCCGCCGTGGATCTGAACCGCGGCCTGGCCGAGGAAGCGGCCGCCCTGGCCGATTTTGGCCTTGGCCGCGGAGACCGCCTTTTTCCGCTCCACCGGATCCTCGTCGAGCTTCAAGGTGGCCATATAGGTCATGGAGATCGCCTGTTCGTGCTCCATGAACATGTCGACCATGCGGTGCTGCAGCACCTGGAACTTGCCGATCGGCGTGCCGAATTGCTTGCGGGTGCGGGAATATTCGACGGTTTGCGCATGGGCGACGCCCATGGCGCCCACGGCCTCGGCGCAGACGGCGGCCGTCGCCTCGTCCACCACGCGCTCGACCAGGGGCAGGGCGGCGTCCGCCTCGCCGATCAGGGCCTCGGCGCCGACGGAAACATTCTCGAAATACACCTCAGAGGCGCGCCGGCCGTCGACGGTGGGGTAGTCGCGCGTGGTGACGCCGGCCGCGTCCTTCGCCACGACAAAGACCGAGACGCCGTTCGCGTCCCGCTGGCCGCCGGCAGTGCGCGCGGTGACAATGAGGTGGCTCGCCCAGGGCGCGCCGATGACCACCGCCTTGTGGCCGTTGAGGACATAGCCGCCGCCCTCGGCCTTCGCCGTCGTCTCGAGATCGGCGAGGTTGTAGCGCCCGCGCGGCTCCGCATAGGCGAAGGCGAAAACGCGCTCGCCGCCGAGCAGGGGGGCGAGGTGCTCTTCCTTTTGGGCGGACGTTCCGGCGTGCTTCAGGACGCCTCCGGCGCAGACGACGCTCGGGATATAGGGCTCGATCACCAGGCCCTTGCCGAATTCCTCCATCACGACCATGGCGTCGATCGCGCCGCCGCCCAGGCCGCCGTCGTCTTCGGAGAAGGGCGCCATGAGCAGGCCGAGTTCAGCGAATTGGGCCCACATCTCCGGGCGCCAGCCGGCCTCGGAGCGCACCACGCCCATGCGCGTGTCGAAATCATACTGGTCGCGGATCAGCCGTCCCAGGCTGTCGCGGATCATGTTCTGTTCGTCGGTGAAATTGAAATCCATCTGGTCCTCCCGAAACGCTCGGCCGCGTGTGTTTTCTGCTTTGTGCCGCGTTTGCGGCGGATCGTCCACGGGCAAAGCGGCGCAGGCGCGGCTCTCGCTGCAAGTACGATGACGGCGGCCGAAGCCGCCGGCGGGGTGGGCTGGTGCGGCGTGCTACAGCCCGAGGATCATCTTGGAGATGATGTTGCGCTGGATCTCGTTGGAGCCGCCATAGATCGAGGTCTTGCGCATGTTGAAGTAGATCGGCGCAAGTCCGCGGGCGTGGTCCGGGCCGACGGGAAACTCGTTCGAGCCGTCGTCTGGTATGCCCCGGTGGAAGGGTTCGGCGTAATTGCCGACGGCCTCCAGCGTCAGCTCGGTCAGGCGCTGTTGGATTTCGGTGCCCTTGATCTTCAGGATCGAGCTTTCCGGTCCCGGCCCCTGTCCGGCGCTCTCGCGTGCGAGGGTGCGCAGCTCCGTAAACTCGAGCGCGGTGAGGTCGATCTCAAGCTGGGAGATTTTCCGGGCGAAGTCCTGATCCTGGATCAGGGGCTGGCCGTCCAGCACCTCGGTCGAGGCGATCTGGCGAAGCTTCTCCACACCGCGCTTGGAACGGGCGACGCCGGCGATGCCGGAGCGTTCGTGGGCGAGGAGGAATTTCGCGTAGGTCCAGCCCTGGTTCTCGACCCCGACCAGGTTCTCGACCGGCACGCGGACATCGGTCAGCCAAGTCTCGTTCACCTCGTGGCCGCCGTCGATCGTGATGATCGGGCGAACTTCGATGCCGGGCGTTTTCATGTCGACCAGGATGAAGGAGATGCCCTCCTGCGGCTTCGCCGCGTTCGGGTCCGTGCGGCAGAGGAAGAAGCCCCAATCGGCGTGCTGGGCCAGCGTCGTCCAGGTCTTTTGTCCGTTGAGGACGTAATGGTCGCCGTCGCGCACGGCGGTGGTTTTCAAACTCGCCAGATCGGAGCCGGCGCCGGGCTCTGAATAGCCTTGGCACCACCATTCCTCGCCGGAGAGAATTTTCGGGAGATAGCGCGCCTTTTGTTCGTCGCTGCCGAACGTGTAGATCACAGGTCCAACCATCGAGACGCCGAAGGGCAAGGGCATGACCGCATCGACGCGCGCATTCTCTTCGGACCAGATATAACGCTGCGTGGCCGACCAGCCCGGACCGCCATATGCCTCAGGCCAAGCCGGGGCGACCCAGCCGCGCGTGTGCAGGACTTTGTGCCAGGCGAGGAATTGCTCCTTGGTCAGGTCCTCGCGGGCGCCCATGCCCTCGATTTCCTTCGGGTAATTCTCCTGGATGAACTGACGAACTTCGTCGCGGAAGGCGATCTCTTCCGGCGTAAATTCCAAATTCATGGCGCTGGCCTCCCAATGCGCGGTCTGTATTGAATAGTTTTGATGTAGACCGCTGGAATCAGCAAGCGCGACCCAGCGTCAACTTGCCTCGCCTTCCGCAGCGTGATCCACGGGTGCGACCGAAAATACGAGGGCCGTCCATGAAACCCTGGGACGTTGTTTCCAGCCGCGTGACCTTTGAGGATCCGTACTTGAAGATCCGTTCCGACACATGCCGGCGCGACGACGGGCGGATCATCGATCCCTATCACGTGATTGAGAGTACGACGTGGGTCTGCGTCGTCGCCCTGACGCCGGGCGACGAGGTCGTCCTCGTGCGGGAATACCGCCATGGCGCCGGCGCAATCGTGGTCGGCTTGCCAGGCGGGGCGTCGGACGTCGACGATCCCAGCGTTGAGGCGGCCGCGCGCCGGGAGCTGATGGAGGAGACGGGCTACGCCTGCGAGACCTTGCGGGAGGTGGGTCGCGCCTACGCCAATTGGGCGAACCAATCGAACGAGATCGCCTACTTCCTCGGCGTCGGCGCGCATAAGGCCGGCCCGCAACAACTCGACCCCAACGAAGAGATCGAGGTCCTGACCCGGCCATGGGCGGACTACGCCGCCCAAGATCATGACGGACCCAGCCACACGCACCACGTCGCAGCGGTCTTTTACGCGGAGCGGTTTTTAAGGGACCGCAACTAACAGGCGGCGATGCCGCGGGCCGCTCTAACCCAGCTTGGCTATGAACGGCGCGCAGGCCGTCTTCAACAGGCCGATGGCCGTCGCCGAGCCGAGGCCGCTGCCGGACTGAAATTCGATGTCGAGGAGGGGCTTCAAGCCTATCCGTTCCAACGCGGCCTGGTGCGATGGCCGCTTGGTGACGTGGGCGGCGCGGACATGGGCGATGGCGGCAGGGTTCAATGCGTGGACAATACCGGCGGCGATGGTCGTCGCGAAGCCGTCCAGCAGGACCGGAACGCCTTGATGGCCGGCGGCGATGATCGCCCCGACGCAGGCCGCCAATTCGCGCCCGCCAAGGCAGCGCAAGGTCTCCAGTGGATCGCTGAAATGGCCGCGGTGGCGGGTTAGGGCCGTGTCGACAATTTTGGTGCGGGTGGCGCTCAGCTCCCGCGGCGTGCCCGGGCTTGGACGGACCCAGTAATCCGGCGTGCCGCCATAGAGCGCGCAGGCGAGCGCCGCCGCCGACGTGCCGACGCCGGCCCCGATGACGCCAAGTGCGAGAAGGTCCGGATGGCCCTCAAGCGCTTCAAAGCCGAAGGCGATCGTCGCCGCGCATTCTTTCTCCGACATCGCCTCGGCCTCGGCGATCGACGGGGTCGGCTTGTCGAGGGCCAACTCGAAAACGCGAATGTTCGCGCCGACTTGCGCAGCGATCGCCGACAAGGGCGCCTGGCCTTGGCGAAGCGCTTCAACCTGTTGGCGCGTGCCTGCAATGGTTGAGATGGACACGCCCTGTTCGGCGACGCCGTGGGCGCCGGCGAAAATCGCCAGTGTTGGATTTTCAACACGCGGCGGCGTGCGCCGCTGCCACGAGGCGAGCCAGCAGGCCGCGTCTCCAAGGGCTCCAAAATCGCCCTCGCGCGCCATGTCGAGAAGGCGGGCCGAAACCGCCTCGGACGACGTCGAGTCCGGCCTCGCCGGGGTCATGGCGAGCGCCCGCACGTCGTCGAACGGCGAAGACCTCTCGGCTGCGGTCGCCATCGGCAGGCTCCTCGGATGATGCTGCGATATTAATGAGACGACACCGATTGCGTTGCAATGCAACGATTTGTCATTCAATTTATGAAATATCGACGTCTTCCGCTTATTTCGAGTTGGAGCGACATGCCCGTATCGATCAAGTCCCCCTGTATCAAAGTCTGCGCCGTTGACGGCCAATCCGGTTGGTGTCTCGGCTGCGGACGTACGCTCGCTGAGATCGGCGGCTGGGCGTCGATAGACGAGCGCGAGCGGGACCGGGTGATGGCCGCGCTGCCGGCCCGAATGGACAGGCTTCGGGCGGACGGCAAGCTGGGGAATGCGGCGTGAGCGTAGGAAAAGTGTTCTCAGTCTTCGCCGCGGCGGCGGGCATCTCAATCGGCGTGGCCGTTTTCATCGAGCCGAAGCTTGAGCCGCCAGCGCCTCCGCCGCCCGTCGAGGAAAGGCAGACGCGCCCGGCGCCCAATTTGTCCAACGCCGCTGTGCTGAAACGCGAGGCCAACGGGCATTATTGGGCCCAGGCCAACGTCGACGGCACCGCGGTGAAGTTTCTCGTCGACACCGGGGCCAGCACCGTGGCGCTGACCTATCGCGACGCCCAGCGGCTTGGATTGAAGCCGGAAGACCTCGATTATTCCTGGTCCATCTCCACTGCGGGCGGCGAGACGTTCGGCGCGTCCGTCATCCTCGGCTCCATCAAGGTGGGCGGCGTCGAGGTGGAAAACGTCGAGGCGATGATCCTGCGCGACGGCTTGCAGCAATCGCTGCTTGGCATGACGTTCCTGGGCGAGCTGTATTCCTACGAATTCCGCGGGAACAATCTGATCATCCGCCAATAGCCGGATTAGCCCTCGCAATTCGTCAGCTCTTGCGATGTTAGAGAAACCCTTCTTCAAGGAGCGGGTGATCCAACACGGGAGCGGAGCATGACCGGCCTAATCAGACTGGAAAAAAAGGGCCGCGTGGCGGTCATGACGATGATGCGGGCTGAACAGCTGAACCCGCTCGGACAACAGGGCGACGGCGCGGCGTTTGCGGCCGCCTGCGCGGATATAGAAGCCGACCCGGAGATACGCTGCGCCATTTTGACGGGCGACGGCCGCGCCTTCTCCGCCGGCGGCGATCTCAAGGCCATGAAGGAGCGCTCCGGCGCCTTCGGCGGCAGCCCGACGGAGATCCGCGAGGGCTACGAGACCAATATCCACCGCATTGTCACCTCGCTCTGGACGCTGGAAACGCCGCTCATCGCCGCCGTCAACGGGCCCGCCGTGGGGCTCGGCTGCGACGTTGCTTGCATGGCGGACATCCGGATCGCCTCTGAGAAGGCAAAGTTCGGCATGCCGTTCCTGCGTCTCGGCATTATTCCCGGCGACGGCGGGGCGTGGCTGCTGCCGCGTATCGTGGGGCTGAGCCGCGCGTCTGAAATGGTCTATACGGGCGATCTCTACGACGCCGAAACCGCTGCATCCTGGGGGCTCGCCAGCCGCGTCGTTGCGGCCGACGCGCTGATGGAAGAGGCGATGGCGCTCGCCGAAAAGATCGCCGCTCAGCCGCCGCGCGCGTTGAAGGCCGCGAAAAAGCTGCTGCGCCAGGGGCAGACGGCGACCTACGAGCAGATCATGACACTGAGCGCGGCGACCCAGGCGCTGCTGCACTCCACCGAGGATCACATGGAGGGCGTGACGGCGCTGCTGGAAAAGCGCACCCCTGAATTCAAGGGCGATTGAGCGCTTTTCCACCGCTCAGATCCGCTGGCGTCGCGCTGCGAAGATAAATCGAGATCACGCCGAGCGCTCCTTTAGACGGTCACGCCTCACGCTGCGTTATGGCTTGCGGCGCGGAGCGGGTTCCATACAGTGCTGGAAACAGCAAAATTCCGGAGGAAACCCATGATCGGCGTCGTCGCCAAACTGAAAGTCGCGCCTGGTAAAGAAGCGGAATTCGAAGGAGTTGCGAAAGACCTCATGGCCCAGGTTAAGGCCAACGAATCCGGCTGCCTGACCTATCAACTCTACAAGTCGAAGAAAGAGGCCGACACCTACATCTTCATGGAGCAGTATTCGTCCCAGGACGCTCTCGACGCCCACGGGAAAACCGAATATTTTCCGGCCGCCATGCCGAGGCTCGGGCCGTGCCTCGCCGGCGCGCCGGACATCCAGTATTTCGATATTGTCGAGTAGGGTCGAGTAAGGGCGAAGAACCGCCATGGCGCGCTATCGCGATCATCTGCCCCAAATCGAGGGCGGGCCTTTCCTGACCGACGGCGGGCTGGAGACGACACTCGTCTTCCACGAGGGCGTTGACCTCCCGCACTTCGCCGCCTTTGTCCTGTTGCGCGACGACGCCGGGCAGAAAAAGCTCGCGGAGTATTATCGCCGCTACGCCGCGATCGCTGAAGCGCGCGGGACCGGCCTGATCCTGGAGAGTGCGACGTGGCGGGCCAACCCAGATTGGGCCGCAGAATTGGGCATGCCCCTGGCGGATCTCGACGTCTTGAACTGGGCGGCGATCTCCATCCTCCATCAATTGCGCGCCGAGCTGGAGCCGCGGGTGTCTCCGATTGTTCTGTCCGGTCAAATCGGTCCGCGCGGAGACGGCTATGCGGTCGAGGCCGCCATGACGCCAAGCGCCGCTTGCGCTTACCACGCCCGCCAGATCGGCGTCTTCGCGCAGACGGAGGCCGACATGGTCGCCGCTTTGACCATGACCCATGTGGGCGAGGCGGCTGGCGTCGCGCTCGCCGCCCGGGACGCTGGCCTGCCGTCTGCGATCTCCTTCACCGTCGAGACCGACGGCCGCTTGCCGAGCGGCCAACCACTCGGCGAAGCGATCGAGGAGGTCGACGCGGAAACCGACGCCGCGCCGGCCTATTACATGATCAATTGCGCTCATCCGCGCCACTTTCAGGACGCGCTCGACGGCCCATGGATTGCTCGCATCCGCGGTCTGCGCGCCAATGCGTCGACCAAAAGCCACGCCGAACTCGACGCCGCGACCGAGATCGATATCGGGGATATGGACGATCTCGCCAGCTGCCATAGCGCCTTGGGCGACAGGTTGCCGAAGCTCAATGTACTCGGCGGATGCTGCGGCACGGACCACAGACATGTCGAAAAGATCGCGGAGGCGTGTCTCGCTTGAGGCGCGCGCCGCGTAAAAACGGGAGTGAAACGCCATGAACCTCGCCTTCAGCCAAGACGACCTCGCTTTTCGCGACGAGGTGCGGGCCTGGATCTCTGAGAATTACACCGACGCGCTGCGCGCCAAGATGGCGATGTCGAAGAACGGCTATCTCGACAAGGAGGGCCAGGTCGAGTGGCAGAAGCGGCTGAACTCCAAGGGCTGGATGGCGCCAAACTGGCCGGCTGAACATGGCGGATCGGGACTGACGCAGTCGCAGCGCTACATCCTGCAGATGGAGCTGGCGGCGGCTGGCACGCCAACGGTCAGTCCGATGGGCGTTTCCATGGTCGCGCCCGTTCTGATGGCGTTCGGCTCCGAAGAGCAGAAACGCGAACATTTGCCGCCGATCCTGAATTCCGATGTGTGGTGGTGCCAGGGCTATTCCGAGCCGGGGGCGGGATCGGATCTCGCCAGC
>CAZQZC010000126.1:0-8024 GCA_964597685.1 uncultured Hyphomonadaceae bacterium | reverse complement strand
CCCTGGCGCAAAAGGCCAGTGCTCAGGCGGCTCAAATTCGGATGAAAGGGCTCTAACCGCGTCAGTCCGCCGCTGGACTTCGCCGCAAGAGGCGTTATCGACGCGCAGATCATAATTTATACGGAAAGCCCGTCGCCATGTCAGACAAGCTCCGCTTTTCACTCGTTTCGCCCGCCCGGGAAGTGTTCGCTGGCGAGGTTGACCATGTGATCGCGCCGGGGACAGACGGACTGTTCGGCGTGTTGCCCCACCATGCGCCCTTCATGTCGACGCTGAAGAACGGCGCGGTGCGGGTTTTGAACGGCGGCGAGCCCGAGCGCCGGATTTTCGTGCGGGGCGGCTTCGCCGATGTCACGCCGGAAGGGCTGACAATCCTGGCTGAAGAGGCCGTCGACCTCGACAGCGTCGATCGCGCGGACCTTGAGGCGCGGCTGCAAACGGCGCGCGAAACCTTGGCCGGCGAACCCGAAGGCGCGCCGCACCATGGCGCGGCAGCTGAGCGCGTGGCCTATCTCCAGGATCTGCGGGACGCTTTGTCTGCGTAATCGCGATTTCACGAATCTGTCTTTGAAATTTCATTGCCTGGCAATCTGATCGCATCACACTCGCCTTGGCGGTGATCGCCGTCCTGCGACTTCAAGTGTGAGGAGATCCGCACATGCGTTTAAATCGCTTCGCCGGCGCGGCGAAACTTTTGGCAGCCCTCGCAATAGGCGCGCTATCGCCCGCGGCCATGGCGGAAGACGACGACGGCCTCTTCGCCAACCAAACGATGACAGACGCGGTTCTGACCGCCATGAACACCGTGTGTTTGCCCTCCCTGCGTGGCGAGGCAGCGATCGACGCGACGCTGCCCTTTGACGCCGCCCTCGAAGGAACCCCTCTTCGGGGCCGCGCGTCGGCGCGTCCGGCTGTCGGGGAGACCTGGGCGTTCGGCACCCTTGAGGGGGCGTTGAGGGTTGGTCGGTTCTCTGAACGCGCTGGAGCTTGCCAGATTCTCGCCCCAACGCCGTTCGCAGACTACGTCATGGAGCGCGTCGTCGCCGATCTGGCTGGGCAGGAGACGCCCTTCAATCCGGTGACGGAGCCCGTAGAGCGTTCGAACTCCACGTGGTTGCGGGTGGGGTCGGCGCAGAACGAATTCATCGATTTCGTGCTCTACAAGGCCGCTGGTCCAGGCGCCGCCCCGACACTGCACATCATCGTCGGATAATCAGCGCCCGACCACGACAAGGCTCGCCCAGGCGGCCGGATCGGGATCGCCTTGATCGATCATCTCCAGCATCCGCGACTGCAGGATGGTGTGAAATCCGTTTTCCGCGCGAATAATAGGGTCTGTGAAGAACAGGGAGACGTCGTCGCGCAGCGGCGTATGGGAAATCACCAATTGGCGCGCGCCGCTGGCGAACATGGCGCGGGCGAGGCCTGTCAACGGCGATTGCTCGAACCCGCTGGCTGGCGACGCCGAATTGCATCCCGCCAGCACGACAAGATCCAAGTCGAACGAGAGGTTTGACGCGATCTCCGATGCGGCGAGGTACCCATCGTCAGCAGAGTCGCGGCGTGGCGTTTCGGGCGTCGACAAAACAAGTCCGGGCTCAAACACGCCGAATTCGCCGGCCGCCACAACGTGGGTCGCAAAGACGGCGCGATCAAAAGCGCCCCAGTCGATATCGCGCAGGGCGCCTTCCGTCGCATCGGTGCGGATAAGCAGCTTGTTGTCTCCGGGCCTGGCTTCGACCAGTGCGCGCAATTCAGCTTCGGAGCCTGGCAATGGCGGCAAGGCGTCGAGGTTGGCGGCGGAGATGGCGCCGCGGGTCGCATTCGCATCTGTGACGTCGAGGTCCGGACATCCCAGTGCGCGTTCGAAACCGAGACATGGCGCGCCCGAGGCCAGAAGACCAGGCGGCCGCCCTGCACGGTTCTCTCGCCCGGTCCGATCGAGCGCCAGGAAGCTGGCCGCATCTGGCGTATGAAGGATCGCGACGTCCCGGATGAGCCAAGCCTGGTCGCGAAACGCGGCTGGCGGCGGCCCGTCACTGCGGATAAACGCTGCGAAGGGGGCTGAGGCGAGCGGTCCGTCCACGGCGAGAACCAGCGTCTCCACCTCCGCCAGTTCATCCGTGAGCGGTGCAATTGTGAGATCGTAGAGGTTTTGCGCCGCCGCAACGTCGAAACCCGAGGTTGGATCAACGGCCTCTGCGCCTGAGCAAACAGCCCGCCCCGATGGGTCGAGGTGTCCGCGGAAACGTTGAACAAGCTGGCAAAGCGCAGCCCGCGTGATGTCGATCTGGCGCCAGGTCAATTTGCCGTCGGGGTGAACGAGGAAAAGGTGGGTCGCCTCAGATCCTGAGGCAATTTGAAGAAACGCCTCTCCATCCTCGAGCGTAGCGGCGATGTCCGCCGACGGAGCTGCATTAAGCCGCCTAAGCGCTTCTAAGCGCGGTGCGCTGCGCAGCAATTCGGTTTCGCCGTCCAAGATCTTCCGATCGATGTCTCCGAGCCGTTTGAAGAACGTGCTTGTGTCCTCCGCAGCGGCGTTCAGCGACAAGGCGTCCTCGAGCAAGGCTTCACGTTCTGAAGCCAAGCGTTCGATTTCGGCGATCTCCGCGCGAATACCTGCGTCGTCCTCCGCCGCCGCCTCCAGGCCGAGGCGCAGCGTCTCGCCCCCGCCAGCGGTGAAAAGAGATTGCGCGCGTTGAAAGGCCGTCTCAGCCCGGTTTGCCAGTTCGGGCATATTCGCCAGCGCGTTCAGCTCATGATGAGTTCTGCTCCGCTCGTTGACGACCAGCCGCGGACTAACGCGCACCCAGAAACTCAAGAGATGTGATTTCGCGCCGTAAGTTTCGGCGATCTCAGAGAAGCGCAGCACGGACGCCCAGTCTTCGGCCACGGCGCTCGCGTCCATAGCCGACGTCGCGACTACGGTCCTTGAAAGCGCCGTTTGGGGTGCGACAAGGGCGTCATTGAGAAGCGCCAGCCCGGCGTCGGCGTCTCCAAGGCGGACCGTGATCTCGCCGATCAACGCTTGAGCGGTGATCTGGATATCGGCGAACTCCGTTTCAGATGCCAGGTCGTAGGCCTGTTGGGCGGTAGCCAGAGCGTCCGGCAGGCTGACCCTGTCTTGGATTCCCTTAATCTTGAGCGCTTCAGCTTTGGTAAGAAGAAACCGCGCGCGGCGCTCCGTGTTTAGATTCAAGGTTTCAGGACGGCTGCCCAGAATGTCGTCCAGTAAAGCGATCGCTTTGTCGGTGTTGGCGCCGAGCGGCTGATCTGGATCGACAAGGGCGCGTGCATAGGTTCGGATCATGTTCTCGTGAATGGTGCGCTCAACATCGATCGAATTGGCGATTTCATCCAAGTCAGGGCTGTAGGACGCAATCACTTGGTCCGGCTGGCCAAGTTCCAAGAGAAGTGCGAGGCGGTTGGCTCGAATTGTGAGAGCGTCAACGCTTTCCGGCGCGTCCGCCCCTTCGAGTTCTTCGCGGGCCTCAGTCAGAATCCGGAGCGCGTCATAGGGTTTGTTCTGATCCCGGTAGAGCTTCGAGAGCATGATTTTGTTGCGTTTGATGTCGCATGACGGGTATTTTTCCTCGCCTTGACAGACGTCGATTGCGGCCAAAGCCCATGTTTCGGCGTCGTCGACCCGGCCGACGACCGACAAGACCGTTGCGGCGTTGGCATAAATGACAGGCGCGGAAATCCCCGGACCGGACTCGGCTTCTAGCTCGGCGGCTTGAACGAGCATGTCGCCGGCTTCTGTAGGCTTGCCATTCTGATATGCAAGCACGCCTTGTCCGGCGAGCACTTGGACGAGGAATTTGTCGTCCAAGTAAATTCCGGTCTCGAAGAATGGTTTGGCGGTTGAAAAGGCGGTTTCGGCCGCTTGCAAGTCACCCGAAGCCTGCGCGTACGTCGCCAACGACATGTTCGCCCGGCCACACCAGCGTTGTGCCGGGCCAACGCAATCTGAGGCGGCAAGTTGTGTGGTCAAACGCGCCTGGTCCTCTTCGATATCGCCGAATTCCTGCGCCCGAAGCTTGTCTTCCACCTTCAACACCGTCGCCGCGAGGGACAAGCCCGGATCGTCGAAGACAGCTGCATCAGTTTCGACTTGGGCGACGACGTCCTGTGAGCCGGGACGTTCGTAGAGAGAAGCTGCGTAATTCGCGAGGTCGGCGCGAAGATAGGCTTGCGAGCGTGTCTTCGACGGTTGCGGCAGGCTCGCCAGGGCGTCGTCAAGCCGATTAACGGCGACATCAACGTCGAGGTCGACGCCTGCGACCGCTTCCTCAACAAGCGCACGCGCCGCCGCTTCGCCGCGAGTGGCATCGGCGCTCACACACGCCGCGGCAGCCAGGCCGGCCGCAAGCCCTATCCAATATTTCATTCCCCGCCCCGCCGAAAACGCGAACCTTACTCCGGTTAATTAATCAGTAGTTGTACAGACTGCATCTCCGACATCAAGGACTCGACGACGACCTCATAAAGACCGGCCTCATCGGCTTGCCAGGCGCAAATGGGTGCGCCCTTCGCCACAGCCGACACGCGCACGGCGTCGTCGGCGCCGGGCTTGCGGACGGTTAAGCGAATGCTGCCGGGCTCCGCATCTCTGACATAGACGGCGGCGAAGTCGTTCGGTTTGAACTTGATCGTCCGGATATGCGGCATGCCTTGGGCGACGCTGATTGTATGGCGCATGGCGCCGCCTTCCGCGCCGCGCAGGCGGATCGGGGTGAGAGACATCAACCGACGCAGGAGGTCGGGCTTGTCCGACACCAAGTCAGCGGCTTCTGCGAAATCGTCGACCTTGGTCAGCGCTGCGCTTGAACCCGTTGGCGTTTTGACCACGCCCTCCAAAGCGACCAGCCCCTCGAGCGCTTCGATCATAGCTGCGCCGTCCAGAGCCCGGCGAGCCTCCGCCAGCTTCTCGTCAAAGTCCAGAACGCGGTGAGCGGCGGTCTTCGGAATGGCCTCGTCGAGTTCGCCCTCAGCGGACGAATTAGGCGAGAGCGCGAAAACCACGGCCAACAACGCCGCCTTAGGCATGAAATCCAACATCGCCGGCAACCCACCCGCCTTCGATCAAGCTAAGTGGGATTATCAGCAAAAATAACTTCTGCTTCCAAGCCCCCGCCATGCGAACGATCTGAATATGTGATCCGCGCGCCGAGAAACCGTGCGATGCGATAAACGAGGATCAGGCCGACGCCATGTCCCTCCGCGAGCGTTTTAACGTTCCCGCGCGCCGCTTCGCTGGGGCCGGCGCAATAGTCGAAATTGGGCGGAAAAGCTGAGAGGCCTGGACCGCGGTCGCGCACGCGGACGAACGGCGCGCCGTCGGACGAGACGCCGGTTTCCAATTCAATCTCGGAACCGTCCGGGCTATAAGCCACAGCGTTCTTCACCAGATTGTCGACGAGCAGCTTGCAGGCGCCTGGCACGCCCATCGCGTTGGCGGGGCGCGCGGTCAGGACCATGCGCATGTCGCGATTCTCCATTTCGAAGGCGTATTCTTCCGCGACTGTGTGTGCGAGCCCGGCCAGATCGACTTCGACGAATTCAGCCGCCGCGCCCGTCTCATAGCGCGCGACCTCCATGACGCCTTTGCATTTCGCCTCGCTGGCCGTGAGGTGACGCGCAATGCCGAGCGCCGTTTCGTCTTCGACGCCCCGGCGTTCCAACTCCTGGCGGGCGCGTCCTACGGAGGCCATGACGTCGTGCCAGATGAAGCGATTGAGGAAGGTGAACATCTGAACGAACGCATTGATGCGGTCGATTGATCGGTTAAGCGTGCCAGCCAGGCGGTCGAGGGGTTCGCCGCTGTCGTCGACCGGCGCGCGCTCTGAAGATTCACCACGCGCGAAGGCTTCAAAGACAGTCGCGAGGGCGCTTAAGCGCTCTTGATCGCGGACCTCCCGCCTGCGGGCGAACCGCCATGCGATGAACCCCGACGCTGTCGTGGACGCGATAAACACTGCGGCGACCATGATCAAAAACCGCCAAAGGCTGTCCGGGCTGCGCGCGACCAAGATGTCCATGGCGGCATCAATCCGCACCCACCGGCCGAACACGCTTCGCGCGCCGTCCCGGGTCATGACCCGCCATGAACTGGGCGCGTCCGCCGCCAGATCGATCGGCTGTTCGACGGCCAGGATGTTGCCGTCGATCCATTGCCCGTCCATGTCCGCGACGAGATAAAACCCGCTGTCCACCGCGGCGCGTCGTGAAATCGGGTCTAGCGCGCCAATGCCAGGGAACAATTGACTAGTCGCTTGCAGCGACGCGATCTCGGCATTGATCTCAGCCGCCGCATCGCGCCGCCAATCGTGAAGCGCGAGCCACGCGACAGCTAGGAAGACGGCGAAGGAGGCCGCTGTCAGCGCCGCCAGGCCGCGTGCGAGCGCATTCATCCGTCCGCGCCTAGAGCTTGGCCGGATTGAGGCGGTAGCCGACCCGTTCGACCAGTTCGACGGCGTCGGCGACCTCGAAGAAGCTCAATTCCTTGCGCAGGCGCTTGATTGCGGTGTCGACGCGGTCGCGGCTGATCGTCGCCTGGTCGGGCCAAGCCGCCCGATGAAGGGCTTCCCGCAAAACCGGCTGGCCGACATTGAATGCGAGAAGGCTTAGAATATCAAAGCATTTCGGCGCCAGCGGGACAGGCTCCTCAGCGAAGTAGGCGGCGCGTTTCAGGACGTCCAATTCGAGTCTCTTCACGGCGAAGCGCGTCCGCTTGGTGTGGACGCGAAGCTTGATCTCAAGCTCTCTGGCTTCATAGGGCTTTGAAATATAATCGACCGCACCTGCCGCCCGCCCTTCAAGGTGATGGTCCGGATCTTTAAGCGCCGACGCAACAATGACAGGCAGCATGAAGCCGGAGCGTTCGAGCGATTCGATCATACACAGACCATCGCGTGCGCCGTCGTTCAGCATCCGATCCAGGATGATCGCCTGATAGGGCGGCTCAGCCTCCGCGATGTCGGCGAGCGCGTCGTCGATATTCGTCATCCATGCGCACTGACCCCCCATGCCTTCCACGACCTCGATCGCCTGAAGGGCGAACTCCTCTTTGTCTTCCACGACCATCACCCTCATGACGGCGTCCTCCCCCTTTTCTTTCTATCCTCCGCCGGTTGTGCGGCGCATTCAATACGTCTCGTCCGCGTGGGGCTCGTTCATGCCAAGTGCTTCAGTCGGCGGAGCGCGACAACGCCCAAACCGAAGACCGCAAAACCCAGCAGCCCAGCCCAGGGCCACGCTTGGCGCAATCTGTTTGCTGGCCCAAGGCCGAAATCCGTGGCCGCGCAAGGCGTATTTAGCCGGGTTGCATCGACCTGGTGTTGGCGTAGCAACGGGAACATGTCCGCGATCGGCTCGCCGCTGCGACGCGGCGCCACCGCCCGCCAAGCGGACAAGCCGACGACCCGTCCGCACGCGTCGAACATCACGCTGTCCATCGCCGGATCGCCAGGCCCTTTGAGCGAGCGCGGGCCGTCCGCGAGCGTCGACTGCGCCCAAGCCCCCTCGGAGTCCTGCGCATCCAGTCCAAGCGGAAACACGCGATCGAAGCCCGCCGGCGCCGCACTCGCCAGGCGGCCAGGCGTCAGCCCGGTTCTCTCCACCTTCAGCAGGGTCAGCCCGCGTCCGGCGATCGTATCAACGATTTTCGCCGCTTCCGGACGCCGTTGCCCCAAAAAATATGCGTCTATACGGCTCTGCTCTGCGGCGTTGTCGATGAGGGACACGATAAAACCGTCCGCCGACACGACAACGCCGATCCCAGCGCCGTCAGGTGTTTGCAGCCGCACCAGCGATTTCTCAGCTTGAGCCTCGTTCGACGCGGCCCATCCCGCTTCGGCGGTCGCCCCGGCTGCGACGGCGACGAGCGCGAGCGATGCAGGGAGGATCATGTCGTCGCCCCGCCAGCTAGAGCCCTTTCATCTGAATTTGAGTCGGCTGACGGCCTCTCGCGTTCGTGCTGGCAAGGAGCATACCGCAGGGCGATGCGGGCGTCGGCCGAGGAT
>CAZQZC010000125.1:0-8072 GCA_964597685.1 uncultured Hyphomonadaceae bacterium | reverse complement strand
AGATTCGATTCGCCACTCGGACGCGTCGCCGCCCCCCAAGACGGCGTCGGCGAGGATGAGACGACGGCTTTTGTTCGAACAGCTTTTCCGAACATGCTTGAATCGCAATCGGTTCAAACAGCCTGCGCCGAAGTCGATGTCATATACTCCGACGCAGACGAAGCCATTACGGGCGATGTGACGTGCACCATCCCCACGACGATTGCGGGGATCATCGGGCGCGAGGAGATCGCGTTCAATGTTGATTCGGGCACAAATTTCAGCGTCGGCAGGCTCGACATCGCCATGGTGTTCGACGTGTCCGGCTCTATGGCGGGTTCGCGGCTGAGCCAATTGCAATCGGCCGCCCGTTCAGCGGTCGCCCAATTGCTTCCCGACACGCCCGAGAATGACGACATTCGCATCGCGATGACCTCCTACAATCATGCGGTCAATGTCGGGCCCTTTTTTGAGGACTTCACGGGTCAAGAGCCCCTGCGCACCTACGAGCGCGAAGTTCCCGAGGACTTCATAGACGATGACGATCTACCCAGTGTTTTGACGTTGGCGGACGTCGATGAGTTTTGCGAAGACACCGCCGATTGCGAAGACCTTATCGATTATGAAGGCCTCGAGACCGTTGGTGTCCAGTTCGAAAACACCTGCATCTTCGAACGGGCGGGCAGTTCAGCGTTTACCGACGACCTTCCCGGACCCGGCGCTTATTTCGGCGCGGCCGGCCCGGTTTGGTTTTTCGAAGCGACGGATGAACAAAAGGCCCAGGCCTTCGCCGGCGATCGCGAAACGTCGCCCGGCGGTGAGTTTCGTCTTCGCGCCGGCGATAGCGCGAACAATTTTCGCTATCACGAATGTCCGGAATCCGAGATCCAGCCGCTGACAAACAGCGAATCCGCGCTGGACGATTACATCGAGAGTTTGGAAGCCGATCTAGGCACGCACGGCGGTTTAGGCCTCGCCACCGCCTGGGCGCTGATCTCGCCCGAATGGGCGAGCGTCTGGCCGGCGGCGTCTGAGCCGAGGTCCTATAACGACGCGACAACGACCAAAGTCATCATCATGATGTCGGACGGCATTTTCGACGATTGGCGCTTGGATGAAGACGAGCTTGGGGACGGCGAAGAACAGGGCCTCGCCCTCTGCGACGCGATCAAAGACCAGGACGTGGTTCTTTACACGATCGCCTTCGAGGCGCCGAATTCAGCCGAAGACTTGCTGCGCGACTGCGCCACGTCGCCTGATTTCGCGTTTGTCGCCAACAATGGCGCGGAATTGACCGCCACCTATGATGCGATCGCGCAGGAGATCCGCGATCTGCGACTGACGATCTAGGTCGATCGCGCCGCAATCGCGTTTGCGACCGAAACCGTCCGGCGAGCCTCTTCAAGGTGGAGCAATTCGGTCATTTTGCCGTTGACCTTCAAGACGCCTTTGCCTGCGTTTTCGGGCGCGGCAAAGGCGTCGATCACGGCGCGGCATTGGGCGACATCGTCGGGATCGGGTGAAAAGACCGTGTTACAGGCGTCGATCTGCGACGGGTGGATCAAGGTCTTGCCGTCAAAGCCGAGGGTGCGGCCTTGTTCGCATTCCGCCTGCAGCCCCTCTGCGTCCTGGATGTCGTTGAACACGCCGTCTATGGCAAGCAGGCCATAGGCTCGCGCGGCGACCACCGTTAGGCTGAGCGCGATCTGGAAGGCGAGCCTGTCTGGCGTTGGCGCCGCGCGCAATTCCTTCGCCAGATCGTTGGTCCCCATGACAAATCCGGTCAAGCGCGTGTGGCTGGCCGCAGCGGCGACCTCGGCGATGTTGAGCAGCGCCTTCGGCGTCTCGATCATCACCCAGAGCGCCAAATCGGCTGGCGCTCCGGCCTTTTGAAGGGCTGCATCCAATCGGGCGATGTCGTCGCGGGTCTCAATCTTTGGGGCCAGGATGCCGTTGGGCTTGGCCTCGATTGCGGCGCTCAGATCGGCTTCGCCCCATTCGGTGTCGAAGCCATTGATCCGGATGAAGACGCTTCGCTCTCCATATCCGCCGGCCGCGACTTTCATCGCCACGGTTTCGCGCGCCTCAACCTTGGCTTCGGGCGCGACGGCGTCCTCCAGATCGAAGATCAGCGCGTCGGCCGGCAGGGTCTTCGCCTTTTCCAGCGCGCGTGGATTGGCGCCGGGCATGTACAGGACCGAGCGGTAAGGAACGATAGCGCTTGTCATGGGCGGGCTCTCGCTTAGGGGTGTCAAACTCTGGGAATCCTGCCCGCCATGTCCGTCGAAGTCTATATCCGAAAAGCCCGGCGCGCCGAAGCCGACGCGCTGGGCGAAGTGTTCTTTCACGCCGTGCGGGACGGGGCGACGGCGTACACGGCGGCGCAGCGAACCGCCTGGGCGCCGCAGCCGCCAGCTGGCGAGGCCTGGGAAAAGCGCCTGTTCGCCGGCGAGGTTATGACCGCAGAGATGCGTGGCGGCGGATTGGCGGGCTTCGTCACCTTGGATGGGACAGGATATTCAGACTTCGCCTACATCCTGCCGGCCTGCCGCGGGCGAGGTCTGTTCCGTCGCCTGTACCAGCCGCTTGAAGACGAGGCCGCGGCCGCGGGCGTCAGATCGCTCAGAACCCATGCCAGCCTGCACGCGCGGCCCGCTTATGAGGCCGTCGGCTATCATGTCGTGCGGCCCGAAACGGTCGAGATCGGGGTTGAACGCTTCGACCGTTTCGAGATGGAAAAACGGCTTTAGCCGGCTGTCCCCGCAGCCTCCGCTGCAATTCCGCCGAGCGCATTGCCGACATTCGTCTTGAGTTGGGCGAGGCCGTCGATCCCGTATTCGGCGGTCAGCGCGTCGATGTTCGGCGTGGCGACAAAGACGCCCTCGTCCGTTTCGTAAACCAGCGCTTTCAGCGGCAGATCGAGGCCGATCGCTTGGTTCGCTTGCATCAGCGGCGTTCCGGCGCGCGGATTGCCGAAGATATAGAGCTTGGTCGGCGCGAGCGTTAGATCGATGGTCGCCGCGCCGGCGGCATGGTCGACAATCGTGAACAGGGTGAGGCCGCGGCTCTCAATCGCCGCTTTCAGCCGAGCGTCCGTACTGGCGAAGTCCGACGTGGAGCGGACAATGTTTCGGGCCGGCGCCGTTGCGGCCTGGGCGGCCGCTGGTTGGGCGTCGGTGGTGGCGCAGCCGGTAATGGCGGTCATGGCGATCAATCCTGTGGCGAGTGCGTGCTTCATGGGTGGAAGGTCCCCGTTCGTCGATGTCATGGCACATAGCGGCGGCTGACGTCGCCGGGAGGCTTCGCCACCTCACAATCGTGAGAGCCGGCGCTGCGCCAGGGCATTTGCTTCGCGGTCCGCGCCAGTTAAGCAGCTGATATGAAGAGCCAAGCCGCACTCGCCTGTTTCGCCGCCATGTTCGCCGCAAGTGCGGCGGCTGAGCCCGTTTCGCCGATTTCAGCCCGCCAGGCGCTGCAGACGGCGGGGGCGATCGTCAATGCGCAAACAAAGAGCGCCGATGAAACCTCTCAATTCTTCGACGCGACGATCGACGACGTCGACTTCACCCTCAGCCTGTCTGGCTGCGACCGACGCGGTTGCGACCTGGCCGTGTTCTTCACGTTTGCCGGCCTTGAAGGCGGCGCCACGCTTGAGGATTACGCGATCGCCAGCCAATTCAATGAATTCTATCCATTCGGGCGGGTCTACGTGATCGAAGAGGATTCCGCGCTTGGCGGCGCGGCGCTCGGTGTCGATCTCGTGGTCGAACTAAGCGATGAGAACCGCTTCGCCGCCCGCGACGTGGAGGTCTGGCGGACGGTGCTCGCCGTGGTTTCCGATGATGTGCTGGGCGAGGGGTCCGATGGCTGAGACGCCAGTCTCGGGCCATGTTGCGCCGGGTTTCGACGCGGTGCGCGCAGCGTTCGAAGCAAACTTTGCAGGCGGTGCGGAGCAGGGCGCCGGCTTTGCCGCAATCTTGGACGGCGAGGCCGTCGTCGATCTTGTGGGCGGCTGGGCGGACAGAGCCGGACAGCGTCCGTGGGGTCCGGACACGCTGGCTCCCGTTTTCTCCACCACGAAGGGCGTTGCTGCGCTTGTTATGGCGTCGCTGCTCGAACGCCACGACGCGGACTATGAGACCCCTGTATCGGCGCTGTGGCCTGATTTCGCGGCGCGCGGGAAGCAAGCGATCACGATCGGCCAGATGCTGTCTCACCAGGCCGGCCTGCCGGGATTTCGCGATCCCATCGATCCGGACTTATGGCTGGACCCGCCGGCGATGGCCGCTCGTCTGGCCGAAGAGCCGCCCATGTGGCCGCCAGGCGAAGGCTCCGGCTATCATCCGCTGACTTGGGGGTATCTGGTTGGAGAATTGGCGCGGCGTCTATCGGGCCGCACGCTCGGCTCGGTCCTCCGCGAGGAGGTCTGCGGGCCCGCCGACATCGACTTTCACATCGGATTACCCGCGTCAGAGCATGATCGCTGCGCTGACATGTTGCGCCCCAAAGCCTTGCCGGACCTCGGTGAACTGAACGATTTCAAGCGCGCCGCGTTTCTGACAAAATGGGCGGCGCCGAACCGGGGGGGCGCCATTTGGCGCGAGATCGAGATCCCCTCCGCCAACGGCCATGGCGGCGCCTTGTCAGTCGCCCGGCTCTATCAGATCTATGCTCAGCGGGGTGCTGGAATTTTGCGGCCGGAAACGTTCCGCGAGCTGACCCGCAGGCGGTGTTTGGGCGAAGACCGGGTTGTCCCCTTCGAGATGGACTTCGCCGCCGGCGTGTTTCGGAACAACAATCAGATCTTCGGCCCCAATACCGATACGTTGGGGCATTCCGGCTGGGGCGGATCGATGGCGTTCGGAGATCCCGACCGCGGCCTGTCCGCCGCTTACGTCATGAACCGGCAATCCAACAAACTGATGGGCGATCCGCGCGCAAGCCGCCTGATCGACGCGTTGTACGATTGCTTGTGACCGTCAGACGAAAAAGAACGTGGGTTCAGCGCCCGGGGCCAGGACCAGCGCTGTTAAGGGCCCGCCATAAACCGCGCCCGTATCGATGTTGATACGGCGACCGTCGCCGGCGATGTCGGGTTCATTGTTGGCGGTGGGCGTGTGGCCGTGAACGACCGTCATGCCTTCAAGCGCCGGCGCGCTCCAGTCTTCGGTTTGGAAGAAGCTCCGCCTTCGGGTCCAGAGATAGGTCTCTATGTTCTCGTTCGGGAAATCGGTAGCTGAAACCCCTGCGTGTACAAAAATGAGACGCGCGTCCTGGTCGATTTTGATCGAGGGGAGCCGATCCATCCAGGCGACGTGCGCCGGATCGACCGGGCCGCGGCCGACGCGGTTGTAACTTTCCTCGGTTGCATCGCCGCCATTGAACAGCCACAGCTCGCGAGAATCCTCGGGTGTTTCCTGAGCATCCAAAAGCATGCGTTCGTGGTTTCCGAGAAGCGTGACGATTTCGATATCATCGCGACCGTCGGCCTCGGCTTCCAGCGCCAAGATCGCGTCCACTGCAGCGCACGGGTCTGGTCCGCGGTCGATAATGTCGCCCAGGTGAACCAAGGTCATAGGCGCGCCGGCGTGCTCTCTCGCGTGAACGTCCTTGATATGCCTGTGGAGCGCGCGAAGCCGATCAGCTTCGCCGTGTACGTCCCCAATGGCATAGTAAACTCGATCGCTCATGGTGATTGGCACAGCATTTGCTTCATTTCAGACGAGTATTTTTTCATCGTGCAATCCTGTCCCCCCCCGGTCCTTGATCTCAAGGCCGGGGTTTTTTATGCGGCGGCCGCTTGTGTTTTGAAGTGTCGGGATTGGACGAGCCCATCGGCCGTGAACAAAGCAAGCGCGATCCAAATGCAGGCAAACGCGGCCGCTTGCGTCCAGCCGAAGGTTTCGCCGAAGGCTAGGGCGATGAGAAATTGGAGAGTTGGTCCAAGGTACTGCATCATGCCAAGTGTGGACAGGCGCAGGCGTTTCGCCGCCACGGCGAAGAAGATCAGGGGCGCGGCCGTGATCGGGCCGGCGGCGACAAGGAGGGCGATATCCCACTCGCCCCGTGCCCATACGCCGCCGCCCGCACTGGCGAACTGGGTCATCCACACCGCCGCGAGCGGAAATAGGATCGCCGCTTCGACCAAGCAGCCGCCGCGCCCGTCGATTGCGACGCGCTTTCGGATCAGGGAATAGAGAGCGAACGAGATGCACAGGACCAGGGCCACCCAAGGCAAGCGGCCCAGGCCGGCCGTCATGATTGCGACGCCAAGCGCTGCGATCCCGATTGCAGCCCATTGCTGCGCGCGTAGTTTTTCAGACAAGAACAGCGCGCCGATAATCACATTGACCAGCGGGTTGATGTAATAGCCAAGGCTCGCCTCCATCACCCGCTCTTGGCCGACGGCCCAAATGTAAACGAGCCAATTCACCCCGATCAGGGTTGCGGAAATCCCGAGCCAGCCAATGCGTCGCAACGTGAGCGCTTGGGCGAGGTCGCGCCAGCGGGCGGCGGCCACGACCAACAGAATCCCGGTTGGAGCCGACCAAAGGATTCTGTGCGCCAACATGAGATCTGGCGGAACATGACCGAGCGTTTTGAAGTACAGCGGCAACAGGCCCCAGAGCACGTAGGCCCCAAGTCCGGCGAAGAAGCCCATGCGGATGTTCGCATCCATTCTTACGATTGCTCCGTGGGAATCTGGGCGACGCGCCGCGCCGATATGGTTCGTATTGGCGCGCGTGGCTAGAGCGGGATCGGCGAACCTGTTGAAAGAACGAAAAAACGCGCCGGCCGAGGCCAGCGCGTTTCTTTGAAGATCGCGGCGGACGCTTAAGCGGCCGGGGCGGCGAGCTTGGTGCTCAGATTGCTCCAATTGCTATTGGCGTCTTGGATGTGGCCCGGAATGTCTTTGACCCACTTGCGTTGGATCGACGAGTTGAAGTTCAGGTACAGCTTGCCGTCGATCACGCGCCAGGCGTTGGCGTCGGTGCGGGCGAGGTTGCCTTTGGCGGCGGCGTAGGCGCAGTAGCCGTTGTATTGCGGCGCATAACGCTCAGGATCGGCGGCGAACTTGTCGCGGTTCTCAGCCGACGCGAAGATCCAGGTGGCGCCGTTCCAATCGTGCGAGAATTGCGGATCGCCTTTGACCGCTTTCGGATTCGGCAGGCCGTTGTCTTTCAGATCGTTGGCGTCGAGATCCCAATAGGCGACGGTGTCGTGGCCGTTGATGGCGTAACCGCCTTTTTCGTAGATGAAGTCTTTCTTGCCGCCGAACAGCTGGGCGCTGGCCGGCGTGGCGAGTGCGACCGCCGCGAACATGGCGACGATGGCTGCAAACAGTTTGCGCATGGATTGCTCCTCATTCCTTGGACCGGGGCGTGGTCCCATAAGCCTGCGTTAGCGCCCCGAACGAATTGAAGGACGCTCGCCCGACCGGGAGACCCCGTCCGGACCGCGCCTTTCAAGTCCGCAAATGGGGCGGAGTCGAGGCGGTGTCAGCAGGTCTCACTCGGAGTTTACCCTCCGTGACGGCGCGCGACGCGCTCAGTCCGAGGCGGCCGGCGTGGGCAGCTTCTCGGGCCTTAGAACGCCGCGGTTGAGCAATTCTTCGGCGATCTGAACGGCATTCAGCGCTGCGCCCTTGCGGAGATTGTCGGAGACGACCCACAGGGCGATCCCGTTCTCGACCGACGGATCCCGGCGCACGCGGGAGACATAGGTCGCCCATTCTCCGACGCATTCCACCGGGGTGATGTAAAGCTCGTCGCTCGGGTCGTCGACGAGCATGACGCCCGGACTTTCCCGCAGGATCTTGCGCGCGGAGCCCGGCGTGATGGGATCTTCAAACTCGATGTGCACCGCTTCCGAATGGCCCACAAAGACCGGTACGCGGACAGAGGTGGCGCTGACCCGGATATCTGGGTCCAGGATCTTCTGCACCTCGATGATGATCTTGCGCTCTTCCGTCGTGTAGCCGTCCTCCAGGAAATCCCCGCCATGGGGGATGACGGTGAAGGCGATCTGCTTCGGATAGACCTCGGGCGTGACCTCGTCATAGACGAAGATGCCGCGGGTCTGGCTCCACAGCT
>CAZQZC010000124.1:0-8120 GCA_964597685.1 uncultured Hyphomonadaceae bacterium | reverse complement strand
CTCGGTGAACAGGTCGTCCTTGCTCACCTCGGTGTCGACCATTTCCGCGACGCCGAAGATATGGTCGACGACCTTCTCCTCGTAGACCGGCGCCTGAAGCTGGGCGCGGGCGCCTTCATTCTTTTGGAGGAATTCGAGGATCTGCTTTTCCTGGCCGGGATAGCGGCGCGCCTCGGCGATCATCGCCTGCTGCAGCTCTTGGTCGGAGACCTGAACGCCCGCCGCGCGGCCGATTTCAGCCAGGACAAGGCCCAGCCGAACCCGGCGCTCGGCGATGCCCCGGTACTCGGCTTTCAGCTCGTCTTCGGGCTTGGCGGCTTCCTCTTCGTCGAGGCGGCCGGCCTCTTTCTCTTTCTCCAGCTGGGTCCAGATCTGCTGGAATTCCTGCTCCACCATATTGGGCGGCAGGTCGAAATTATGACCCTCGTCGAGCTGGTCGAGGAGGACGCGCTTGGCCTTCTGACGCGACGCCTGATCGTGCTGGGCTTGCAGCTGCCCCGTCATCAGCTCTTTGAGATTGTCGAGCCCTTCGAGACCCAGGCCCTTGGCGAAGTCGTCGTCCACATCGGGGATCTGGGGTTCGCGAACTTCCTGCACCGTGACCTCGAAGACGGCGTCTTTGCCCTTCAGGTTTTCGGCCGGGTAATCTTCCGGGAAGGTGACGTTGAGCTCGGTTTCCTGGCCCGCCTTCACGCCGACAAGCTGCTCTTCGAAGCCGGGAATGAACCGGCCCTCGCCGAGGACAATGGCCTGGCCCTCGGCCGCGCCGCCGTCGAAAGCCTCGCCGTCGATTTTGCCGACGAAGTCGATCACCACGGCGTCGCCGTCGCGGGCTTTGGCGGTCTTGCCGCGGGCTTCGAACTTCTTGTTCTGCTCGGCCAGGTTTTTCAGCGCTTCGTCCAGCTCCTCGTCGGCCACAGGCGCGACGGGGCGTTCGATTTTCAGGGTCGAGACGTCGACCGGCTCGAAATCCGGCATGACGTCGACATCCAGGTGATAGGCGAGGTCGGCTTCGCCGGCGATCACCTGGTCGACGTCGCTGTCCATGCGCATTTGCGGCTGGGAGGCGGGGCGCACCTCCGCGTCGGCCAGCGCCTTCTGGTTCGACTCGCCGACAACGCCCTCGATCAGCTCGCCCATGATCGATTTGCCGAACATGCGCTTCACGTGGGCGGCGGGCACTTTGCCCGGCCGGAAGCCCTTCAACCGCATTTGCGGGCGGATCTCTTCGATGCGGGCGTCGAGCTTGGCTTGCAGCTCAGACGCGCTGACCTTGACTTGATAGGTGCGGCTCAGGCCCTCGGCCTTGGTTTGTGTGACTTCCATTGTCTCTCGGGTCCTTGCCGGCGCGCCGTGGGGCGGCCTGTGCTTTCGAAAACTCGCCATGCTGGGTTTGAAGGCGCGCTGTATGTCATAGGCGGTGTGCCGTGTCCACGCGGGCGCGCGCCTCGATCTCGGACCTTGAGCAGCCCCGCGCGCGACGCCAAGCCGGAATCTGATGGTGCGGATGGAGGGACTCGAACCCCCACGCCTCGCGGCGCTTGGACCTAAACCAAGTGCGTCTACCAATTCCGCCACATCCGCACGGGTTGGAGACCTGCTCCCCTACGCGCCGCGGCGGCGGGGTTCAAGACCGCTCTGCGTAAAGGCGTTTGAGGGCTGTGGGCAGAGTGTCCGGCAGATCCTCCGCGATCAGGCCGGGACCAAGCGCGAGGCCCGTCTCGCCGTGCAGCCAGGCGCCGGCGGCGGCCGCGTGGAATGCGTCCATTCCTTGCGCGCAAAGGCCGCCGATGATCCCCGCCAGCACGTCGCCGGAGCCGGCGGTGGCCAGGAACGGGCTCGCGTGCACGTTTACGACCGCGTGGCCAGCGGGGTGGGCGATCACGGTGTCCGGTCCCTTCAAGAGAACGACGCAGCCGGCGGTCTGCGCCGCCGTGCGGACGGCGTCTATGCGGTTGCGGCTGGATTGCAGAAGCCCCGGAAAGAGCCGCTCGAACTCGCCCGCATGGGGCGTGATCACGTCGCCGGCGCCCAGGGCGTTGAACAGGTCGGCCGGCGCGTCCTCAAAGACGGTCAAGCCGTCCGCGTCGACGATCAGCCCCGCTGGTCCGGCCGCCAAAGCGAGGACGTGCGCGCGCGTCGCTTCAGACAGGCCCGCCGCGGGGCCGATGACCAAAGCGTGCGAACGCTCTGCCTTGGCGGCCAGATCCTCGGGCCCCTCGAACGGAGCGACCATGATCGCGGTCGAATGGACCGCGTTCACAAGCGTCGCCGCCCGAGGAGAGAGCAGGGTGACCAACCCTGCGCCCGCACGCAATCCGGCCCTTGCGGCAAGCCGCGCCGCGCCGGTTTGGCTTGGGCCCCCCGTCACGCACATCAGCCGCCCGCGGCGGTGCTTATGCGCGGCGCGATCCGGCCAAGGGAAGCGGTCGCTCCACAGGACGGGGTGGTTCTCGAACACATCGGACTGGGACACGTCGGCGAGCGTGTCATCGCTAATCCCGATATCGGCGACGTCGACCAATCCGCAGCGCGCGGCGCCGTCCGCCAAGACGTGGGCGGGCTTCTTTGCGGCGAAGGTGATGGTCGCATCGGCGGTGAAAACCGGCCCTGCGGCGCGGCCCGTATCGCCGTCGAGGCCCGAGGGCGTATCCACGGACAAGACACGCCGCCAGGGGCGCGCGGCGAGGTCTGCGGCGACGCCGTCCAGCGGACGGCTGAGGCCTGCGCCGAACAAGGCGTCGACGACCAGGCCGGGGTCGGCGTCCAGGGCCTGGGCGAGCGGCTTGACGGGGCCTGGCCAGCGCTCTGCCGCCAGCGCGGCGTCGCCCGTCAGCTGTTCCCGCGCGCCGAGGAGATAAAGAGCGACGTCGCGCCCCGCATCCGCCAGCAGCCGCGCCGCGACAAATCCGTCCCCGCCATTATTGCCTGGGCCGCAAAGTATAGCGATCGACCCGTCGGGCGCGAGACGATGGGCGGCCTCCGCCACCGTCGCGCCCGCGCGCTCCATCAGATCAACGCCCGGCGTCCCAGCTTCTATGGTAAGCCGATCCGCCTCGCGCATCTCGTCTGTCGTGATGATCCTCAAGCTCACAATCGTCTTATAGAACGACCGGCGGGGCCTCGTCTCCGAGTTTCGCGACGCGCAATCCGTCGCCGCCCCGTTCCAAGAGCGTGATCGAGCAGTGCGCGGGCTTGAACACCAGCACCTCGTCACGGTTCGTCAGTGCGCTGACAATCGCGTTGATGGCGACGAAGTGACTGAAGATTGCAGTTCCATCCGGCAAGGCGGATACGGCTTCGGTCGCCGTGTGGCGCCAAGCGGTCAAGGCGTCGCCTGCGTCGGCCCAGGTCCCCGCCATGATTCCGCGCAGCCAGGCCGGACGGTCGTCGACCTCAGCCGGCGTCTCCACTTCCGACACGGCGGAGACGATCGGCGCATCGAGGCGTTTCAGAGTCTCAAAGGCCTGCGCCGTTTCACGACAGCGGCGCATCGGGCTCGTGACGGCGTTGTTCGCCCCCTGGCTGTCCAGCGATTCGGCGGCCGCGCGGGCCTGCTTTGCGCCGAGGGCGCTTAGCCCAGGATCGGGCGCCGCGCCCCAGGCGGCCGCCGCTTCGCCATGGCGGATGAGGAAAATCACGCCGCGGCGAGCACGGTCTGAGGGTCTCGCTGATCAGAGATGATCTTCAGCGCGCGGCGATAGAGGACGGGCTTGCCGATGCCGAGCCGAGCGCGCGCCGCGTCGATGGGCTCTGCGAGCAGGGCGCGGATGTCTTGTTCGGCGATCTGCTCCGCCGCCCGTCCCGCGTCGCGCCCTTCGCGGATGACGTCCATGATGCGCGTCTCGCGGGGGGTGTGCTTGGCGATCTGGCGGGCCCCCATGACATAAATGAACCGGATGCCGAAGCTTGGGTTTTGGCCATGGGAGAAGGCCAGCACCGAGGCCTCGCCGAGCGGGTCGCGGCCATAGCCGGTCAGAACGTGAAACAAGTCGTGCGTGTCGCGAAGTCGGTCGCCGAAATATTCTACATCGTCGTCATACACGGGCCGGCCGCGCCGGAACTTCAAGCTTTCCTCGACCAAGCCGGCGGCGGTGAGGCCTTCGCGCTCCATGAAGTCGATGTATTTCCGACCGACGCTGCCCTCTGGCAGGGTGCGCAATGCGTCGTGATCGTCGAGCATATCGGGGAGGTAGGTCCGCTCGCTCAACCGCGCGGCGCCGCGTTCGCTCGAAGCGAAGCGCCGCAGGTTCTTTTCCAACGCGTTTCCGTTCAGCGCTTCGACAATATGAAAGACCTGCTCGGTGTCTTCCTTGTCGGCGATCAAGCGCTGCATGCGCGCCATCGCCTCGAACGGCCGGTATCTGGGTTTCTTGCGGGCGGGGTCGATGTAGACCTGATGTGGCATTCAAGCGCTCAATCGTTTGGGATTAGTTCTCAAAAGCAGTTCGAGCTAACAAATAGTGACGCAGGCGTCACGAATTAAAGGCGCCCCGCCGATTTTTCCGGCGCCCAATGCTTGGGCGCGCGTGCCTGAAATGTTACCAGTCCTGGGTGATCGCCGCGCGCGGGCCGCATCCCCGGTGGTGCGGACATCCCCCGTCGCTTAGGCCGAAGAAAACGCGGAAGTGTGGGAGCGCGCCGATGAAAAAGGTCGAAGCGGTGATAAAGCCCTTCAAGTTAGACGACGTGAAGGACGCCCTTCACCAAGTGGGGCTTCAAGGGATGACGGTTCTTGAAGCCAAGGGGTTCGGACGACAGCGCGGTCACACAGAATTGTACCGCGGCGCCGAGTACGTGGTCGACTTCCTGCCGAAGCTCAAGATCGAGATCGTGATCTCCGATTCGTCGGTCGAGCAGGCTGTCGAAGCCATCGCCAAGGCCGCTCAAACGGGTAAGATCGGCGACGGCAAGATCTTCGTGACCGACGTCGCGGAGGCGTTCCGCATTCGAACCGGCGAACGCGGCGACCAGGCGCTTTAGGCCTTTGCGCCGCGGCGCGAGTCCGCTGATAACGCACTGAAATTGAACACAGCCAGACCATTGGAGGGCGCTGAATGTCGCAAGACGTGTTGAAACTGATGCAGGAGAAGGACGTCGAGTTCGTCGATCTGCGCTTCACCGATCCACGGGGGAAGATGCAGCATGTCACCTTCGACAAATCGATGGTGACCGACGATTTCTTCGCGGACGGCGCGATGTTTGACGGCTCCTCGATTGCGGGCTGGAAAGCGATCAACGAGTCCGACATGACCCTGATGCCGGATCCGGCGACGGCCATCATCGACCCGTTTTACCAGCAAACGACGCTCTCGATTTTCTGCGACATTCTCGATCCGATGACGGGCCAGGCGTATAATCGCGACCCGCGCTCCACCGCCAAGACGGCGGAGGCGTATCTGAAAGCCTCCGGGATCGGCTCCGAGGCGTTCTTCGGTCCGGAAGCGGAATTCTTCGTGTTCGACGACGTTCGCTGGAACACGGAGCCGCACAAGACAGGCTACGAATTCGACTCCACTGAATTGCCGGCGAACACCGGTCGCGAGTACGAGATGGGCAATATGGGTCACCGGCCCGGTCCCAAGGGCGGCTACTTCCCCGTTCCGCCCGTCGACAGCGAGCAAGACATGCGCTCGGAAATGCTGTCGGTGATGGGCGAGATCGGCCTCGAGCCCGAGAAGCATCACCACGAAGTGGCCCCCGCCCAGCACGAGCTGGGGATGAAATTCTCCACTCTGACGACGATGGCGGACCGGCTGCAGCTCTACAAGTACGTGATCCACAATGTCGCCGCGTCTTACGGCAAGACAGCGACATTCATGCCCAAGCCTTATTTCAACGACAACGGCTCGGGCATGCACGTCCACCAATCTATCTGGAAAGACGGCGCGCCGCTGTTCGCCGGCGACCGCTACGCTGATTTGTCGGAGACGTGCCTCCATTATATCGGCGGCGTCATCAAGCACGCCCGAGCCATCAACGCCTTCGCGAATGCGACGACGAATTCCTACAAGCGGCTCGTGCCCGGCTTCGAAGCGCCGGTTCTGCTCGCCTATTCCGCGCGCAACCGGTCAGCCTCGGTGCGGATTCCTTATTCGCCGAGCGCGAATGGAAAGCGGCTCGAAACGCGCTTCCCAGACGCGGCGGGCAATCCGTACTTCACGTTCACCGCGCTTTTGATGGCTGGTCTCGACGGCATCGAGAACCGGATCGATCCGGGCGAGGCGATGGACAAGGACCTTTACGCGCTGCCGCCCGAGGAGCTGAAGGACATTCCCACCGTCTGCCGCTCGCTGCACCAAGCGGTCGAGGCGCTCGATCAGGATCGGGACTTCCTGAAGAAGGGCGGCGTCATGGATGACGATCAGATCGACGCCTATATCGAGCTCAAGATGGAAGAGGTCATGCGGTTCGAACTGCATCCGCACCCGGTTGAATTCGACATGTATTACAAGTGCTGACGTTTCCTCCCTTAGTCTAGCGCTTGACCCCTGGCCGGAGCTCAACGCTCCGGCCTTTTTTATTGGCGTGCGAGGCGTTCCGACCCATCTCCCATCCATGCGCCGCTTTGTCCTCGCCGTTTCAGCCCTCGGCCTCGCCGCCTGCGCCTCGACGCCCCAGCCGACGGCCGAAGAGCAGGCCGATATTTGTGACCTCTTTGAGGACCGGAAAACCTGGTTTCGTGCGGCGGATAAGTCGGAAGACCGCTGGGGCGCGCCGATCCCGGTGCAGATGGCGATCATCAAGACGGAGTCGAATTTCGACGCCGACGCCCGCCCGCCGAAGGGCCGCCGCCGGCTCTTGGGCGTCCTGCCCGGCAAGCGGCCGTCCTCGGCGCGCGGCTTCGCCCAGGCCCTCGATGGGACATGGGACGAATACAAGCGCGCGACCGGAAATTCGGGCGCCGATCGGGACAGTTTCAAGGATTCGACCGATTTCGTCGGCTGGTATGTCAACCGCACCAGCCGTATCACAGGCGTATCGCGGGGCGACGCGCGCAGCCAATATCTCGCCTACCATGAGGGGCCTGGCGGGTTTCAGAGCGGTAGCTGGCGCTCGGACCCCGCCCTTATCCGCATCGCAGACCGCGTCGCGGCCGACGCAGCCCGCTATGAGCGGCAATTGCCCGCCTGCCGGAAGACGCTTGAACGGCGCGGCTTCTTGTTCTTTTAGGGTGCGCGAGGGCGCGGGGGAGACCTCTCGTGGAAGATCTCATCTTCTTCTGGGGCGCATACGCTTATTTCCCCTTTGTCGCAGCCGCGCTCTGGGCCATGCGCAGCGTTGGGCGGACGAAGCGAGTCGCCCTGGCGATCGCCGTCGCTGGTGCAAGCGTGCTCGCTTATGCGCGGTTCGTCGAGCCGCGGCTTCTGACCGTTGAACACGCGACGATCGACCTGGGCGGCGCGCAAGCAGGCGGCCCGTCGATCCGGATCGCCCTTGTCTCCGACACCCATTACGGCGTGTATCGTCACGCCACGCCCATGGCGCGTATCGTCCGCGCCGTGAACCGCGAAGACGTCGACGCGGTGCTGATCGCCGGCGATTTCACCTACCACATCCGCGCCGACCGGCTGGAACGCGCGCTCGGCGCGATCCGAGACGTCGAGGCGCCCGTTTACGCCGTGCTGGGCAATCACGACATCGGGCTTCCGGGCCCTGACCTTGGAACGCCGCTGATCCGCGCGCTCGATGATTTGGGCGTTACGCTCGTCGAAAACCGAGCGTTCGATCTTGAACTCGGCGAGGGGCGGGTTGTTCTGTCCGGCGCGTCGGACCTCTGGGGGCGGGGCCAAGATTTCCGTTTCTCAGCGACGCTGCCGGACGGCGTGCCCGTGCTCTTGCTGACGCACAACCCGGACACGGCGCTGAACGCGCCCGACGCCTTCGCCTACGACCTCATGCTGGCCGGCCACACCCATGGCGGTCAGGTCCGCATTCCCTGGCTGTATCAGCGCGCGATCCCGACGCGAGGGCCGTTCGACAATGGGCTGCACGTTTTCCCGTCGGGCGCCGGCGACCGGCTGGTCTACGTGACGCCGGGAACCGGCATGGTCGGCGTGCCGATGCGGTTCCTGATGCCGCCGCGCATCGATATCTTGACGATCAATCTGCCGCGCTAG
>CAZQZC010000123.1:0-8136 GCA_964597685.1 uncultured Hyphomonadaceae bacterium | reverse complement strand
TATGTGCTGACGACGCCGGAGAAGGCGCTCTCCATGGCCGACGCATCGGATGCGCGTCTTGCGAAAGGCGAAGGCCGCCGGCTGGAGGGCGCGCCTTTGGGGATCAAGGATCTCTTCTGCACGAAGGGCGTTCGCACCACGGCGTGCTCCAACATCCTCGACGACTTTACGCCGACCTACGAATCCACCGTCACACAGAACCTGTGGGAACAGGGCGCGGTGATGCTGGGCAAGCTCAATATGGACGAGTTCGCCATGGGGTCGTCCAACGAAACCTCCCGCTTCGGGCCCGTCGCCAATCCCTGGCGGCGCAGGGACGGCGCGAACGCCACGCTGACGCCGGGCGGGTCGTCCGGCGGCTCGGCGAGCGCGGTGGCCGCAGACCTTTGTCTCGGCGCGACGGCGTCCGATACAGGCGGATCTATCCGCCAACCGGCTGCTTTCACGGGGACTGTCGGGATCAAGCCGACCTATGGCCGGGCCAGCCGTTACGGAATGGTGGCTTTTGCGTCGTCTTTGGATCAAGCGGGCCCGATCGCGAAGACCGTCGAGGACGCCGCGATCCTGTTGGAGATCATGTGCTCGCATGATGAGAAGGATTCGACCTCGCTGCCGGTCGACAGCCCCAATTGGCGCGCCGAGGTCGGGAAGCCTGTCGCCGGCATGCGGATCGGCATTCCGAAAGAGTACCGTCTCGACGGCATGCCAGACGAGATCGAGGCTCTTTGGAGCCAGGGTGTCGGGTGGCTTAAGGACCAGGGCGCAGAGATCATCGATGTTTCCCTGCCGCACACGAAGTATGCTCTGCCGGCTTACTACATCGTCGCGCCGGCGGAAGCTTCGTCCAACCTCGCGCGCTATGACGGCATCCGCTACGGGGCCCGCGTCGACGGCGACGGGCTGATCGGGACCTACGAAGCGACGCGCGGCGAGGGCTTCGGGGAGGAGGTCAAGCGTCGCCTCTTGATCGGAACCTATGTTCTCTCTTCGGGCTATTACGACGCCTACTATCTGCGCGCGCAAAAGGTGCGTACCAAGATCCTGCAGGACTTCCAGACCGTCTTTGAAGACGTCGACGCCTTGTTGACGCCCGCCACGCCGAGCGCGGCCTTCGCCTATGGAGAACGCTCCGATGATCCCGTGGCAATGTATTTAAACGACGTCTTCACGGTCACGGCGAACCTCGCCGGACTTCCCGGCATCTCGGTGCCGGCCGCGCTAGATGGGCAGGGATTGCCCCTCGGGCTGCAAATTATCGGCAAGGCGCTCGATGAAGCCGCATGTTTCCGCGTCGGCGCGGCGCTTGAGAAGGCTGCTGGGTTCGGCCACACGGCCGAGCGCTGGTGGTGATTGCCCGATTGTTCAAGTCTGACGATTGCGGCCCTGGGGATTTGGCATGACAAACGACGAGCTGACGCAGGCTGTTCAGGATGGATTGAAGCTCGCGCAATCCGGGCGGCTGGAAGAAAGCTTTCGCCTGTTGATGGCTGCGAAAGAAAGCGGTCTTCAGGACGCAGACGGGTTGATCACGCTTGCGGCCGTCTGTCGACGCCTTGAGAAACACCAAGACTGTTTGGACGCCGCGGATGCGGCGTTGCAAGTTCAGCCTCTGCGCATCGAGTCGAACCTTTTGAAGGCCGACGCCCTGAAAGCGTTGGGGCGTCGGCGCACGGCGTCGTCATTTTACTCGGCCGCGCTCCGCCTTGCGGGCAACCAGGGCAATCTCCCGCCGCAGATCGTCGCCGAACTGCAGCGCGCTCAACAGGAGTGCGTCTCGGCCGAGGCTGATTTCAAGGACATCCTCGTCGCGAGCGTCGAGAAACATGCCGCAATCGACGGCGCGGCGGGGCGGCGCATCCGCCACGCGATCGATTTCATGCTTGGCGAACGAGACGTCTACTTTCAGAATCCAAACAAGCTCTTTTTGCCTGAATTGCCGCATCGACAATTCTTTGAGCGCGATGAATTTGACTGGATCGAGGAGCTTGAGGCGAAGACGGCGGTGATCCGTGATGAACTGGTTGGCATCCTGGACGCCGACCCGGATTTTACGCCGTATGTTCAACACAATGCAGACGCACCGGCGATTGACGATGTCAATCTCAAACTGATCGACGACCAGAATTGGACGGCTTACTTCCTGGTCAAAGACAGCAAGCCATTACCCGCGCACATTGAGCGGGCGCCGGAAACCTATCGCGCGGTTCAGTCGTCGCCGCTACCTGATATCGAAGGCGTGTCGCCGGCCATCCTTTTCTCGAGACTTCTACCGGGTGGGCATATCGTGCCGCATCACGGAATGACAAATGCGCGCTTGCTGTGTCACTTGCCGTTGATCGTGCCTCCGGGATGCTGGTTCCGCGTCGGCAACGAGACCCGCGAGTGGCGTGAGGGCGAGGCGATCATTTTTGACGATACGATTGAACATGAGGCGCGAAACTCCGGGACGGAGACCCGAATCGTCCTGATCTTCGATATCTGGCGTCCAGGCCTGCACGAGGAAGAGCGGGCGCTGGTGCGAACAGTTTTTGAAACGATCGAGTCCACGTAATCGCTGTTTCGCAGGCTGACGCCTTGGCGAAAGGCGGCTAACTTCACGCCATGATCTTTCGCTATCTCCTGATCGCTGTCGCAGGGCTACTGATCGCCCTCTCATTCACCTATGCGACGGCTGTTCAGAATGGCATCGATCCGTTTGACGACCGCGTTTGGCCGTTCTGGGCGATCGCGGCTTTGGTTGGGCTGTACGCCCCGGTCAGGATTTACCAGCTTTGGCGGTGGTGGCGCGCGCGCGATCGGGCGAAAACGGCTTCGGCGCGAGATGGGATCGAAGCCCGCATGGCCGCGCGGCGAGCTCGCGTCGATGCGGCGCGCAGCAAGCTTTCTGAATCGTCAACGGAACAGACGCAATCCGACTGATTGCGAAGAGCCGCAATTCACCGCCGCGGCGTAGTGTCGCGGCAAGTGATTTGGAGCCCGCTCTTGCAGCAAGAGATTGTCCTCACCGGAATTGCAGCCGTCGCCTTAGCGGCCGCGGCGGGCTGGCAGACGCTCAGTCCGCCGCCGCCAGTTGATTATCGTCTCTACTATTTCGGTGCGCGCGATTGTGAGTTTTGCCGGGCCTGGAAGGACCGTGATCTCGTCGCCTGGCGCGCGGACGCTGCGTCGAAGTCAGTTCCCATGATCATCGTCGAAGCCTCAAGTCCTAATTATCCGAACTGCCTGGGAGATTTTTCCGAGCATGCGGAGATCTTTACAGCCGCAACCGCGGGGCGACGCGCTTGGAGTTTTCCTTTGTTCGTCCTCGTCAACAATGGGCGGGTAGAACGGGTCGCCTCCGGCGTGGGCGGGTGGCGAAAAATCACCGGCGCTGTTCGCCGATACGCAGGTACGCCGCAGCGCCCTCGAACCGCCTAAAGCGCGCTGAGCTCTGATATTCGCGTCAGCATAGCGTCGGCGACGCAAGCCCTTGGATCTTCATCGATTAAGCACGCGTCGCGCCTGGCCAACCATTGTCTTTGGGACAAGCGCAGCGTGTCATCGATCAGGTCGCGTTGACGAAGTGTCGCCCAAACGCGGTTGAGAGCGCGATCGGCTTCGGCGATTGCGGGGTCGGCGCAGATCAGTTTTTCAACACTTGTCGAGGCATCGTCGCAGCTAAAGCTCGGATCCGCATCGGGATGGCGGCGAAAGGTCAGGTCGGATCCATTTGAATCGACGGTTTCGGCCGCAGGAACCGACAAGCCCGTCCAACGTGCGAGACGGGTCTGCATCCCTGGCTCAATCACGAGCCAAGCCGTGCCGCCGGCAACCGTTGTGACAATGCTCGCGCCCACCTTCGCAAGCAGATTGTTGGCCATCGCCGCCTCCCAAACTCAGGACATGATCTTATACAACGCCGGTTCCAGCTCCGCGATCACCTGAATGCCATGCGGCGCGACATTGGTCATCTAGGACTTTTCGGGCGATGAAATGAATTATCTGAATAGCGTCCTTGGGCTTGACCGCCTCTGAAGCGGCCGCGCGCTGTCTTTCGGCTTGAACAGCGCCCGCCAATCGTGAAATGGAGGCAGTCCGGCTGAGGCCGGTTCATACGCGATGATTGGTGCGAAAAATGAGCGAGCGTCCGACCTATACGATACAAGGCGAAACCGGCGATTGGGAGATCGTGCTCGGCCTGGAAGTCCACGCCCAGGTCTCCTCCGAGGCGAAGCTGTTCTCTGGCGCATCTACGGCCTACGGCGCAGACCCTAACTCTAATGTGTCGCTCGTCGACGCAGCCATGCCCGGCATGCTGCCGGTGATCAACGCGAAATGTGTAGAACAGGCGGTGCGCACCGGGTTGGGGCTCAATGCAAAAATCAACCCTTGGTCGCGATTTGATCGAAAGAACTACTTTTATCCCGATCTTCCGCAAGGCTATCAGATCAGCCAATATCAGTATCCCGTCGTTGGCGAGGGGGAGATTGATGTTGATGTGGAGCCTGCCCACGGCGACCCCGCCTATTCGGTGACAGTCGGTATCGAGCGCCTTCACCTCGAACAGGACGCCGGAAAGTCGATCCACGACATGGCTCCCGACGCGACGTACATCGATCTTAATCGGTCGGGTGTCGCTCTGATGGAGATCGTGTCGAAGCCGCATCTCCGATCGCCGCTGGAAGCTGCGGCTTACGTCAAGAAGCTGCGGGCGATCCTGATCACGCTTGGATCCTGCGACGGCGACATGGAGAAAGGCAACCTCCGCGCCGATGTTAACGTGTCGGTCTGCCGTCCGGGCGACTATGAAGCCTTTCGTGAAAGCGGCGATTTCGGCCATCTCGGCACGCGCTGCGAGATCAAGAATATGAACTCGTTCCGCTTCATCCAGCAGGCGATCGAGTATGAAGCCCGCCGCCAGATCGATATCTTAGAAGACGGCGGCGAGGTCGACCAAGAGACGCGCCTTTTCGACCCAGGCAAGGGCGAAACGCGGTCTATGCGCTCAAAAGAAGATGCGCACGATTACCGCTATTTCCCGGATCCCGACCTCTTACCCCTCGTCTTACAGCCTGACTATGTCGACGCGATCCGCGCGACGCTTCCGGAATTGCCCGACGCAAAGCGGGCACGCTTTGTCGAGCAGTATGGGTTGAAGGCCTACGACGCCGGCGTTTTGACCGCAGACGGTGAAAAAGCCGACTTCTTCGAAAAGGTCGCCAAGGGACGCGACGCGAAATTGGCGGCGAACTGGGTGAGCCAGGATCTGTTCGGTTATCTCAACAAGGAGGGCGTCGCACTTGCGTCGTCACCCGTGTCCGCCAACCAACTCGGCAGTCTCATTGATCTCATCGCCAACGGCACGATTTCGGGCAAAATCGCCAAGGATGTCTTTGCGAAGATGATCGAGTCGGGTGATGAGCCGGCTGCTATTGTTGAGCGCGACGGACTGAAGCAGGTCACCGATACGGGGGCGATCGAGGCCATCGTCGACGAAATCGTCTCCGCCAACCCTGAACAAGCCGCCAAGGTCAAGGAAAAGCCGAAAACAATGGGTTGGTTCGTCGGTCAAGTGATGAAAGCGTCTGGCGGCAAGGCCAATCCGCAGGCCGTGAACGAGATTCTGAAGGCTAAACTCGGCTTATAAACCGATCGCCGGCTGACACGCCTAAGCGGCGGGGCGTTGCTCCGCGCGCCGGCCATCGGCGCCATAACGTTCTCGGAACGAAAAAGCGGACGGCGACGGACCGTACTCCCTCAACTGGCGCAATTTGTCCCAACCCTCTTCGAGCGATGGCCGGGCGTCGGGTTCGCCCCACCAGATGACCAAGCTTGCGCCATGGGATCTATCGGCCCAATGCCGAAGCCTTTGCATTGCTTCAAGGTGCGCGGGCCAGTGATAGGTGAAATCATGCAGGTCTTTGAATGACCGCCATGCCGCCAGGGTCAGAATATGCGGCTCCAAATCCGGGAATGAACGCTGCGAGGGGGTGAACGGCGTGCATTCGCCGGAATCACGGCGAACACCGTGTTCGTGCCAAAGCAGTCCCTCGCAGCGATCGGCGGCTGCGAAAACGGCGGGTAGGCGGGACGCGAACACCCGCACCTCAGGCACATCCCAGTTGATTGGCGTGCGGGGCAGGACCGCATTCAAATGAAAGAGAATTCGATCCGTCATCGCCCGTTTAACCCGTCAACTTCCGGTGAACTTCGCCTCTCTTTTCTCCAAGAAAGCTGTTACGCCTTCCTTAAAATCACTGGTGCGCCCGGCGGAGCGTTGAGAGACGCGCTCTGCGTGAATTTGAGCATCAAAGGTCCGGTCGGCGCTGTCCCAAAACAGCTCCCGGATCATCGACAGCGCCTGGGTTGGTCCTGCAGCGAGGCTGGCGGCAAGCGAATTGGCCTCCTCCATGAGAGAATTGTCGCCCACGACCCGATTGATCATGCCCCATTCAAGCGCTTTTTGTGCGGGGATCTTGTCGCCTAGCAGCGCCATTTCCATGGCGCGCGCCCGTCCGATCAGACGCGGCAGCAGATACGTCGAGCCGCCGTCCGGGACCAAGCCGATGCGCCTGAAAGCTTGCAGGAAGTAAGCGCTCTCGGCGGCGACGATGATGTCCCCCATCAGCGCGATGGAGCATCCAACGCCGGCCGCAGCGCCGTTCACAGCGGTAATGATCGGGTGGGGGTGCTCCTTCATCGCCATGATCAAGGGGTGGTAGTGACTGTCGAGCGCCTTGCCGGCGTCGAACTTGGATGTGCCGGCGCTGGTCGACATGCCGCCCGTTGATAGGTTGGCTCCAGAACAAAACCCTCGACCGACCCCAGTCAGGATTGTGCATCGCGCGCCATCGGCGGCCGCCTCAAGGGCGCCCAATAATTCCTCAACCGTGTCCAATCCCGCCGCGTTCATTGTGGCGGGATCGTTGAACGTAATCGTGGCGACGTCGTCGCTCACAGAAAACGTGATCTTTTCGAAGTCCATATCGGCGCTCCTCCAAATTGTATAAGCTGAACGATACCCTCCACGTCGCTCTGTTGTAAGCGTTACGTGGGGGAACTGATTGGCGTTTTGTGCTGGCGGCGCTTAAGGTTAGACTTGTATTGAAATCAGGTGACTTTGAAGGAGGGGCCGTCATGGCGCTCGACGGGTTGGACCAAGGCGGTGACATGCGGGCCATTTTGAACCGCCAGAAAGCGGCGCAGCTCAAGGATGGGCCGCCGAGCGCTGAAATCCGCATAGACCGCATCAATCGGGCGATTGGTCTTCTGGTCGACTTCAAGGATGAAATCGCCGATGCGCTGGCAGCGGATTTCGGACACCGTTCGAAGGACGCCACGATGTTTACAGACGTGGCGAGTTCCATCGGGGCCTTGAAGCATTCGCGCGACAATCTGAAAAAGTGGATGCGTTCAGAGAAGCGCAGGCCTGAGTTCCCGCTTGGTTTTCTAGGTTCCCGGGCCGAGATTCAGTATCAGCCAAAGGGTGTTGTCGGCGTCATCTCGCCTTGGAATTTTCCCGTAAATCTGACCTTTGCACCCCTAGCGAATGTTTTTGCGGCCGGAAATCGGGCCATGATCAAGCCGTCGGAGTTTACCGAACAGACGTCCGACCTGATGAAGCGCATGTTCGCGCAGGGGTTTTCGGAAGATGAAGTCGCCGTCGTCACCGGCGGGCCCGATGTCGGCGCAGCCTTCACGGCGTTGGCGTTCGACCACATCATCTTTACCGGCGCGACGTCTGTCGCCCATCATGTCATGCGCGCGGCGGCCGACAATCTGGTGCCGCTCACCTTGGAGCTTGGCGGCAAGTCGCCCGTCATTCTCGGCCGGTCCGCCGACATGCAAAAGGCGGCCGCGCGTGTCATGGCTGGTAAGACGCTGAATGCGGGTCAGATCTGCTTGGCGCCCGATTATGTGTTTACGCCGCGGGAGAAAACCCGTGAGTTTGTGGAACATGCGACCTCGGCGGTCGAAAAGATGTTCCCCACCGGGCTGAAAGATAATGACGACTACACTTCAGTCGTGAACCAGCGCCACTTTGACCGTCTGCGCTCCTATCTCGACGACGCGCGCGAGAAGGGGGCGGATGTCGTCGAGCTCAATCACGCCGGCGAGCAATTCGACAACCAGCCGCATCACAAGATCCCGCCGACT
>CAZQZC010000122.1:5393-8192 GCA_964597685.1 uncultured Hyphomonadaceae bacterium | reverse complement strand
AGCACGAACCCGAGAGGCCATCAGCCGACTCAAATTCAGATGAAAGGGCTCTAGATCGTCTACTCATTCCTCAAACTCGTCCGGCAGGGCTTGGCGGACATGGCGCAGCGTGGCGATGCGAATGACGTCCGTTCGGATTGCGTAGAAGACATAATGCGATCGATAGACATAGCATCGAACCCTCTGGTCAAACACCCGGCCCAGTCGAGGATTGTCCATCAAGAGGTCGAAGCTGTAGTAGAGGCCGCTTAGATATTCCTCCGCCTGGCGGCGGCCGAAATGCTCTAAACTGTACGCTGCGATGTCGAAGATATCGGCGCGCGCCCGCTCCGAAAGCTCATACCGCATCGGCCCTGGCCAAAGCCTCCGACAGGATTTCCGTCAACGACGCGTTTCTGGCCGTGGGTCCCGCCAGACCCTCGTCGATGTCGCGCTTAATCAGGGCGAGCTTCTGGTCTGGGGAGAGGCTATTCCAGATCTCCATATCTGCCTCTGTCGGAAAAGCGGTCGACGTAAACGACGATCTCAACGAATCCAGGTCGGGATTTGGCTGCATAATAAGAGTATAGCTGATTTGCAGGTCATCGCGCCAATGTTTTGTCGACCTCGTCGTCACGCATCGTAGTCGAGCCCCAGCCCGGCATAGCTCTCGCGCCGCTCCATCCAGCGCTCGTCGACCTTGACGAACAGGAAGAGATGCACGCGCGCGTCCAAAAGCGCTTCCAGCTCTTCGCGCGCGGCCTCGCCGACCGCCTTGATGGTCTTGCCTCCCTTGCCAAGCGCCATGGCCTTGTGCCCCTCGCGGCCGACGACGACGACCTGCTGAATCCGCAGCGATCCATCTCGCAGGCGCTTCCAATCCTCGGTCTCCACCATCAAGTGGTAGGGCAGTTCGTCATGCAGGCGCAGCATCAGCTTTTCCCGCGTGACCTCAGCCGCAAGGACGCGCATGGGCACGTCGGCGGCCTGGTCGGGCGGATAGAGGGGCGGCCCCTCCGGCATGCGCGGGGCGAGCGCGTCGGCCAGCGCGTCGATCCCGTCGCCATTGACCGCCGAGATCATGAAGATCTCCTCATACACGCCGGTCTCATGCAATTCGGCCATGACGGCGAGGATTTCCTCGTGCGGGAAGAGGTCGATCTTGTTGAGCGCCAAAAGCGCCTTGCGCCCCGACGTCTGCAAGCCTTCGACGATCCGGCGGTCGTCCTCCAGCGATTTGGCCTGGGCCGGCGTGACGCGGCGCCCGGCGCGCTCGGCGGTCCACCCCGCGGCGTCGACGACATGGACGACCGCGTCGGCGTCGTCGGCGCCGGCCCAAGCGGACTTCACCATGGCGCGGTCCAGCCGCTTCTTGGCGCCGAAGATGCCAGGCGTATCGACGAGCACGATTTGCGACGGGCCATGGTGGGCGACGCCGCGGATCGGAAAGCGCGTCGTCTGGACTTTGTGGGTGACGATGGAGACCTTGCCGCCGACCAGCCGGTTGACCAGTGTCGATTTACCGGCGTTGGGCGCCCCGATAATGGCCGCGAAGCCGGCGCGTTCGATGATCGGATCAGCCATCCTGCGCCTCGGCCAAGTCTAACAAGTCGGCGGCCGCCTCAGCCTCGGCCTCGCCCTTGGAGGGGCCCGTTCGCTCGACCGGCGGGAGCCCCTCGACGCTGCCGCGGATCGTGAATTCCGGCGCATGGTCCGGACCGTCGCGGGAAACGACCTCATAATCCGGAAGCGGCAGGCCATGATCCTGCGCCCATTCCTGAAGCAGCGTCTTCGGGTGTTTGGCGCGTGCGGACACCGTTTCAAAGATGGGCGTCCAGGCCCTTTCGATAAAGCGCGAAGCGGCCTTGAGGCCGGCGTCGAGATAAAGCGCGCCGAGCGCCGCCTCGCACACATCGGCGAGGATCCCATCCTTCTCCGCGCCGCCGCCGGCCTGTTCGCTGGGACCTAGAATGATATGCGGCCCCAGCCCGGCGTGGCGCGCCGCCCGGGCGCAGGCCTCTTTGTTGACCAGCCTGTTGAAGCGCGGCGCGAGCTCGCCTTCCCGTTCGGTGGGCCTGCGCTCGAAAAGGCGCGCCGCCATGTGCAGGCCCAACACCCGGTCGCCCAGGAATTCCAGACGCTGGTAGGATTCGTGCGCCGCCGCGCCGCCGCGCAGCGCGCTGGGGTGGGTCATGGCGGTGTCTAACAGATCGTCATCCTGGAAACGGTGGCCCAGAATATCATGCAGCGCCGCGCGCGAGGCTTTGGACAAGCTTGGCGATTTCGATTTCGCGCCGGCTCTCAGCCGCGTCCGCTTCGGCCGCGGCGCGTTCACGCGGCCTCCGCGCGCACGCGCGCTTCGATGATCACCATCGCCTGGGCGTAGGGATAATCGTCCGTGATGGTGAGGTGGATCAGAGCGTCGTGGCCGTCCGGCGTCATCTCCTGCAGCCGCGTCAGGGCGCCGCCGGTCAGCTCTAATGTCGGCCGGCCTGAGGGTAAATTGACCACGCCCATATGGGTCCAATGCACGCCTCGGCGGGGAACCCCGGTGCCCAGCGCCTTGGCGCAGGCCTCCTTCGCGGCGAAGCGTTTGGCGTAGGTCTCCGCGGTGCGCATCCGCCGCTCGGCCTTGGCGATCTCGACGGGCGTGTAGACACGGGTCTTGAACCGGTCGCCCCAGCGTTCAAGCGTCGCTTCAATTCGGCGTATGTCCGCCATGTCCTGGCCGAGCCCGAGGATCATGCCCGCGCCTCGTCCATGATGCGGCGCATTTCGCGGATGGCGTCCTCAAGGCCGATGAAGATCGCCTCGCCGATC
>CAZQZC010000122.1:0-5383 GCA_964597685.1 uncultured Hyphomonadaceae bacterium | reverse complement strand
TTCAGCTCCGTCAATTCCGGGATCGCCGCGACCGGACCGACCGTGTCGAAGGTGAGGCCGTGGCCCGCCTGGGGCTCGATCCCCATTCGAACCGCCTCGGCCGCGCAATCGCGGATGCGGTCCAGCTCCGCCTCGGCGAGTTCAGCTTCGCCAGCTTGCGACAGCTCCACATAGCGCCCGGTATGAAATTCCGTGATGTCGGCGCCCATGCGTTTCGCAGCAATCAGCTGAACCGGGTCCGGTTCGATAAAAAACGAGACGCGGCTCCCGTTCTCCTTCAGCCGGGTGACGAAACTCTGGAGGTGATTGTGCTGGCGCGCGGCGTCCAGGCCGCCTTCGGTGGTGAGCTCCGCACGCTTCTCGGGCACAAACATCGCAGTTTCCGGTCGAAAGCGCAGCGCGATGTCCAACATCTCGTCGGTCGCCGCCATCTCCATATTGATCGGAAGGCGCGTCGCCGCGCGGATCCGGTCCAGATCGCCGTCGCGGATATGGCGGCGGTCTTCGCGCAAATGCAGCGTCACGCCGTCGGCGCCGGCGGCTGTCGCGACCTCGGCGGCTCGCGTCGGATCCGGATGCGCCCCCCCGCGGGCGTTCCGGATCGTCGCCACATGGTCGATGTTCACGCCCAAGCGGATGCGGTCTGTCAAGCCAGCCCCCGGCTGCCGGGTTTAACCGGCTCGATGGCCGCCAGCTCCGGCGGCAAGTTTTCGGCGTCGTAGTCCGGGAAATCGACGGAGGCGAGCGAGGCCAAGCGGCACCCGACATCGGCGCGACCGCCCGAACGGTCAATGACGCAAGCTCCGCCGACGACCTCTCCTGGCAACGCCGCCAGCGCCTCCACGGTCTCGCGGAACGACAGACCCGTGGTCACAATGTCTTCGACGATCAGAACCCGCTCGCCTGGCTCAACGGCGAAGCCGCGCCGGAACATCAGCCGCCCGTCGACCCGTTCAGCGAAGATCGCGCGCGCGCCCAGGTGCCGGGCTGTCTCATAGCCTGGTATAATCCCGCCGACGGCTGGCCCGGCCACCACGTCGATTTCCCCGAACTCGGCGCGTATCGCCTCAGCCAGGGCCTTGCACAGGCGTTCGGACGCCCGCGGCTGGGAAAACACCAGAGCCTTCTGCAGGAACACAGGGCTGCGCCGCCCGGACGACAGGATGAAATGCCCCTCCAGCAGCGCGCCCGCCTCCCGGAACACCGCCAGCACGTCGTCATTCGTCACATCAGGTCTCCAACAGGCGCTCGGCGCGGTCGACGACAGCCAGCGACCGCAGGGCGGCCAGTATCTGCGTCAAGCGCTTAAGGTCTTCAACCTCGATGTCGAAGACGAGGTCGATGAAGTCCTGATTCCGTTCGCCGGTCGCCACACGTGTGATGTTGCCATTGGCTTGCGCCACGGCCGCGCACAATGTCGCCAGGACGCCCTTCTTGTTCGCCGCCGAGATCTTGATCCGTCCAACAGCGACGGCGCCGGTCTGGGCGAGTTCGGTCCATCTGAGGTCGACCCAAGTGTCGCTGCGGTCTTCGAACTCCTCCAGCCGAGAGCAATCGATCGTGTGAACGACCAGGCCGCGCTCCGGTTCCGGCACGCCGACAATGCGGTCGCCCGGCAGGGGCGAGCAGCAGCGCCCAAGGTGCAAAGTGACGCCAGGCGTCAGATCGCGTCCGGCGACCAAGAGCGGCGCATGCGCGCTGTCGATCGGGGTCTTGCCCTCCAAACCGCCGCGATCGAGGTCATGGCCGGGAAACGCCGCCTCAATCACGTCCCGCGTGGCGGTTCTTCCCCGGCCAACGGATTCGAACAAGGCTCGAACGTCCTTGAATCCCGTCTTATCCGCCAGATCCGCCATCTCCACCTCGACCGGGTCGATGTCGAGGCGGCGCAAGGCTTGGTCGACCATGCCGCGACCGAGATTGATGAACTCCGCCGTTTCACGAACGCGGACCAGCCGACGCAGGGCGGACTTGGCCCGACCCGTTGTGGTTAGCGCGTCCCAACCGGGCGTCGGCGCCGGCGTATCGCTGCGGATGATCTCGACCACGTCCCCGCTCCTCAACTGGGTGCGCAGCGGGCGGGGCTCGCCGTTGATCTTCACGCCGATGGTCGTGTCGCCAATAGCGGTGTGCAGCGCGTAGGCGAAGTCGAGCGGCAGCGCGCCGCCGGGCATGACGACCAGCTTTCCCTTCGGCGTGAACACGAAGAGATGGTCGCGGTACATCTCGAGCTTGGCGTGCTCAAGAAATTCCTGCGGATCGCCGCCATGGGCGAGCAATTCGGCGAAGGCCTTCAAGCTGGCCTCCGCGTCGAGGCCGGCCGCCTTGGCCGCATCCTGGTCAAACCCGTAAGCGCTGTTCTTGTAAGCCCAGTGCGCGGCGACGCCTCGCTCAGCGGTATCGTGCATGCCCTCGGTGCGGACCTGCAATTCGACGCGGCGATTGCCGGAGGCGCGCACCGTCGTGTGGATCGAACGGTAACCGTTCGGCTTCGGCACGGAGATATAGTCCCGGAACCGGTCGGGCAGGCACGCCCATTGCAGATGCGCCGCACCCAGCACGCGGTAGCAGTCGTCTTCAGACTCCACGATAATCCGAAAGGCGAAAATGTCGGCCACATCGCGGAACGAGATCGATTTGCGCTCTAGTTTGCGCCAGATCGCGTAGGGCTGTTTCCGCCGCCCTTTCACCCGGCCCGAGACGCCGATCCGCGCCAGGAGGCCGCAAAGGTCGTCGCGAACGCGCTCGATGTCGTCGCGGTTGGAATCGGTCAGCTCAGCAAGCCGCAATTTGATCGCGGCGCGGGCTTGGGGGTTGATCTGCTCGAACGCGAGATCTTCGAATTCCGAGGCGGCGTCGTAGAGGCCGATCCGGCGCGCCAGCGGGGCGTAGATATCCATCGTCTCGCGCGCAATCCGCTCGCGCTTGGCGGGTTTCGGCACGTGGTGCAGCGTCCGCATATTGTGCATGCGATCGGCGAGTTTCACGAGCAGGACGCGAATGTCGTTCGTGGTGGCCAGGATGAACTTCTGGAAGTTCTCCGCCTGCTTCGTCTCTTCGGATTGGTATTCCAGACGGGTCAGCTTCGTGACGCCGTCGACCAGGTCCGCCACGTCTCGCCCGAACGTCCCCTCGATGTCGCCGAGACAAACCTCCGTATCCTCCACAACATCGTGCAGAAGTCCGGCGATGATCGTGTGCTCGTCGAGCTTCAGATCCGTAAGCAGGCTGGCGACCGCGACCGGGTGGGAATAATAGGGATCGCCTGACGCGCGCAATTGCGCGCCATGGTGCTTCACCGCGAAATCATAGGCTGCGCCGAGGACTGCGTCGTCCACAGCCGGGTGATACGCTCTGACGGAGGCGATCAATTCAGCTCGTGTCGGACGACGCGCCGATGGCGCGGCGGCCGTTTCGGCGCCGGCCTCCGGGAGTGCGGCGGCCGTTCCGTCCATCAGCGATCCTAGTAGCGGTCTTCGCGACCTGCTTCGAGTTCAGCCTGGTAAGCGCGGATGACGTCGTCTTCGGACGCGGCCGGGCCGGCGACCAAAGCGCGCTCGTCTTCTTCGCGTTCGGCTTCTTCGTTCGGGCGAACTTCCTGGAGATTGGAGACGAGCGCCTCACGCACCACATTCAGGTCGACCGTTTCGTCTGCGATCTCGCGCAGTGCGACAACAGGATCCTTATCGCGGTCGCGGTCGACCGTCATCGGCGACCCCTGGCGGATCATGCGCGCGCGATGCGCAGCCAAGAGCACGAGTTGAAATCGATTTGGAACCTGCTCGACGCAGTCCTCAACGGTGACGCGGGCCATACGGGGAGATCTCCTGCAAACCTTCAGTATAGAGGCTGCTGTTTGCGCCGGCAAGCTGCCTGTTGCGCCGCTGCGCGCCGTCGTTTAGCACCAAATGCGTGCGGTCGCCGCCATGAGTCGCACGTTACGGAAGCTTATTGGAGCCGCAATTTGGCGTTTTATAGAGATGAGCGATTGGCGCTCTTTATCGACGGGGCGAACCTGTATTCGGCCGCGAAAGCCCTGTCGCTCGAAATCGACTATCGGAAGCTGTTGTCGGAGTTTCAGTCCAAGGGCCGCCTGTTGCGGGCGACATATTATACAACTCTGATTGAGAACGAAGAATACTCTCCCATTCGCCCCCTTGTCGACTGGCTGGCCTATAACGGCTTCAACGTCGTCACCAAGTCCGCGCGCGAATTTACCGACCGCGACGGCCGCCGCCGGGTGCGCGGCAACATGGATGTCGAGATCGCCGTCGACATGCTGCGCGCGGCCAAGACAATCGACCATATCGTCCTCTTCTCCGGCAATGGCGACTTCCGTCGCGCGGTCGAAGAGGTCAAAGGCATGGGCGTTCGCGTCAGCGTCGTCTCTACGGTGAAGAGCCAACCCGGCATGATCGGCGACGAATTGCGCCGCGAAGCCGACGCGTTCATCGACCTTGTCGATCTCGCCGACTCGGTTGCCCGGCCGCGCCGCGATCAGGACGACCGGGACAACCCGAATTACGACGACAAATGACCCCGCCCGAGGCGCCGCGTGATTGCGCGCTCTGCCCCCGGTTGGCGGCGTTCCGCGCGGAAAGCGCCCGGGCGAACCCTGATTGGTTCAATGGCGCGGTGGCGTCCTTCGGAACCGACGACGCGCGCCTCCTGATCGTCGGCCTGGCGCCAGGTTTGCGCGGCGCCAACCGAACGGGCCGGCCGTTTACGGGCGATTGGGCGGGCGATCTGCTTTACGGATCGCTGGCCCGCAACGGCCTGAGCGACGGCTGCTACGACGCCCGGCCGGACGACGGCCTTCGCCTCAAGGACACGATGATCACAAACGCCGTGCGCTGCGTGCCGCCGGAGAACAAGCCCGTCGGCGCTGAGATCAACGCCTGCAGGCCCTACCTCGCCGCGCGCATCGCTGGCCTCCCCCAGCTGCGCGCGATCCTGACGCTCGGCAAGATCGCGCATGATTCAACCGTGCGCGCGCTCGGCCTGAAGCTCAAGGATCATCCGTTCGCCCACGGCGCGCGTTACGACATCCAGGCGCAGAACCGGCCAGTCGCACTGTTCGCAAGCTACCATTGCTCACGCTACAACACGAATACGGGCCGCCTGACCGAAGCGATGTTCGATGCCGTCATGGGCGAGGCTGCGCGGGCCATCAAAACCGCGGCGGCCTAATCGCTGGCGCTCTGAAGCGCGCGCACGGACAACCAGATGGCCGCGATCGCAGTCAACAGACCGCCAAGCTCCACAACGCCCGGCGCCTCGCCGCCGCGCTCGAGGACATAGGCGCTGCCAAAAACGGCTTCGAAGACGATCAGCTGCCCGAGCACCGACGCCGTCAACACTCGCGAAGCCATGTTGAACAGAA
>CAZQZC010000121.1:0-8242 GCA_964597685.1 uncultured Hyphomonadaceae bacterium | reverse complement strand
GCCGGGCGGGCGTTACCCGCCGCCTTGTCTCCATGGAGCCCGGACTTTCCTCCAGAGGCCGAAGCCTCCAGCGGCCGCCCGGCCGTCTGGTCGGCGTCTACATAAGCTCTGGACCGCCGCAGCGCCAGACCTTGGCGGCGCGCACGCACGCAGTATCTGTCAGCGTCATGCGACCGAACATCCCGTCCGCAGCCAAGCAAACCCGCACCGAACGCGCGCTCAAGCGCCTGTTCTGGCGATACATTCTCGTCGGCTACGCCTTCGGCGTCGTTATCGCGGCGGGCTTGCTGCTCCTAATCCTCGCCGGGTCGCCCAATCTCGGCGCAGACATGCCGGCGATTTATGTGCTGACCGCATTCGCTCATATCGGGGCTGCGGGAGGCTTGATCGGCGCTGGCCTGTTCATGTCTAATATGAAAGCCGACGGCGACACTTAGCCTTCGAAGCGGGCCCGAACCGCGTCGATCAGCGCAACACTCATCCAATCAGCCTGACCCGTCACACGGTCCGGGGCGAACCGTCGCTGAAATGCGGTCACGGCGCACTCCGTTGCGGCGTCGAAAACACCGCTTTGTTCGAGGTCATATCCGATATCAAACAAAGCTCTTTGAAGCCGTCGAACGGCCTCCCCCTGATCGCGCCCCGTCAAGCCGGCGCCCATCACAGCATCGGAATTGGGCGACCTCGGCCAAAACCCCACACCGGCCTCAGCGAGGCGACGCCAGGGGAAATGCTCGCCCGGATCTCGCTTGCGCGACGGCGCAATGTCGGAATGTCCGACGATCCGACTGGCGGGGATGGGGTGACGCGTCAAAATGGCCCGACAGAGCGAAATCACCGCGGCGATCTGGGCGTCTGGATAGGTCGGCGGCGCGCCGGTCTCATCTGGGAAATCATGCCCGCCATTCACGATCTCCACGCCGATGGAATGGGAATTGAGGTCTTGGTCGCCCCGCCAGCTTGAAACGCCCGCGTGCCAAGCCCGCTTATCCTCCGGCACAAGGCGGAAGACAAGCCCGGCTTCATCGACCATGTAATGGGCGGAGACCTGAGCTGCAGGATCGCGCATTCGAGCGAGCGCGGCTTCGGCCGTCTCCATGCCCGTATAATGAAGCACCAGCATGTCCACCGGCGTGCGGCGATCGTTGAAATTTGGGCTCCAAGCGTCCTTGATGCGCATCAACTTGGTCCTGCGCCCAGCTTCCTGGCGATCGCGGCCTCAGGCAAAGCGCGATTACGCCGGATTGCGATGACGAATACGCCCGAAAGCGAAATGGCTGCGCCAACGACGAGATTGGCCGTTAAAGGCTCGGACAGGAGTACGACGCTGAGCACCACGCCCCAAATCGGGGTCATCAGGGTCAGCGGCGACAGCATTGAGACATCGTACTTCTTGATCAGGGTGTAGAACCCGCCATGGCCGAAGATCGACACGCCCACCACAGCGAAGGCCAGCGCCGCCCAGGCCGGCCAGTCCGCGGCGACAAACCCGGCGAACGCCCCCGGCCCTTCCACCACGGCCGAGAGCGCCAAGAGCGGCGCGAACGAGAAAAGCCCGACCCAAGCCTGCATCTGAAACGCTGAGATCGGCGCCATGCGTTTCATCAGGATGCCGCCCATGGACCCAATGAACGCAGAGGCGACGATGTACAAAAGGCCGTAACTGAACGAGAAGCCGGCCGGATCGAATGCAATCAAAACGACGCCGGCGAACGAGAGCATGATGCCCATCGCACGGCGCCAACCGATTGTCTCGCCGAGAAACGCCATGGACATCAGCGTCGAGAAGGGCACGCCGAGCTGGCCCGTCACCGCCGCCGCGCTCGCCTCAGCGTGTGCGAGCCCGTAGAATAAAAGCGCGAAGTGACCTGCGCCGATGAACATAGAAATCAGAAACAGTGTTCGGAGATCCTTCGGAACAGGTCGAAGGAAAGCGAAGAGAACCAGGGCGATCCCCAGAAACCGGACGCCAGCGAAGAAGATCGGCGGCACGCCGAGATCTGCAAACAGCCATCGCGCGATAACGATGTTCAAGCCCCAGACCAAGCAGATCGCAAACAGGAGGACGAAGTCGCGGAAGGTCATGGGTTGCGGTCAGCGCTTTGCGCGTCAGAGTTTGCGACAGACGAAACTTTGCCGCATCGCGAACATTGGAAAAGCTTAGCCGGTCGGGCTTATTCCACTGTCCAGCCGCGCGGGGTTCGACGGGCCTCAAGCGTGACGCCGTCAAAGTCGGGATTGTCTTGCGAAGAGTGTCGCCGGGATTGCCCGACAAACCTCAATAGGACCGCCCCGACGGCGATGATCAGTGCGACAACGGCCGCAGCGACAGCGACGACGCCAGCCGCCAGCACGATACCGGCGCCAAGCAGCGCCCGGGCGCAGACATCGAGAACCTGACGCCAAAAGCGCCCCATCATTTCGAGGGCTAGAGCCCAATTCGGACGGGTGGCCGTGTTGGTCATATGTCTCTCCTCGTCTGGATAGAAGAATGGGTCCGGTCGGTCCGGTCGTCAATCTGCCGCCACCACCAGGCCGCGCTGCGCACGAATCCGAGCATAGGCGGACGTGATGCTCGCCGCCTTTTCGTGCGCGGTGATCTCAAACTCGCGCGGGGCTCCCTGAACCACCACGCGATCGGGATGATGCAGCGCCATGAGCTTTCTGTAAGCCGACCTGATTTCGACAAAGGGCGCGTCATGCGGAACGCCGAGGACGATGTAGGGATCGTCCGGCTCCGGCCCCAAATGACTGGCTTTGATCCGGCGGAAATCGTCCTCCGTGAAGCCAAACGCATCCGAGACGTTTCTCAAGAACGACATTTCATCGTCGGTGATCACACCGTCGGCTCCGGCGATATGGAACAGTCCGTCCACGACGCCTTCCAGAAGGCAGGGTCGCGATGCGTAGCGTTTCGCAATGCGTCGCGCATAACCCTCGTAGCCGCGGACGGTTTGCCGAGCGAGATTGAAAACCCGCCGCACGGCGTCGGCGTCTTCCGGCGCGGCTCGGAAGACATGGGAAAACACGCGCATCTCGTCATCGGTGACCACGCCGTCGGCTTTGGCGAGCTTCGCGCCCAAACCGACAACCGCAGCGGTGAACCCGACATCGTTGGGATCGGGTGCGCAATCCGCATCCGCGGGCGCCGGCGGAGCATCGCCATCCAATTCGAATAGGCGCTTTCCGCCAGCCAAAAGCTTCTGCCAAATTGTCATAGTGCAAGTCTTTAGCAGCAATCGCGGCGCTTGTGAGGCTGACAGGCGAGATTTCCCCGAAGGTTAAATCTTCGTCACGCGCGGAACCATTTTATATTCTATTTCGTATACGATAGCGCTGCCGAGATGGTCTCGGCCGTTTTCCCAAGGGGAGCCTCCTCATGAAATTCATCGCCGCCGCGCTCGCAGGCGCACTCGCCGTTTCCACTCCGGCGTTCGCCGACCACAATGCATCGACGTCAGGTGTGGAAAAAAGCGCTGACATTGTAGACACCGCAGTCGCCGCAGGGTCCTTCAACACGCTGATCGCTGCGGCCAAGGCTGCCGGCCTCGCCGAAGCGTTGAAGGGCGATGGCCCGCTGACAGTTTTCGCACCGACCGACGAAGCCTTCGCCGCATTGCCTGACGGCACAGTGGAAACGCTGCTGAAGCCGGAGAACCAACATCAACTCGCCGACATCTTGAAGCTCCATGTCATCGCCGGCGCCAAAGTCACATCCGACCAATTGCTCGGCGCAACCATCACCGCGGAGACGTTGAACGGGGACGTCTCCATCGACGGGCGTAATGGCGAGGTTCGCGTGAACAACGCCAGCGTCGTTGCAGCCGACGTCGACGCGTCCAACGGCGTTATCCACGTTATCGATCGCGTCCTGCTGCCCACGTCATAAGCGCAGGCTCAACCGCTCGGAACGACCCTGGGCGTCAAATCCCAGGGTCGCTTTCCCGCATTGCGTCATTGTCGGCGACGCGCCCTCGAGCCACACGCATCTCCGCCATTTCGGCCCGTAAGTCATGCAAGAGGCCGATGATCTTCGCCCGCTCGACATGGGCCTCTTCGACCTCTTCCTCCAGCTTCTCGATCGATTCTTCCTGGGCGGCCTCCTGCGCAGCCTGCAGGGCCTCCACGATGAGCGCGATGAACAAATTCAGAACCGCGAAGCTCGCCAAGAAGATAAAGATAAGGAAAAAGACCCAGGCTCCTGGATGCCCATCGTCCATCACGAGCTGCACGACTTCATTGCGCCAGCCGTCCATGGTCATCACCTGGAAGAGCGTAAATGCGGAGGACGGCAGGTCGCCGAACAATTTTGCGACGTCCTCGTTATCGGTCTGACCGTACAGATTGGTCGCCATAACCGAGCCGACATAGGTGATGAGGCCGAGCACTGCGAGAATCGCGCCCATGCCTGGCAGCGCGCTGATCAGCGCCTCGGTGATCCGCTTCATCATCGGCACAACGTGCAGAAGACGCAGGACGCGGAGCACTCTCAAGGCGCGCAAGACGCTGAACGCCGTCCCTCCCGGAATCAGGGAAATCCCGACCACCGTGAAATCAAACCAATTCCAACCTGACCGAAAGAAGCTCAGTCGACAGGCGACGAGCTTGGTCAGGATCTCCGCGGCGAATATCCACGTGATCGCCGCGTCGATCAGATGAAGCGTCGCAGCCGCGTCCGCCGGCATTCGGCTTTCGTAGGTCAATATGCCGAGGATGACCGCATTCAAGACAATCAGACCTGTCACGGAATGGGTGAACCAACGGCTTTCTATGACAGCCGTCAGGGAAGTCGGGCCGGCGTGCGTTGTCGTCGCTTCTGTCATGTCCCCGGCTCCTTCGCGTCCGTCCCCCAATGGCGCGTAAGGCCTTGTACTCTTCTCCACAAGGTTCCTCAAAGAGGCCTTTGAAAGGAAAAGCGAACCCCGCCGAACTGGATCGCACCTGACTCACACGGTAATCCAGCCGCCTCTGCGCGCTGAAGAACTTCGTCTGGATTTTCCGCGAACAGCACAAAGGTCGAGATCCCATCGACAAGACCTTCGGAAACAGTGACGTCGCCACCTGTCAGAGGCATACTCAATGCGGCGGCGTCATGAGCCAATCCAAGGATGTTCGCCCATCGCTTGAGGAGCCGCTCGGGATCGGACGCCGTTAGCTCCAACCCAGCTAAGCCCGCGCACAGGCCCTCTCCACGCCGTTCGATCCAGTCCGGTCCCGCCCAACGCCAGCTGTCCGCCGGGCGCGGTTCATCGACGGACACGATCGCGGCGCCCATGTCCGCTGGGTGAAGGTGGGTGGCCGAAATGTCCTCCAGATCGACCTCCCAAACCCGTCTCACCTTGTTTTCGGTGGCTCTCCGCCGCACGGCCGCAATGTCGTTGGTCTGAAAAATCGCCATGTAGCCGCCCCCGCCTTCCGTTCGGTCGACAAATCGGCGCGCCGGCGCAGCGTCAGATATGGGATAAATGACTTCGAGAAACTGATCTCCAACCGCAAACACCTCGTTTTCCAAGCCAAACTCAGCGACGCCTGGATCGCAGTACGGTTCGCCAAGACCGAGCAAGTCGCGAAGTTTCGCCCCTGCTTCGAAGTCTCCCGTCGCAATGACAAGCTGCCTTAGTCGCATGTATCTACTCCGCGGAAGTCGTTGTGTCCGACACGATGACCCAATCGCCTCCGATCCTCCGGAAAATCAGCGTATAAAGGCCCGACGGCTCGTCGTTCGCCCGATAGAGCTTCCAACGACCGTGGACGATTGCCGCGTCGCCCGAGACGACGTCGACTTCGAGATCGCTAAATTCGAGCCGCCCCATGGCGGCGCGGTCAGCATAGACGCGCCTGTAGCGATCAAGCGTCGCCATCCACCCTCGCGTCACAGAGCCGGCTGAGGCGAACCTGAGGTCTGGAGAGCGCCAATATCCCTCCATAAACCCATCGATATCGCCTCGATTCCAAGCCGATTGCTGGGCGTTGAGAACAGCGCGTATCTCGCCGGCCCCAGCAGCACGCTCCGCATTCGCCCGACCGTGTTGACCGGGGGCGGCCGAACTCGTCGCGCATGCTGCGGCGACGCTAAGAAAAATCAACCCTAAGACGCCCTTCAACACGCGGCCCTCCCGTTTAACGCTGCGTTACAACATCGTGACTTCGCTGCAATGCTCTGATCGCCTACAGCCCGGTAACTTAGAGTTTTTGTAGCGTGGAAAACACGCAATCGAGAAGCCCTTAAACGCAGGTTGCTGCCATGTCAGATGTTAAGCTCTATGGGTATTGCACAAGTCCGTTCGTCCGAAAGGTCGCCTGCTTTCTCTACTATAAAGAGATCGAGTTTGACTTCGTTCCCGTGAATCCAGTGGCCCCGCAAGCCACACTTGGCTTCACGGACGGAACTCAGGTGCCCGTCTTGGCGATCGGCGACCAATGGAAACGCGACTCCACGCCCATTGGCCTTTGGCTTGATGAGACGTATCCCCAGCGCCCGCTCCTGCCGGCGGATGAAGAGCGCCGCGCTGCGATCCTAGATATCGACCGCTGGGTCAGCGACACCTTTTTGACGGCGATTTTCCGGGCCGCCATGGAGCCCTCCGATACGCTCGCCTATAAGTTCCGCTTCTGGCGGCTGGCGGCCTTGGTTTCGAGCCAATCGCCGATGCCGGAAGAAGTTCGTCACAATTGGCCGAACTTCGTCCCCAACGCGCCCTTCATCAAGGCTATGGCGGAGCATGTCGATCTCACTGAACCGGCTGACGCGATGGCCGCCAGAATCGCCATGGAGCTTGTCGGGCATCTTGGAGACGGCCCGTTCCTCGGCGGCGCGGCGCATCCGACGCTGGCCGATCTCGCCGTGTTCCCCCAAATCATATTCGGTTACATGGCGGGTTTGGAAGACGACCTGCGCGCCGCCTCCGTCCCGCCCCTGCGTGATTGGATGAAACGCGTTGCCGGGTACTTGCCGGAAAATCCAATCCTGGTGCGCGACGACTTCCTAGTGCGCAAACTCGCCGACGCAAGCCTGTAGGGCAGGCCATCACGCCGCCAGAGAGTCGAGCAAGTCCCAGAACCGGGCGGCCCGCGCCTTATCCGCCGCAGGGTCCTGTTCCCTCAGAAGAACTCGCCCGTGCACATTATGGTCGTAGCCGCCCGATTGGACGCCAGGCTGGGTCGCACAAACCAGGCTTGTTTGCGCGCCGAGTTTTGCGGGTAAGAGCATTCCCCGTTTAACGGCCCCGGTCGGCCCGGTCAGCCGGCCCTCAAGCTCGGTCGCGACCACGCCCGGATGCACCATGGCCACGGCAAGGCCAGGGTGGCGTCTCGCAAGCTCGCTGTATTGCCAAAGATTGCCGAGCTTCGAACGGCAATAGGCGGCCATGCCTCCACCGCGATACTGGAAATCCGGCGTGCAATCGTCGGCCAAGCAGTAAATATCGCCAACGACGCCAACGATCCGCGCATTCGACGCCATGAGCCCCCGCGCCATCAAGCCGCGGAGCAAGGCATGGTGGCCGAGAACATTGACGGCGAACGCGCGCTCATGACCTTGCGCCGACACTGAGCGTCGACCGGGCGAGACGCCCGCATTGGCGACGACGATGTCTAAAGCGCGCCCTTCGTTGTCCTCGGTAAAGTGGTCTAAGGCGGCCTGCACAGCGCCGAGGTCTGACAGGTCGAGCGGCCAGTGAGTAACGGTCGCGCCGGTCGCGTGTGCGATTTCGGCGGCGACATCGGCTGTGTCAGCCCCTCGCGCTGCAATCACGATGTCGGCGCCACGCACTGCCAAACCTTCAGCTGTCGCCCGGCCAATTCCACGCGACCCGCCGGTGACAAGCGCACGCGCGCCATCGAGACGCGGCGCGTCGGGACATCGCGGCGTTCTTGACGTTTGGCCAACCATACAGGCCATGATCCGACGCCATTTCGCCTTCGGCGGCGTGGCCGATCGGTGCAGAAAATCAGTCATGGCGGTAGATCTTCTAAGCGTGTTACAAGTTACATAATATGAAACATGAAACATCTGGCAATACGCGACAACGCATTTTGGACGAAGCCCGCCACCAGATCAGCGCGCTCGGCTTTAAACGCATGACCGTTCTGGCCGTCGCCGAAGCGCTCGGCCTGACCCATGCTGCGGTCTATCGGCACTTCCCATCTAAACAGGCGCTGATCGACACACTGATCGACGAGTGGATGGCGCAAGCCCTCGAGGCGGTCGCCGCCGCCGCAATCGGCGCAGACGCCGCAGATC
>CAZQZC010000120.1:0-8244 GCA_964597685.1 uncultured Hyphomonadaceae bacterium | reverse complement strand
CTCCAATCCCTGAAACCCTGTCAGAAAGCGGCCCATAACGAGGGGGCTGGACAGGGACAATGACGAATTCCGCGTCTTTGGCGGCGGTCGCCAGAACTTCAAATATGGATGTGTTCTCCGGGTCGAGCCCGCCGCCCACAATGACGCCGACTGCATCCTGCGCGTTTGCTGGAGCGATCGTCGCCATCCCAAAGCACAGACTAAGCGCCAAACTTCGAGCTACGGACCCGTATTTTGTGGATTGCAGCATAGGGCTCTTATTCTCCTATCGGGCAGGGTACTCTCGCCTCCGGACGCGGCGGGAGGCAAGCGCAATATGGAGGTGTTCGCGGCGCCTTTGAGGCGATGGTGGGCGATGCTGGGTTCGAACCAGCGACCCCTGCCGTGTGAAGGCAGTGCTCTTCCGCTGAGCTAATCGCCCTGATGAGTGTGGGATCCGCCTAGGGGGCTGTCGACTGCGCGTCAAGAGAGCGTGCAATATCTAGTATGCATTCTAAAATGCATAGCAATAAGCGTGAAATGCATAGCAATATCTGGCCAGGTAGCGTTGCTTGACATCTGAACCCTCGCCAAACGAGTTTATGACCCCAAGATTACAGAGGGTTGAGCATCATCATTCAGAAATTTGCCGACCTGACGCTCACATTCCGCTACATGAACAAGTGTTCAGTCTGAACAAGTGTTCAGGAAACAATCTTACCTAAATTTCAGGGCGTTAAGCGGTTGCTCTTGCCCGTTCTTGTTGTCATGTCTCTGTCATACACGACGGGTCGCAGCACAGACCCGCAAGCATGCAAGGCTAAGAGGGACAGGAACGGCGTCGGTCCGCCGATCGGCGCAATGTGGAAACACATCGAACCTGGAGAATAGCAAAAATGGCGAATGATTGGTGCACCGAAGACGGCGCGAAGCGTTTGAAGGCGAAGATCGAAGACTATTGGACGCAACGGGGCTATGAAGTGAACGTCGATTTGGTCGACGCGGGCTTCGTCGCGGCGATGCGGTCAGCGCGTACCGATGTGCGCAGCAATATGACGAACGGATTGCCGCGCCGCAAAACGCGCGCTGAAGCGCGGTCGGGGCGGAGCTCGTACTCGCCCAGAGCGGAAATATCCGAAGCCGCCTAGACCGCTATCGCCTGAATGGTCGCAGGCAACGTGGCATACTGATCTAAAACGGCGTCCACTCGGACGCCGTTTTGCGGTTCGGGCCCGTATCCGAAAGACGCAAACACCATCGGCGCGCCGATTGCGGCTGCCGTCTGGGCATCCGTGTCGCTGTCTCCGATCATGATTGCTTGGGAGTTCCGACCGCCCGCTCGCCGGACCGCTTCTTCGAAATGCATGCGGTGAGGTTTCTTCGCGGCGACCGCGTCAGCGCCGACAATCGCCGCGAACCGGTTCGACATACGCAAAGCCTCCAGTAATCGTTCGGACAGGGCTTGCGTCTTGTTCGTGCAGACCGTCAGGGTCGCGCCGGCGTCAGCCAAAACGTCCAGCGTGTCTTCCAAGCCAGGAAACGGCGCGCTATGAACAGCTATATTGCGCTGATAATATTCCAAAAATACGCGCCATAGGCGATCCACGTCGTGATCCTGTTCGGCCAGTTTCGCTTGGGTCAGCCCGCTGCGGATCATCGCCTTGGCGCCCCGGCCGATCATGTGCCGGACTTGCGTCAGTTCGATCGGCGACACATCGACCGTCGCCAACACATGGTTCAACGCGGCCAAGAGGTCAGGCGCGGTGTCGATGAGCGTGCCATCCAGATCGAAGACAATCGTCCAGCCATTTAGATCTAACTCTGGCATGGCCGGCGCCACCTCGCTCTCGAAGATTTCGTCGGATTGGTTTAGGCCAGTGTTCGTTCAGAATCGAGGCGGTTTGCAATGGCGAAGCGAGCAGCGATCATCCTTGCGGCGGGTCTTGGGACGCGCATGAAGTCCGCACGTCCGAAAGTCCTGCACGCCATTGGCGGCCGGGCCATGGTTGATTGGTCGATCGATCTGGCTGAGCGCTGCGGATGCGAGCGCATCATCGTTGTGACAAGCCCCTCGGCGACAGCGCTACAGGACCATGTCGGCGCGGCGCTTGGGCCAGACGCGGTCGCTGTTCAAGATCCGCCGCTTGGAACAGGTCATGCGGTTCGAAGCGCCGAATCAGCTCTTGGCGATTTCGAGGGGGAGGTGGTCGTGCTCTATGGCGACACACCGCTCGTGCGGCCTGAAACGGTCGACAAGTTGTTTGGCGCCCTAGAGACAGGCGCTTCAGTGGGCGTACTTGGGTTCGAGGCTGCGGAACCGGGCGCCTATGGCCGCTTGATCCACGACGTGTCAGGAGATCTGCAACGGATTGTCGAGGCGAAGGACGCCACGACAGAGGAATTGTCGGTTACGCTTTGCAATTCCGGGGTGCTCGCCTGCGCGTCGGCTCGGCTTTTCAGCTTGCTGGCGCGCGTGAAGAACGACAATGCGAAAGCTGAGTATTACCTCACCGACGTGGTCGGCCTCGCTCGAAAAGACGGCGGCGTCGCCCGAACCGTCGTTTGCGATGAAAGCGAAGTGATGGGGGTCAATTCCCGATCCGAGCTCGCACGCTGCGAGCTGGCGTTTCAAAAGCGCCAACGCGCAGAAGCCCTGGAAAGCGGCGTGACGCTAGTCGATCCCGATACGGTCTATTTCAGTTTTGACACGCGGATCGCGCCGGATTGCTTGATCGAGCCGAACGTCTTTTTCGGTCCGGGCGTCGTGCTGAGCTCGGGCGCTGTCGTGCGGGCGTTCAGTCACATTACCGAGGCGCGGATCGCTTCTGGCGCGGCGATCGGCCCATTCGCAAAAATCCGCGGCGGCGCGGAGATTGAAGAGGAGGCGCGGGTTGGCGCGTTCGTCGAGGTCAAGGCCACGCGAATGGGCCGGGGCGCGAAAGCCAATCATCTGGCGTACCTCGGCGACGGCGATGTCGGCGCCGGCGTCAATGTCGGCGCCGGTGTCATTTTTTGCAATTATGACGGTTTCGACAAGCACCGGACAATTATTGGCGACGGGGCGTTCATCGGCTCGAATGCGTCGCTGGTGGCGCCCGTTGAGATCGGCGCCGGCGCCTATGTCGGCTCTGGCAGCGTTATAACCGAGACCGTTGAGCCGAACGCTCTCGCTTTGGGCCGTAGCCGGCAAGAAAACAAAGCCGATTGGGCCGCCAATTACCGAGGCGGGCGCGCTCAATCCGATAAGAAGGATAGGTGAGCCATGGATCCGACGCTCGAAAAACAAGCCGCCGCGGCCGCCGCGATAGAATATGTCGAGGACGGCATGACCTTGGGGTTGGGCACCGGGTCGACCGCCGCATTCTTTGTTGAGGCGCTGGCCAATGAGATCGCCGACGGCATGGTGGTGCGTTGCGTGTCGACCAGCGAGGCGACCACCGCCTTGGCCGAAGCCCATGGCGTGCCGCTGGTTTCGATTGAGCATGTGGAGAGAATCCACCTCACCGTGGACGGCGCCGACGAAATCGATTCGAACGGAAATCTTATTAAGGGCGCCGGGGGCGCGCTTTTGCGCGAGAAGATTGTCGCGTCCGCCAGCGATCACATGGTGGTGATCGCCGATTCCTCAAAACAGGTCGACCGTCTCGGCGCATTCCCGCTTCCGGTGGAGGTCGTCAGATTCGGGTTTACGATCACGGCCAAGACCGTGTTCGATGTCTTGTGCGCGTCTGGGGTTGAGCGACCGGCCGTCGAATTGCGTCGAAAGCCCGACGGACAGCCCTTTGTGACCGATTGCGGGAACTTCATTTTGGATTGCCGGTGCGACAGGCTGCCCGATCCGGAAGCGGTGGCGGCGCGACTTTCCAGCGTGCCCGGGATTGTCGAGCATGGCCTGTTCCTGGGCCTGGCCCGCACGATCATTATCGGTGGAGAGGACGGCGCGACGGTTTTCGAGTTTGAATGAACGTGGTTGAAGCCTGAGCCGCGCGTCCCATCTGGCCGCGCTCAGCAGGACGGAGGGGCGGATGGCCCACGATTTCGACTATGATCTCTTCGTGATCGGCGGCGGCTCCGGAGGCGTTCGCGCAGCGCGCCTCGCCGCGCTGTCTGGCGCTCGCGTTGGCGTGGCCGAGGAGTACCGGATGGGCGGCACCTGCGTCATCCGCGGCTGCGTGCCGAAGAAGTTCATGGTCTACGCGTCGAGCTTCAACAAACAATTCAAAACCGCTGAGGGATACGGCTGGACGGTGGGCGAGACGTCCTATGACCACGCCCGCTTCGTCGAAGGGATGGCCGCCGAAGTCGACCGTTTGTCGGGCATCTACATGCGCAACCTGCGCAACGCCGGGGTCGAGGTGCACGAGGAGCGCGCCGAATTCGTCGATTCCCATACGCTGCGCCTGGTTTCGTGCGGCCGCGAGGTCACGGCTGAAAAGATCCTGATCGCTGTCGGCGGACGGCCTTGGCTGCCTGACGATCTCGAAGGCGCCGATCGGGTGATTTCGTCCAATGAGATCTTCCATCTCAAGAAACTGCCAAATCACATCGTCATCGCCGGCGGCGGTTACATCGCTGTCGAATTCGCCCACATCTTCGCCGGGTTGGGTGTGAAGACCTGCCTTGTCTATCGCGGCGATACGGTTCTGCGCGGCTTCGACTACGACGTGCGCACCCATGTCCACGAAGGCCTAAAGGACGCCGGCGTTCGCGTCATCACCAATACGATTTTCGAGAAGATCGTCGACAGCGGCGATCCCGACCGCCCTCATCGCATCCATTTAAAGAACGGCAACGCGCTCGACGCCGATGTCATTATGATGGCGGTTGGCCGGACGCCGAACACGGACGGTTTGAATTGCGAAGCCGCCGGCGTGGCGTTGACCGAGCGCGGAGCGGTGAAAGTCGACGCGGAATCGCGAACCAGCACGCCTCATATCTGGGCGGTGGGCGACGTCACTGACCGCGTCCAGCTGACCCCCGTCGCCATTCGCGAGGGTCACGCCTTCGCGGACACGGAATTCTACGGCAAACCCTGGACATTCGACCATTCCAACATCGCCACCGCGGTCTTCACCCAGCCGGAGGTTGGCACCGTCGGCATGACCGAGGACGAAGCGCGCAGAGCCTACGGCGCGATCGACATCTACAAGACCCGCTTTCGGCCGATGAAGAACATGCTTTCGGGCGATCCGACCCGCGTGCTGATGAAGCTGATTGTGCGTCAAAGCGACGACGTCGTGGTCGGCGTGCACATCGTCAGTCCGGATGCGGCGGAGATGATCCAGACCGCCGGCATCGCCGTGAAAATGGGCGCCACGAAAGCCGACTTCGATCGGACCTGCGCCGTGCACCCGTCAATCTCGGAAGAGCTGGTGACAATGCGGGAAAAGTATCTGCCGCCGGAGCTTAAGGCCGCCGAGTAGGCGGGCTCACCCGATCGATTGTAGTTCTGCGTGAAACTCGTCGGCGATCGCCGCCAACGCTTCGCGGATGTTCTTCAATCCCCCGCCGCGGCCGTGATGGGCGAGGAGGCGTCGCCAAGCGGGCTCCTCGTCGTCAGGCGTGCGAACCTGGAGATGGGCGCTTCGCGGCAATGCCGAGGACAACAGCGCTTTCGAGAAGGGAAAGCCAGCCGCCTCGTCGTGGACGCCATTGTGTGCATCGGCCTCGAAATCCGACTGCTCGTTTCGGGATACCGCGTTGAACAGGACCGAAAGCGCCGGGCGCCGGGCTTCGTCGACATGATCGTCGATCACGCGTCGCAGGAGACGGATCCCGCGAAGGGAATAGACATCGGCGTGCATGGGCGCGAGCACGCGATCAGCGGCCGCCAGCGCGCACCGCGTCAGGAATGTTGCGTTTGGATTGGTGTCAAAGACGATCAGATCATAATGGCCGCGGTACTGATCAATGACCTGCAGAAAATTCGTCATGACCGCGTCCAGTCCCACCGCGTCGTGCGCGAAGGCGTATTTTGAGATCTCGAACTGACCGGAAATGAGGTGCAGCTGCCCATCGGGGCCTTCGAGACCGAAGATGTCATGGGCGATTTTGTCGAGCGCGACCGGCGGAAAGGGCGAGGTCTCAACTTGGGCCCAATTCTCGGCGGGCGAGGTTGCGTGCGCATGAGACATCCGACTGCGCTCGAACAGCGAGATGACGCTGCAATCGGCTTCGGCTCGCGCATCGGCTTCGCGCATGGAGAAGAAAAGCTGCGTGAGATTGTATTGCGGGTCCAGATCGACCAGCAAAATTCGAGGCGCGCACCGAACTTGGAGCATCCCGGCCAATTGCGCGGATACGGTTGTTTTACCGACCCCGCCCTTGAGGTTCATGACTGAAACCACGGGACATTTCGCCCGATAACGCGCCTTCGCATCAGCCATGAAGCGAGACCAGCCATCGTCGCTCTGACGGGCTGGAATGACACGATCGCCGAGCGCGCCTTTGAACGCGCCCGACAATTTGGAATTGTCGACGCGAAACGGGACGAGGGGAATGCCGGATTCGATCGCGGCGGCGAGGTCCCCGCGCACGTCGTCCGATTTCATCGCGTCTCGAGACAGCAGAACAACAAGGCCGGCGGCGCCGGCGATCCTGTCATTGACCTCGGCGCGCGTCGCGTCGGCGGCCAGTTCCGCACGCGTTTGAACGGTGGTCACGCCGTCGCGGCGAAGCGCTTCGTGCGCTTGGAGCACAACGTCCAGATCCTCGGGGGCGTGGGATACGAAAAGGTGCGCCATTGTGGTTTTTGTGACCCTCGTTCGTCGCCGGCATGCGCTGCAATGGCGACGGATATGCGTCTAAGCTGTCTTTGTGCCGGCGGCGCGCCATTGTCCACGTCACAAGGCTGTGGTTTTCTCGCGCGCTGATCTTGAAGTGAGCAAATAAATGTCTTGGACAGCGTCAAGCTGGAGGCGAAAGCCCGCCAAACACATCCCGGACGATTATCCGGAACCGGCTCGTTTGGCCGAAGTTGAGGATCGCTTGCGGTCTTACCCGCCGCTTGTCTTCGCAGGTGAAACCCGGCGGCTTAAAAAACGCTTGGCTGACGTGGCCGCAGGGCGCGCCTTTCTGCTGCAAGGCGGCGATTGCGCTGAAAGTTTCAAGGAATTCCACCCGGACAATGTCCGCGACACGTTCCGCGTCATCCTTCAAATGGCGGTGGTGCTCACCTTCGCTGCCGCGAAGCCCGTTGTGAAAGTGGGGCGCATCGCAGGCCAGTTCGGCAAGCCGCGATCTTCGCCGATCGAGACCATCGGCGACGTCACGTTGCCGTCCTATCGCGGCGATAACATCAACGGTATGGACTTCACCCCGGAAGCGCGAACGCCTGATCCGCAGCGTTTGGTCCAGGCCTATGCCCAATCGGCGTCGACCCTGAACCTCTTGCGCGCCTTCTCCCAGGGTGGGTTCGCCGACCTCAGCAATGTGCACCAATGGATGTTGGGCTTTGTAGATCGTTCCAATCAGGGGGCGCGGTATCAGGCGCTCGCCGACAAGATCTCCGAAGCGATGAGCTTCATGGAGGCATGCGGCGTCACCTCCGACACTGTACCGCAAATGGCCCAGGTTGAGTTCTATACGAGCCATGAGGCGCTGCTTCTGGGCTATGAGGAGGCGTTGACGCGGCCCGACCCTGCGACGGGCGATTGGTATGACACTTCGGCCCATTTCCTCTGGATCGGGCACAGGACCCGGCAATTGGACCACGCCCATGTCGAATTCTGTCGCGGTGTTCGGAACCCCATTGGTGTAAAATGCGGACCGGGCCTTGAAACCGATGAATTGCTGCGACTGATTGAAACCCTCAATCCAGACGACGAGCCCGGGCGCATCACGTTGATCGCGCGCTTTGGCGCAGACGGGGTGAAGTCAGGCCTGCCAGCGCTCGCCCGCGCCGTTCAGACAAGTGGGCGGACCGTGGTTTGGTCATGCGATCCGATGCACGGAAACACGCTGAAGACCGAAAGCGGCTACAAGACGCGGCCGGTCGATCGAATTCTGAGCGAGGTTGGCCAATTCATCGACATCTTGTCGTCCGAGGGCGCCCACCCGGGTGGCGTTCACTTTGAGATGACCGGACAGAACGTGACCGAATGTCTTGGCGGCGCGCAGGAAATCAGCGAGGCGGATCTGTCGTCGCGGTACCACACCCATTGCGATCCGCGCCTTAATGGCGAACAGGCGCTTGAACTCGCCTTCCTTGTGGCGGAGAAGCTCAGCGAAGCGAAAGCCACGGCCGAGAACACACGCGTCGCGAGC
>CAZQZC010000119.1:1187-8297 GCA_964597685.1 uncultured Hyphomonadaceae bacterium | reverse complement strand
AAGGCGCGCCGCCTACTTTGGCCCGTCAAGCAGAAGTACGGCAGGTCGCTGTCTTGGGCGGACCTTATGGTGCTCGCCGGCAACCAAGCCATGGAGCAAATGGGCTTTAAGACGATCGGCTTCGCCGGCGGGCGCGAGGATGCGTTCTTGCCTGTATTGTGCTATTGGGGCCCTGAGTCGGAGCTTCTCGCGGCGAATCGACGAGGCCCCGACGAAAAGCTGCAGCGCCCCCTCGGCGCAACGGTCATGGGCCTCATCTACGTCAATCCCGAAGGCCCGGGCGGCAGCCTCGACCCGGTCGCCGCCGGCGAGGCCATCCGCGAATCCTTCGGCCTGATGGCGATGAACGATGAGGAAACTGTCGCCCTGATCGCCGGCGGCCACGCCTTCGGCAAGGTACACGGCGCGCACAAGCCTGACGATTGCGTCGGCGACGAGCCTGCTGGCGCCGCGATCGAAGCCCAAGGCCTCGGCTGGTCGAATTCGTGCGGCTCAGGCAAAGGCGCCGACACGGTCACCAGCGGTCTGGAAGGCGCCTGGACCGCCACGCCGGCGCGCTGGTCCACTCAATATCTCGAGAATCTGTTCGCCTATGACTGGGTGCAACAGACGAGCCCCGGCGGCGGAACGGTCTGGGTGCCCTCAGATGCGGAGACGACCACCTTCGTGCCGGACGCCCACGATCCCGACACGTTCCATCAACCAATCATGCTGACCACGGATCTCGCCCTGAAGGAGGATCCGGCCTATCGAGAGATCTCCGATCGCTTCCGTCAGAATCCCGAAGACTTCGAGGACGCGTTTGCGCGGGCTTGGTTCAAGTTGATCCACCGCGACATGGGCCCGCGCGCCCGTTATGCCGGCGCCGACGTCCCGGACGAGGAATTCATCTGGCAGGATCCCATTCCCGCCGTCGACCATCCTCTGATCAATGCCGGCGACGTGGCGCAATTGAAGTCCGACATTCTCGCGACCGGCGTCTCTAGGTCAGACCTCGTCCGCACCGCCTGGGCGTCGGCGTCCACCTTCCGCGGCACGGATCTGCGCGGCGGCGCGAACGGCGCGCGCATCCGTCTCGCCCCGCAAAAAGACTGGGACGCCAACGATCCCGACAGCTTGGCGGCGACGCTGGAAGCCCTTCAATCCGTTCAGGAGGCCTTTAACGGCGCGCAATCGGGCGGCAAGCGGGTCTCCTTGGCCGATCTGATTGTACTGGGCGGCGCGGCCGCCATCGAACAAGCGGCGGGCGAAGCCGGGGTCGATGTGACCGTGCCATTCCGGCGAGGACGCATGGACGCTTCAGCGGAGCAGACGGACGCAGCGTCCTTCGCCGTGCTGGAGCCGGTGGCCGATGGGTTCCGCAATTACATGGGTGCGGCGGATTACGGACGCTCGCCGGCGCAGATGTTGGTCGATAAGGCCGATCTCCTCACCCTGACCGTTTCGGAAATGACGGTCCTGGTTGGCGGTCTGCGGACGTTGGGCGCCAACGCAGACGGCGCGGCCCATGGCGTGTTCACCGATCAACCGGGAACGCTAAGCAATGATTTCTTCGTCAACCTGCTGGATCTGTCTACGGAATGGTCCGAAGGCGCGAACGGCGTCTACCAAGGCCGCGATCGTGACACCGGCGAGGTCAAGTGGACGGCGACCGAGGTGGATCTCGTGTTCGGATCAAACTCGGAATTGCGCGCCGTTTCCGAGGTCTACGCCTTTGAAGATGGGCGCGAGGCGTTCGTGAACGACTTCGTCGCCGCGTGGGCAAAGGTCATGAATCTCGACCGTTTCGAGCAGAACTGATCGCACCGAAACGCATCCAAACGACTCGCCGACCCTTTGTTCTTCCGAACAAGGGCCGGCGACAGATTAATTGCTGACCAGGCACGCACGAAGTGTTTACTCAACCCGCCCTTGCCCGCAATACGAGCGCAGCCAATAAGGTACCGAGTGGTATCGAATTAGGGGAGAACTGCATTCATGAGCACGCTTAGGTCCTTTATCGCCGCATCAGCGCTTATGCTGACCGCATGCGGCCAAGTCGAAACGGCCGCTCCAACGCGATCGGACCCCGGCGCCCGCGACTATGCCGCTGAAATCGTCAACGCATCGGGCGACATCGCCCTGCCTAAAGATTTCGATCGCTGGCCGACCTTGGGCACATGGGCGACGGCGAGCGGCGGCGACGGCGCGCCGGTGGACGAATGGCACGCCGTATACGTCTCGCCCGGCGGCATCGACTCCCACGTTCAGAATGGCGTGTTTGAAGACGGCGCCGTGCTCGTCAAAGAAGTTCGCGGCGCCAAGCCGTCGCTCCTTACGACAGGCGCAGCCCATTGGCCGACCGACCCCGTCGTCTGGTTCGTGATGGTTAAGGATTCAACCGATTCCCGCGCCGATCACCCGCTCTGGGCCGACGGCTGGGGGTGGGCGCTTTACAATGCGCCGGACCGCATGACGCAAACGGCCACGTCCTATGAAGAAGCTTGCCAAGGCTGCCATATTCCGGCGACCGATACGGATTTTATCTACTCGGAGGCCTATCCGGTTTTGCGCAAGGGTGGCGGTACGCCGTCTCCAGCTTGGGCGGCGCAATAGACGTTCCCGGGCGAGCGGGCGGGCAGCGCGATAGGGCGGCGCGCGCGTTCACACGATCATGACTTCGCAAGCCTCGCCTTACGGCGAACAAACGCGCACATAACGGCGATGTCCGCGTCGCTTCGCATCGCCCTGCTCACCGCCCTCGCCATGGTCGCCTTTGCGGGCAATTCGGTGATCGCGAGGCTCGCCCTTTTCGACGGGGCGATCGGCGCGTGGAGCTATACACTCATCCGCCTGCTTTCGGGTGCGATCGTTCTCGGCGCGATTGTTGGACGGGGATCTTGGGCCGCCGGGTCGTGGGGCTCTGGAGGCGCGCTGGTCGCGTACGGCGGCCTGTTCTCATTCGCCTATCTCGCTTTGTCGGCCGGAACGGGCGCTCTCATCCTGTTTGCAGTCGTTCAGATCACAATGATCGGCTGGGGCCTGTGGCGCGGCGAGCGTTTGACGGGCCTGCAATGGGCCGGCGTGGTGGTGGCTCTTGCAGCGCTGGGGTGGCTCGTATCGCCCGGATTGGAAGCGCCGGACCCCATCGGCGCGCTTGCCATGGCGCTGTCAGGCGTAGGATGGGGAGCTTACTCGCTGCGCGGGCGCGGCGGCGGCGATCCGACCGCATCGACGGCGGGCAATTTTCTTCGCGCGAGCGTGCTTTTGGCGCCCTTGGCTCCCGTCCTTCTATGGCTGGCGCCGGAAGCGCCGCCGAGCTTGCATGGCGTGTTGCTGGCGTGTCTTTCCGGCGCTGTAACCTCTGGTCTCGGCTATGTCGTTTGGTACACGGCGCTGAAAGGCCTCACCGCCACGCGGGCTGGGATCGCCCAGCTCAGCGTGCCCGCCATCGCGGCATTGGGCGGCGTCTTGTTCGTAGCTGAGCCGGTGACGCTGCGCTTCGCGCTTGCGAGCGTGATCATTCTCGGCGGTGTTGGCCTTGCGACATTGACGCCGCGGATTGCGAAAGCGAGTTGACGCCGATCCGGATCACGCAGAAGGCGGTGCGCTATGACCGACGCCACATCAGCGCCCGCCCCAATTCGGAAAAACGCTTTCCTGTTCGTCATCGTTACGGTGACGCTGGACATGATGGGCATCGGCTTGGTCGTGCCTGTCCTGCCGGCGTTGATGAAGGATGTCACCAACCTTACCGCCGAAGAGGCCATTGTCTGGGGCGGCGCGCTGACGGCGACCTACGCCCTGATGAACTTCCTGGCCGGTCCGACCCTCGGCAATCTGTCTGACCGGTTCGGTCGCCGGCCCGTTCTGCTCGCCTCGATCGGGACGCTCGCAATCGACTTCCTGATCATGGGATTGGCGAGCACGCTGGCGGTTCTGTTCATCGGGCGAGCCCTATCGGGCGTTTCGTCTGCGACCATCTCGACCGCGAACGCCTACATCGCCGATGTGACGGCCCCGGCCGACCGTGGGCGAGCTTACGGCATGATCGGCGCGGCGTTCGGGATCGGGTTCATCCTCGGCCCGGCGGTCGGCGGCGTCTTGGGTGCGATCGATGTGCGCGCGCCGTTTTTCGCCGCCGCAGGCCTCGCCGCAGCCAATTTCCTCTACGGCCTGTTCGTTTTGCCCGAATCTCTGGCCCCGGAAAAGCGGCGGCCCTTTGAGCTTGCCCGCGCCAATCCGCTAGGCGCCTTTCGGCATTTTTCCAAACTGCCGAAAGTCGTGTGGTTTCTCGCCGCGATCGGGATCTACGGCCTCGCCCACACCGTCTACCCCTCGACCTGGAACTTCCACGGCGACATTCGCTACGGATGGAGCGCGTTTGAGATCGGCGTGTCGCTCGCCGCTGTCGGGATCGGCGCCGCCATTGTTCAAGCCGGCTTAATTGGTCCGTTGATCAAGCGGTTCGGCGCTTACCGTTTGGTCGTCGGTAGTTTTATCGCCAGCATCACCGCCATGACGGGCTACGCCTTAGCGTTTGCGCCGTGGATGGCGTACGCTTTCATTCCGATATCGGCGTTTGCGGGACTGATCGGACCGGCCATGAACACGATCATGTCGAATCTAACGCCGGATGACGCGCAGGGCGAGCTGCAAGGCGCTTCGGCCAGCATCCAATCCCTCGCCATGATCATTGCGCCGGTCATGATGACCCAGACGCTCCACACTTTTTCTGCGGACGACGCGCCGGTTTACTTCCCAGGGGCGGCATTTCTCTTGGCGGCCGGTTTGACGTTAGCCGCCATGATCCCACTGATGCTGGGCCTACGCGCCAATCGCACAAAGCTCGCCGCCGCATCCGAAGCGCCCACTTGAGCGGGGCGCGTCGGACGCGGCGACGACGTCAGACTATTCCGCGGGTAGAAGCGCCGGCGCCGCGTAGGACTCGACAGACCGGCGACGGCCCCGCTGAAGGCGTCCAGCGATGCGCGCCCGGCGATCAACGATCGTATGCTTGTACAGCGCGTAGGTCAGACGCAGCGGCGCTGGAACGTCGGCATTGACCCCGGCCATGTCGATCAAGGTTTGGGCGTTCGTGCCCATTTTCGACATGCCCGTTCCACCTTCGGCAAACCGGATCGCGGCATTTTCCGCAATGCGCACCACCTGACCATTGTTCGGGCCGTTTACACCCCGTGCGCAGGGCCAAGCGTTGACGACTGAGTGGAACGACAGCCCTGTCTCAGGCGTCAGGACGCGGAACATGCTAGCGAGCGCACTGATCGCATAGGAGCGGCTATAGACGGGCAACCCGATATTGCCGCCGGCGGTCAGTTTCACGAGCAACCAATCCTCGTGCTCGGCGATCTCGACAAAGTGTGTCTGCTTCAGGTCCGTATGCGGAAGGGTCTTGAACGCCTCGCGGTCCGTAATGCGGAAAAGTACGTGCATCGTCGCGCCCGTTGCGATCGTCTGGCGCGGCAGCGGCGCATTGGCGCCAAGGGAATCGCGCAAGCGGTCCAGGCCACGCGGGCGCGACGCATAGGTGTAGGTGGCGGTCGGCCCCAGCGTCAGACACAGATGATCGACCGGGCGCAGCTCCGTGCGGCCGGTTTCCAAATGTTCCAGACGCACCGCGACTGCGCGAACATTGCCCTCGTCCGTCGGGTCGATCACCACGTCTCGGACGGCGACCCGCTCTTCATAGCGCCCGCCAGCTTCCACGAGGATCTGCCGGCACAATTGGTCGAAGCCATGGCGCAGGCAGCTGTTCTCCGGGAAAATATCCGCCGATGCGATGTTGGCGGCCGTCTTTGGTCCGAATGCGTCCGCGATTTCTGCTTCAGACATTTTCCGGGGTTTCAAGCCGACCGTGTCGTCCAGGATTTTGTTGTCCCGCAACGAGTGGCGATGGTGCTCCTCGGTGAAGTAGATATGGACGGCGCGGGTCCCATCGTCGTCTAGACGGAGCGTTACCCCGCTCTCCCGCTCGATATGGCTCAGAACGTCGGTCGACAGTTTGCTGGCGATCCGGCTCTTGTCGTGGTCCGTTTGCCAGCCCATGGCGCGTCGGACCCGGTTCACCCAGCCATGAACCTCGTTATAGGCGTAGATCGGAATGTCGTTCAGCTTGAAGCCACGCGGCCAAAGATCCACGCGGGCGTATCCGGTCTTCAAGGCCACGTTGGGATTGCGCTCGCCCACGAGCGCGCGTTTCAACGCCGTACCCAAAATGCCAAGGCCGGTGTTGTCAGGTTCGTCGTTTAGGGCATTGGCGTGGTTGATATGCTCGTAGCTTGCAGAACCGCTTTCATTCGATTGCTCCGCGCCGTCTATGACGAACCGCGTGTCAACGTTGTGGCCGTGCATCGCCGTTAGAATCGCGCCGATCTTCGCGGCCGGCCCGCCAGCGAACAAGGCGATCGGTCGCGCCCGTCCAGCCTGGCGCTCCAATGCATGACGTTCGACAACCATCCGATCGGCATCCGATAAGTCAGAGATCGACATAAGCCGGATGGGATTGTCGCCGCGCTTGCGAACTCCGTCTCGGCGGAAACCTTCGCCGTAGGCGTTCTCGCTCTTCAGATAAGGGTGGGCGGCGATGACCGCTTCATAGGCTTCACGGACGCTTTCGGCCTCGTTCACCCACACGCCCTTGCCTTGAAAATACTTACCTTCGAGCAGATGGTCTATGAAATCGTCGCCGTCGGGCCGCACAGCGCGCATGGCGTTGCGGAGCTCTTCGAGGTCGGAAAAGCCGGTGTCAGGATCCGGGTTGTAGAACGCCTCGCGCTCCTGGGACATGCCCGCCAAAAGCGCCTTCGTTTCGGGGTTGAATTGATCATAAGCCATCGCAGACCTCTTTCTATCGCGTCCAACCCAGCGCACGGGAGATGTGCCGAACTTGAGAATCAAGCTCAATCAAACTGCGCGTGAGGCTTTTGTCAGGACAAGTTGAACTCCGAGCCTTGGTTTCGAGGCAAAATAATCTAATGCTGGCGTGCTGCGCTGGGCGTCCTATCAAGGGGTATGTCAGTTTCCCGGCCAGCTCTGTTGTTAGATCGCGACGGTGTGATCATCGTCGACAAGGGCTATGTCAGCAGGATCTCGGATTTCGAGTGGGTCAGG
>CAZQZC010000119.1:0-1177 GCA_964597685.1 uncultured Hyphomonadaceae bacterium | reverse complement strand
CGTGCCGGCTGCGGCCAGATCTTTCGTGATCAGGGGATCAGCGGCGCAGCGGCCTGCATCCGAGCCTTCAAAGCCCGCGGCTGGTTCGTCTTCGTGGTGACCAATCAATCCGGCATCGCGCGCGGATTCTACTCCGAAGACGACATGAAAACGCTTCATGCTTGGATGCTTGACCATCTGGATGAACAGGGGGCGCGTATCGATCGAATATACCACTGCCCCTACCATGCTGAGGGGGAAATCAAGCGATATCGGAAGGACAGTTTCGATCGTAAACCTAAGCCTGGAATGCTGCTTCAAGCCATGGCGGACTTTCCCGTCAAACGCGAGGCGAGCTTCCTGATCGGCGACAAGCAGACAGATATCCAAGCCGCCCACGCGGCGGGCGTGGGTGCGTTTCTGTTTTCAGGCGGCGATCTGGCGCAATTCGCGGAATGGTCGCTCGCCGCGTTCGAGGATGGCGCCCGCTAGCGTCGATCACGATCAGAAGCCGGGCGGAGATGGACTGACATACGGACTGTCATTATCTTGGGGCGCAACTCATCAGTGGACGTCGCAAGAGAGGCGCGGATGGATATCGAAACGCTGAAATCCCTGGACGACCTCCCGATGATCCCAAACATCGAAGAATTCGAAGGATCCGCTTACGACCTTATCGCCGACCTCCGGGCCCAAGCGCCGCTAGCGCGCACGCCGATCGGCTTCACCCTCGCCCTGCGCCACCGGCATGTCGACATCGTCACCAGCGATGCGACGCGCCAAATCGAGACAGAATCGAAAGTGATCCAGGGGATCACGTCAGGTCCGATCTTTGACCTTACGAACCTCGCCATGCTGTTCGCCAACGGGAGCGTGCATACGCGCCGGCGAATGCCGGTGTCGCGCACCTTCGCCTTCAAGCTGATGGACGCGATGCGGCCGCGCGTCCGCGAGATCGCGACAGACATGGTCGAGGCGCGCCTCGGACGCGGGCCGATCGATTTCGTGGGGGAGATCGCCAGCCAGCTGCCCGCGCGCATCATCGCGGAGATTCTCGGCATACCGGACAGCGACGTGCCTGTTTTCCTTCAATGGATTCAAGATACGGCGGCCGCCTTGGGCTTCATCGACACAAACGCGCGCGACCAGATTGAGCGCAGCATGGCTGAGTTTGGCGCGTATGTGGACGCCCTTCTTG
>CAZQZC010000118.1:0-8356 GCA_964597685.1 uncultured Hyphomonadaceae bacterium | reverse complement strand
CGGAGAACCAGATCCTCGGCGAGGGGCGCGGCTTCGAGATCGCCCAAGGCCGCCTAGGCCCGGGCCGGATCCACCATTGCATGCGCACAATTGGCGCGGCCGAAGTGGCGCTGGAGAAAATGTGCCGTCGTCTGCTTTCGCGCGAGGCCTTTGGCAAGAAGGTCGCCGAACAGTCGGTTTGGGAGCAGCGCATCGGCGAGGCCCGCACCAATATCGAGATGACGCGGCTTCTCACGCTCAAGGCCGCCTACATGATGGATACGGTCGGCAACAAGGTCGCCAAGAACGAGATCGCCATGATCAAGGTGGCTGGGCCGCGGGTGGCGCTGCAGATTATCGACGACGCGATCCAGGCCCATGGCGGCGGCGGGGTCACCTCCGATTTCGGCCTGGCGCGCGCCTACGCCTCCATGCGCACCATGCGACTGGCCGACGGTCCGGACGAGGTTCACAACAGATCCATCGCCCGCAATGAATTCCGCAAGTATCGGGACAACACTTACGGCCAAGCCGTCGATACAGAGAAGATGACAGAGGTCGTCGGCTCGCGATAGATTGAACCTCGTTTGACGAATCAAAAAAGGCCCCGCCTCGGCGGGGCCTTTTGTTTTGATCGCGAGAGGCGAAACCGTCAGTCCCGCTCGATCCGGATATCAATTTCCACGTCGTCGTCGCGATTGTTGAAGAAGGCGTCCTTCTCCGCAGCGCTCAGTCGAGGATTGGCGCGGACAAAGCCTTCGATCTCGTCGGCGCCAAGCCGGTCCTTCGGGCCGTTTAGGCAGAGCGCCCGGAGGGTGTCGCCGGTCTCGGAATTGACGACGCTCACGATTTCGGGGTCGAGGTTGGCCGGGTCGCGGGCGTCGCATTGGTCGGCGAGCTCTTCCACCGCCTCGGCGCCGGCCTCGATGGCGTCGGTGAAGTCGCTGTCGAAGCGAGCTTCGACCCGGGCCGCAATGGCTTCCGCGCGGGCCTCGAACGATTCCTGGCGTTCGGCCCAGGCCTCCATCTTAGCTTCGAACGCTTCGGCCCAGGCCTCGATCCGCCCTTCGTTCGCCTCAGCCCAGGCTTCGGCGCGCGTTTCAAACCCCTCGGCCCAGAGTTCTATGCGGGCCTCGAAAGCCTCTTCATCGCGTGGCAGGAGGAAATCTTCGCCATTGATCGAGATCTTCACCTCGTCGCCCTGCAATGCGAAGCCGAGTTGGGCGAGCCCGGCGAGCCCTTCCAGTTCGCCCAGGCCTTCGAGATCGATGGAGAAGTCCATGTCGCCCCAGTCGAGTTGCGGCATGTCGGAGAGATCGAACTCGAAATCCATGTCGAAATCGAGGTCGCCGAGGCTGCTCAGTTTCTCGTCGAGATCTGGGAACGGATCGCCAAGGATCACCATTTGCGTCTTGTCGCTGCGGCGGTCGCTGCGATGAATGATGCGGCGTTCGCGCCGATCTTCTTCGCGGGTCCGCTCGTCTTCTTGGGTTGCGCCGTCAAGCTCTTGCGCAGACGAGCTGAAAGACGCAGTGGCGAGGAGGGCGAACGCGCCGCAACTTGCGGCCAGGGCCCCGCCCGTCAAACGGCGGGAGAAGGTGGGTGTCGGGTTCTGCATGAGGACCAGTCTTTCTTTTATGGGATGGCCGAGGGTGAGGCTCGCGCCAGCAAAGGCGCGGTCCGAGGTTCGGGCGAGCGTGGCGGCCTTCACCAGCGTCCGTCCGTAGGATTGCGGCGAGGTGGTGCGGCGCGCCAGGACGTCGGCGTCGCACGCGGCTTCCTGGTCGGCCCGGAAGGCGCGCCGGGCGATGTAGGCGAGCGGGTTGAACCATTGCAGGGCGAGGAACGCATTCGCCGCATGCAACGCCCAGAGGTCGCCGCGGCGCACATGCATGAATTCATGCGTCAGGGCGTTCGTTTGTTCTTCCGGCGCATAATCAGCCTCGAACCAAGCCGGCAGCAGAACGATCGGGCGCGCAGCGCCGGTGACGAGCGGACCGCTGCAGAGAAGGCTCATCCGAATGGCGGGCGTCGTTTTCAGGCCCATGCCCCTAGCAATTGTATCGGCTAGGCGCTGCAGCCTCTGCGACGGGGCGTCGGAATCCGCGTCGATCAGGTCATGAAACTGCCTTTGACGCTGCAGCGCCCAGCAGAAGGCGAGCACGGCTCCGAATATCCACAGAAGGCCGAACAGCGGCCCGGCGACTTGCCAGAGATCGAAGGACGGCCCCGCCTGTACCGCTGATAGCGCAGGAGCGGGAGGCGCGACCGGCGGGATCAGCACGGCGTCGGCGGCGGCGCCCTCCGGCGATGTGAGGATGATTTCCTGGGGCGCCCTCGAGACCGTAGGCTCAGGCGACTTTGCGGGCGCCAAGGCTCCGAACAGCGTCCAATTCGCTGGCAGCGGCGGCATGACGAGGCGGATAAGGGGGATCGCCCACAGGGCGTAGGCCGCATTCGCCCCGAAGCGTTTGGCGAAGGGACGCCTGACGAGCAGGATGAAAGCGATCAGCGCGGACACGGCGAGCGTCGTCTGCACGGCGCTGGACTGGAGCGTTGTGATGAAATCAGTCATGACTTCAGCTTCCCGATCAGAGCTTCAAGTTCGGCGATGTCGTCTTCTGTAAGGCCGCGCGAATCCGCGAGATGGGCCACCAGCGGCGCGGCGCGGCCGCCGAACAGACGATCGACAAGTTGGCCCGCGGCTTTCTGCTGATAGGCGCCTTCCGCAAGGACGGGCCGGTAAAGATAGCGTCGACCGTCGGCCTCCGTGGTCAGAGCCCCTTTTTCGACGAGCCGTGCGAGGAGGGTCTTGATGGTGCGAATATTCCAGGACTTGTCGTCCTTCAGCGCGTCGGCGATCTCGGCCGCGCCGAGCCCTGGCGCGCGCCACAGCACCTTCATGATTTCCAATTCCGCCGGTGTGATCTGCATGGCGTCTCCCCGCGACCTGTATTGACTACACTCGTAGTCGATACGCTGGACTACACTTGTGGTCAAGAGGAATTTTATGACGTCTGGGACAGGTCGCGCGGTCGTATGTCGTTCGCCCCTCCCGCGCTATGTCAGCCGGGGCTCGAACAAGCGTGCAATTCAAGCCGATGTGTCGTGGGATCGCCGCTTGGCTAAGCCGCGCCGGACTTCGCACGTTCCGAGACTTGCGCGAGCAAGTCCGCATTCCAGTCGCCCGATTGGGCGTCTTGAAACAACGCCTCGGGCGGCGACACTTCCGGGCCCTCGCCCGGCGGCAGAGGCGGCGTGAAGTAACCGAGCGCGTAGCTGCCCATCGTATAGCCGAGAAGGGCGCGAAGGTCCTCCGGCAGGTCTTTGGCGATGTGCGGCGGGCAGGAGAGATATTGGTTCTCTTCCTGTCGGAGCCAGCCCAGCGCATAGGTGATGTTGATGCCGATCCGGTCGATGTCGGAGGTGTTTGCGCCGCCCGAATGGATGACCGAACCGGAATAGACGATGACCGAGCCCGCCTTCATTTCAGCGGGCGCGAGGTCGGCCTCGTTTGGCTCGCGCTCATAATCCCAACGATTGCTGCCCGGCGCCACGCGGGTGGCGCCGTTCTGCGCTGTGAAGTCGGAAACTGCCCAGATCGTGTTGAATTGCGGCTCCAGATCCTGGGGCAGGTAGCCGCCCCAAGCCAGTCGATCGCGGTGAAGCATCTGCGCGCTCTGGCCGGGTTGGATCCTGATCACCTGGGTCAGGTGCAGCTGGATTCGACTGCAGAACGGCGCGAGGAAGTCTTCGGCCGCTTTCAGAATGGCGCGGTTCATCACCAGATCCCGCACAGCCGGCGATCTGGCGACTAAGGCGCCCGTGCGCGTTGTCTTGCGTCCCGTGAAGTCGTCGACCCCCGTCGGCGTCGCCTCGACATAGGGGGTGATCTCGCGACGCACCCGTTGGAGCGTCTCTCGATCGAGGACGTTTTCGATGATGACGGCCCCGTCTTCGCTGACCGCCGCGGCGATCGCTTTCGCCGATGCGGATCGTTCTAGGCGCTTCAGGTCCGGCACGGCGAACTCCTATCTTATCAGATCCAGTCCATTCGCGGCGTAAACCGGCCGCAGCAATGTTTCGAGCAGCGCCCTCTGGCGTTCCAGCGGCCACAGGCCGGGCTCCAGCGTCGCGCGCGTTCCCACGCCGTCGACGGCTGCGATAATCGCCGCCGCCACCATGCGAGGCTCAGCGGTCAAACTCTGGAAATCGTCGGCGATCGCCGTTTCGATATCGACATAATACTGCCGATGGATCTCTCGCAGCTGTCTGGAGAACGGCGCGCGGCCCCAATAGGCGAGCCAAACGCGCCATTCCTTCCGTTGCTCGTCGCTGTCCGGCAGGGCTGCGGCTAAGTCCGTGAAGGTTGGCGGACCGTCGGGCAGGCCGATCTTGGTGAGAAGTCGCGTGCAGACTTCTTCCAATGCTGCGGCGAGAACCGAATCCTTGTCCGGAAAATAATGGCCTACGGCGCCCGTCGTGACGCCGGCCTGGTGGGCGATGTCGGCGAGCTTCACGCCGTCCAAGCCCTGATTGGCGACGGCGTCGACGGCTGCGCTGGCGATTGCGCGGCGTCTTTCTTCGTGGTCAACGAGTTTTGGCATGACGGTGATAATAAAAAAGGATCTATGGCGTCCTGTCAATGATCGGCGTCTCAACGATGTCACGCGCACGTGATGATTGGCCCAGTCGACATTTCTGACTGACAGATTAATCCATATTGATAATCAATAAGGATTCCAGTTTATGAAGCCATTCATACTCGCACTTGCGGCGATTGCCTTTGCGTCTGCGGCTCACGCGGCCGACGAAGCCCAAGCCGAACGGGCAGCGGCGTGCGGCGTCACCGATGCAGCCATCGCCGCCTCACTTGAGCGCGACGAATTGGTTCAGGCGCTGGAGGCTCGGGCGACCTACGCCACGCGCGGCGACGGCCCCGTGCAGATCATCGAGTTTTTCGACTATTCCTGCCCCGGCTGCCGGGCGCTTCATCCTCAACTTGTGAAGGTTGCTGCAGACGCCCCGCAAACACGAACGCACGTGATCGACTTTCCGATCTTCGCCAAAACAGCCGTGTCGCGTCTTACGGGCAACAAGACTGGCAATGCGAGTTTGATTGGCCTTGCCGCGCTCGAGGAAGGAGACGCCGTCGCGTTGGCCTACCACGATGCGCTTATGTCGACGTCGGGGCGGGTGACCACCAAGAAAATCAAGGCGTCAGCGGCCGAGGCCGGATTGGATTACGACGCCTTGTCGCGCCGCGCCCAAGACGACGATATCGCGGCGATCCCGCGCGAGAACATCGCCTATGCCGAGGAGCTTGGCATCCGCGGCACGCCGGGCCTGGTGATCGATGGCGTCATCTTGAGTCCGGACGATTTCAGCGGACCCGTGATCAGCTGTCTCATCAAAAGCGCCGTGGACGCCCTACCGGCGTCCTAGAATTCAGGGATTCAACCGGCCGCGCTGCCAAGTATCGCCGTCGCGCGCATATTTGACGCGGTCATGAAGCCGGAACGGCTGGTCCTGCCAGAACTCGATCTCGTCAGGCGCCAGGCGGAAACCGCTCCAATGCGGTGGTCTTGGGATGGAATTGTCCGTTCTGTGCAAGTCTGCGAGCAGGGCCGTCTTCGCCTCCAAGAGCGCACGATCCGCCAATGGGCGAGATTGGTCGCTCGCCCACGCGCCGATCTGGCTCTCTCGCGCACGGCTTGCGAAATAGGCGTCGGCGTCCGCCGCCTCGACCGGCGACACGGTTCCGCGAATACGGACCTGTCGTCGCAGGCTCTTCCAGTGAAAGCAGAGCGCGGCCTTGGGCGCACGGGCGAGCTGGCGGCCCTTGGCGCTCTCAAGATTGGTGAAGAACGTGAATCCGGACGGGTCGACATCCTTCAACAGGACAATGCGCACATCGGGCCGACCGTCCGGATCGACGGTCGCAAGCGACATGGCGTTGGCGTCGTTAGGCTCCGAGGTGCGGGCCGCGCTGATCCAGTCTGCGAACAGCGCAAACGGGTCGTCCATGTCGCCGATCAACGGCTGAGCCCAATCGGCTTTGTATTGCGCTGCGGTCGGCGTGTCCGGGATCAGATCATCGGCCATGCGGGAAGGTCCAAGCTGCTTCAGCGGCCATATAAGCCATACGCGGCCTATTGCGCGACCCGAACGAACGGGCCACGAGTGACGTCATGTCTCATAATACATTCGGACATCTGTTCAGGGTTACGACATGGGGTGAAAGCCATGGGCCCGCCATAGGGTGCGTCGTCGACGGCTGTCCGCCGGGATTGGCGCTGGACGAGGACTTTATCCAAGGCTTTCTCGATAAACGCCGGCCGGGCACGTCGCGCTTTGTCACCCAGCGGCGGGAGCCGGATCGGGTGAAGATTCTCTCCGGTGTCTTCGAAGACGACCGGACAGGCGGCCCTGTCACTACGGGAACCCCGATCAGCTTGATGATCGACAATGTCGACCAGCGGTCCAAGGACTATTCCGAGATCCGCGATCGCTACCGCCCCGGCCACGCCGACTTCACCTACGACGCCAAGTATGGCGTGCGGGATTATCGCGGCGGGGGACGAAGCTCTGCGCGGGAAACGGCCATGCGCGTCGCCGCCGGCGCGGTCGCCCGTCGCGTCCTGGGCGATGCGGTCGTCATCCGCGCCGCCCTGGTCCAGATAGGCCCTTATGCGATCGATCGCGACGCCTGGGATTGGGACGAGACGGAGCGCAATCCGTTCTGGTGTCCAGACGCCGATACCGCCGCTCGATGGGCGGACTTCCTGGATGAGACGCGCAAAGCCGGGTCGTCCGCGGGCGCGATTGTCGAGGTCGTCGCCGACGGCGTCCCTGCAGGCTGGGGCGCGCCCATTTATGGCAAGCTCGATGGTGAGATCGCTGCGGCGCTCATGTCGATCAACGCCGCCAAGGGTGTCGAGATCGGGGCCGGGTTCGCGTCGGCCGCCCTGTCAGGCGAGGAGAATGCGGACCAAATGCGCGCCGGAAACGAGGGCGCGCCGCGTTTCTTGTCGAACAACAATGGCGGCGTCCTCGGCGGCGTTTCGACTGGCCAGCCCGTCGTCGCTCGCCTCGCCATCAAGCCGACCTCGTCGATTCTCACCCCCGTTCAGAGCGTGACCCGCGACGGCGAGGACGTGGATGTTCGCACCAAGGGCCGCCACGATCCCTGCGTCGGCATCCGCGCCGCGCCGGTGGCCGAGGCCATGCTCGCTTGCGTGTTGGCGGACGCGAAACTTCGTCACCGAGGACAGATCGGCTCCTAGGCGGGTTTGCGCCACGTCGCGATCTTCGTGAGGAAGGCCGTGTCCGTCGTTTCGTTTTGGAAGCCTACAACCTCAAGCATGCCCGCGAGGTCGGCGCTCAGGTAGCCCTTGTAATAGGGTTCGTGAAATCCCTCGGGAAAGTATTCGAGAATGGCGTCGAGCTTAGGATTATCGCCATATTGAAGGCTGTCTGCGAAGACAAAGAGACCTCCGGGCTTCAGGATTCGGGCGATTTCGGCAAAGACGCGCGGGCGCACCTTCGGCGGCAATTCATGGAATAGATAAATCGACACGACGACGTCCTGGCTGGCGTCGTCGACCGGCATCTCTTCCGCGGCGCCTTCGATGATGTCGGCCTGGGCCCAATCGGACACGGCCCGTCGCGCGGCGGCGCAATAATTCGGCGACAGATCCAAACCGGAAGCCTCAAGGCGCGGAAACGCGCTCAAGGTTTGAGCGAGAAAGCGGCCGGTGCCGCACGCGACATCCAGCAATCGAACGCCGCGCTGGTCGCGTCCGCAAAGCTCCTTGGCGATCTCCGCCAAAGCCGCCCGGCGCATGGCGTCGGCCGCGCCGGTGAAGAGGGTTTCCACCTGCGTGTCGTAGATCCAAGCGCTCTCGTCCGACAGCCAACCGTCAGTCTGATAGTGGAAGTTCTGACGGTAATAGACCGGGAAGCGCTCGGCCTCGGACAGGTCGCGGACCTCGACGCCGTCCCGCATTGTACGCCTGCGGTCGACTTTGGGAACGTCCGCCAAGAAAGCGCGAGACCGTTGAAGCGCTGCGGCCGCATCGCTCAGACGAACATCGCGCGGCGGCGGATAAAGACCGTCTTCCACGTTGCGGCGATCGTCGGCGAAGACCTTGAAGAATGCGCGGCGCAATTCGGCGATGTCCGGGCGGCCTCGGCTTGGTTCGAAAGTCGGCTCCCCCGGTCGCGTGAATCCGCCGGCTGTGCGGCGTGCGGCGGCGTAGTGCGCGCCATACCAAGCGGCGCGCAAACCCTGGGCGGCGGCGTAGCGCGCGCGGCCCATCGTCAATGCGGCGTTATCAAGCAATCCCATGATCTGGAAGATGTGTTGGGCGATCGG
>CAZQZC010000117.1:0-8369 GCA_964597685.1 uncultured Hyphomonadaceae bacterium | reverse complement strand
GCATGCCGCGAACGTCATGAAGGAGCGCGCTGTCAGGGTCCATCCGGTGCATCGGCCGATCCTAAATATATGTCGTTCATTTGTGACGACTTACAGTGCAATGATCTACCATTGATGTTCGCGCGTCTTTCTACTGCGTGCTTTAGTGTTCACCTATTTTGCCGAAAAATTTTCGATTTTTTGTTTTCGCTAAATTTTTCCGCAACGGGTGCGAAGACAGCTTCGTGGAGACGTGATTTCTCAAAGCCGCTGGAGCCTACGACGCTGAATGCAGGAAGGCCCATGAAAACAGGTGAGGATCATAAGGCTGAGTCCATTGTTCGGGCGCTCCAAGGAATACTTGGATCGACTGGCCGTTTGGCCGTAGCCGCCGAGGATTGCGCCGCGACCGTAGGCGATACGGCTCGGTGTGCGTCGACGCTGCCGCAGAGAGTCGTAGAAGACGCTAAGATCCTGGGCTCTTGGGAAGGCGAGCTGACGCAGCGCCTCGCCGAGCTTGGTGCGGCTGCACCGGTCGGCGAGCGCGACCTGGATTCGCTGGACTTCAAGACCTTCGCTCGGCTGACGCCGACACTGGGCGGCGTCGCTGCATTGATGTGCGAAGGGCACCGCGTGCTGATCGAGTGTTTGTTGGCGGGGCAAGAGGTCGCCGATTACGCGCAAGACTTCAGGACGGCTCGCTTATTTGACCGTCAACGCCGAGGGCATTTCGATGCTGTGACCGTGTTTCGCGATGCTATTCAGTCGCTGACAGTGCAATCTTCGTCGTCCTGACGACCTCTGCGCACCAGAAGCTTTCTATTGACGCCCGCGCGCCGAAATCTTGCCGGCGACATGCCGAGGATCCCTGTGAACGCCGTCGTCATTTGGCTCTGACTGGTAAATCCGCAGGCCAAAGCGATATCGCAGAGCGATTCGTCGGTTTCCCGAATCATGCGCTGGGCCCGTTCGATTCGGCGCAGGCGCAGGTAACGGCTTGGGCTTTCGCCTGTTTCCGACTTGAAGCGACGCGCGAAATGATAAGGGCTCCACCCCGCCGCTGCGGCAAGATCATCCAGAGACAAATGCGCGTGCATCCGCGTATCTATCAGCTTGATCGCACGGGCGACCTGGCTCGAGCATGGCGGCGTCAAGTGATCAGCGTCCCAGAAAGAGCGGTTGATCTCGCTAAAGATGACGGCGAGCAAGCCATCATGAATGGGTTGCCAGGTCCGATCGACCAGCACCAAATCGGCCAGTAATCGCGACGCTGACCTGAGTGCGGAGCTCGCCGCGCCGAAATAAGGCGCGTCGGCGCTCAACGGGGGCGGCGCGGCGCCTGTGGCTTCTGTCCAAGCCGAGGGGTCGATCTGGATGACGACCGCTGGTCCGGATGACGTCAGCGGCGTTTCAAGACCATGGCTGACGACACAGATGTCGCCTTGTCCTGAGCGGTTGTCCACGGACAGGGCGACCGACTTTTCACCGATCGATATGGCGGCGCTCAACGGACGCCCGATAAGCTCGAATGTTCCTGCGGGATGGCGTTCAATCCGCGCATGCGGCGCAGTGAGGGCGCGCGGCGCGTCAATATCAGTCGCGCTTTCGGTCTCGTTATCTTGGCCCATCGCACCCAACATTGATCACCTGCTAAAGCTGTTTAACACATTAATGTGTCCACGTCATTGCAAAAAACGCGTTTTGGTTCAATAGAGTCTTTCGCACCCAACCAATAAGGGTGTTCCCACTCTCGTTCAACGGGTTTTTTAGGGAGATTGCGGCGAGCGCTCGCCGCCGTCTGAAACGACGACATCTGCAGCGCGCAATACGGAATGGTCGTCGATCTGAATGAAGCCGCGCCGCTTCACCCGCAAAATGCGGCCCCGTTCGGCGGCGTTCGATTCATACTCGATTTCATGCCAATCTTGATTGGCGAAGCCCGAGCAATCGATCTCAAGCACGCCGCGCGCTGCGAGTTTTTGGAGCTTTCCATTTAGATCTTTAGCCAGATCTGCGCGCGCCAACGCGTCGGTTTCCGTTTCAAGGCGAATTTCGATCTCGTGGATCTCGTTGATAATGTCCGTGTTGTCTGTGTCTTCGTCGTCGTCATTTGAGCGCGTTTCCGCATGGTGTTCCACGCGGCGCGTCGTCGGAGCGGCGAGAGCGGGCGCTGCAGGCTCGGCGTTGTCGTCTGGTCCCATGTCGCGCGGAAGAAGCTCCACCGCGCGTGCGGGAAGTGCAGCGTCTGCCGCGTCGGCGCTGTCGAGTGCGGCCCGACGACAGGCGGTAATCGTCTCGGAGGCTGCCGCATACACAGACAGGCGGCTGACAAGCGCCGCGGGCCAGCCGGCGAGTAGAAGACGTCGGCGCATGACCTCGACGTCCTCACCAGACGGTTGGACAAGTTCGATTTCCCCAGCGGCCGATAGTTGGGAGAGAAACCCGCCAATCGCCAACGCCAGCCGAGCGTCCGGTTCCGTAACGCGAACGCCGGAATCCGGGGCGGCGAGATATCTCCCTGCTTGATCAACCCCAAAGCAGGCCGCGATTTGCTGCGAATCAGCGCCGCCAACATTGGCGAACGCCGATTGCGCGAGCTGCTTGACGGTTCGATGATACCGTTTCGACGGCGAGCGTTGGCGTTCGACGGAGCCATGGCCGCGCCTGCGCGGCAGAAGCAGCGTGAAGACAAACAGAGCGAAATCGACCCCGATTGTGGCCGCCAGGGCCACAAGATCTCGGCCTGCGATGTTTGCGGCTCCGGACGTTCGGGCGGAAAGGGCGCCTCCCCCGACGATCCGCGCCGCTGCTGACCAAAGCGCGTCGATGGCTTGCGCCACGCCGTCGGCGCCTTCGCTGAATTGCGGCGGGCGGGGCGTTATCGTGATCTTGCGGTCCAAGGCGCCGGCAGCTGAGCGGAGGCGCTGGGCGAGGGGCGGATCCGCGCAGACCGTGGCGTTGACGGGCGACCCTTCGAGGGACGCAGCGACAGCGCGCAATTCGTCGGCGAAGGCGGCGCCCCTGGCTGAACTCGTTTCCGATAGGGCGGCGGCCCGGCCGGCGACCTTTGAGTAGGTCGCGAAGAAATGCGCCCGCCGAGCGCTGCTTGTGTCAGACAACGCCCCTTCGAGTTCGGTGCGCATGGCGGCGAAATCGGCGTTTAGAGGCGTCAGCCAACGCTCGCGCACCGCCTGTTCGATCGACGCGATCTCACTGCGAATGCGCATCCGAGCGCGAAACCGGGGCCCGTCGCCGGGCGCGGACGGCGCCCCGCAGGTGCCGCCTGTCGTCGTTTCCTGGCGTGCGCGATCTTCAGACAGCTCCGCCGCGCTCGCCATGAGGAGCCCGGCCGCATCGACGCCGGATCTTGCGCGCGCGGTTTGTGAGTCAAAGTCTGTCAACGCGGCCTGAAGCTCGCGGCGCGTTGCGTCCTCGCCGGCGATCAGGCTCCACCAGAAGCCGTAACCGAACCCGATCGACCACAAAGCCAGAAACCCGTAAATCGCCGCCGCCGGCAGCCAGTGGAACCAGCGTCTCGGTCTCAGGGTCTCGCGCAAGGCGACGAACATGGCCAGCGTGAGGGCGAAGACCATGAAGATCGTTGCAACGATCGTTGCAAATGGGGTGCTGGCGTCCGCGGTGGAGATAAAGCCGACCATGCCGACGAGCGTCGCCAGAAAGGACGTCGCAAGCAGCATGACGATGACGAGGTGGAGCGGCAGGTCCTCCGCAAAGGCGGCGAAAGTTCGACTGAGTTTCATCGCCATCGGCCGTCGCACGCCCATTGTCGCCTAGAAATAGCGATGCGGCGTGCACGTCAACGGGCTTGGCGATGTGTCGCCCGCGCCTCTTCCGCGGCGAGATCAACCCACGCGCCGGTCCACGCCCTTCCAATACGGCTCGCGCAAATCCTTACGCAGGATCTTGCCAGAGGGATTGCGCGGCAGCCCTTCGATGAAATCCACGCTCTTCGGGCATTTGTAGGCCGCGATCCGCTCCCTCGCCCACGCGATGACATCCTCTTCGGTCGGCTCGCTGTCAGGCGCCTTGACCACGATGGCCTTGACCTCCTCGCCCCATTTTTCGCTGGGCACGCCGATAACGGCGACATCCGCGACGCCTGGATGCCCGAAAATCGCGTTCTCCACCTCGGCCGGGTAAACGTTTTCGCCGCCGGATACGATCATGTCCTTCACGCGATCGTAGATGAAGAGAAAGCCGTCTTCGTCGAAGTAGCCCGCATCGCCCGTATGGAAAAAGCCGTCGCGGATCGCTTCGGCTGTGGCGTCGGGGCGGTTCCAATAGCCCTTCATGACGAAGTCGGACTTGATGACGATCTCACCCACTTCGTTCGGTCCGGTGGGCGCGCCGTCCTCGTCCACCGTTCGCACGATTGTCCCCGGATAGGGAACGCCGCACGAGCGCAGCTTGCCCCAAGAGGGCTCATGCGCTTCCGGCGGCAGGAATGTGCCTCCGCCGACAGTCTCGGTCAGACCGTACAATTGCGTAAAGCGAGCGCCCATAATGTTGCGCGCGCTCACCAGCAGATCCTCCGCGATGGGCGACGCGCCGTAAAAGACCTGCTTCAGGGAGGAAAAGTCTGTTCTTCCCACGTCGGGGTGCTGCACCAAGATCATAATCACCGCCGGCACCCAAAAGGCGTGCGCAATCGACATTTCCGGGATCAGCCGAAGAATAAGACCCGGATCAATGTCCCGAATGATAATTGTTTGTGCGCCTTGAGCAGCGCTAAGCACACCGACATTCACGCCGGCGACATGGAAGAGCGGCATCGCGTTCATGACTGGATCGCCCGGGTCGTAGCTCGACCATTCCAGCGCGCCCGCCTGCTCCATGAAGGCGCGATAATTGGCGTTTGTCAGTTGTACGCCCTTCGGCAGGCCGGTGGTTCCGGAGGTGTAAAGCTGGACGACATCGTCGTCGTCTTGTGTTGTCAGGTTTGGATTTTCGGACGATTGACCCGCGCGCCATTCGGAATAGTCCGGCCAATAGGATCGATCGCCGTCGACGGCGATGATCAGCTTCAGGTCGGGCAGATCGTCCTTTATCCCGTCGACCGCGTCGTAGAATTCCTCTGCAACGAAGAGGACCTTGGATTTCGCGTCGCTGAGGGCGAATGTCATCTCGGGCGGGGCGAGGCGATTGTTGATCGCCGCCATGACCGCTCGCGCCTTCGCACAGCCGAACAGCATCTCGTAATAGACGTCCATGTTCTTGCCGAGGAACGAGACGCGGTCGCCAGGACCAACTCCGGCCGATATCAGACCGTGGGCGACTTGGTTCGATCGTTCGTCGAGTTCGGCGAAGGTCGTCTCGCGACCTTCAAACCAGATTGCGCGGGCCTCCGGGCGAATGTCGGCTTGGACCCGAGGAATGTCGGCAATATGCGGCATCGCAGCGATATCGATCATTGGGCCTCCCCGCCGGCGTTTGCCGAGTTTCCGATACGTCTTTTGTTTTAATACGGAAGTCGCGAAGGGAAACCGCTTTCGTGGACCACGTTGCTTCGACTAAGGTGGCGCGCTTTTCCAACGGGCTGGACAGGGGCGACCAAATGGCGAACGCGCGCACGGTGATCCTCCACGAATACGAGGCGTCGCCATTCTCGGAAAAGATCCGGCTTGCGCTACGCTTGAAGAACATGGCGTGGGCCAGCGTCGAGATCCCAACCATTATGCCGAAGCCCGATCTCGTTTGCCTGACGGGCGGTTACCGGCGCACGCCCGTCATGCAGATCGGGGCGGACATCTATTGCGACACATCCTTGATCCTGAGGGAGTTGGATGAGCGGTTCGACTTGATGCCGCTTGTTTTGCCCGGGCACGAAGGGCTTGGTTGGATGTTGGGGGCTTGGGCCGACCGGATCTGGTTTCAAGTCAGTGTCGGCGTTGTGTTCGGTGCGATCGGCGATCAGGTCCCAGAGGCCTTCAAGAAAGACCGCGAGGCGCTCTCGGGACGCCCATTTGACGTCGATGCGATGCGCGCGATGGCGCCAGTCCTTCAGGCCCAATGGCGCGGTCATCTGGCTTGGATCGAGGAGCGCTTGTCCGGCGGACGCGGAGCTGGCGCCGGGGCTTGCCTGATTGGCTCAAAACCCGGTCTCGCCGACGTCCAGGCCCACATGAACGTCTGGTTCGTTCATCGTAACGCCCCTGACTTTGTAAACGCGTGCTTTGACGATGCGCCGATGACCAAAGCATGGTTCGAACGATTGAACGAAGCCGAAGGCCAAAAGCCCGAGCGGATAGACGCCGCCGCCGCGATCGATATTGCACGGCCTGCCGGCCCGCGCCTCACGTCCGCGACCGCCCGAAACGAGCCGCAAGATCTGAAGCCCGGCGAAAGGATCGCGATCGCCCCAGACGATTATGGGCGCGATTGGGTCGACGGCGACCTGGTCCACGCCGACGCCGTTCGGATCATAATTCGACGATTTGATGAGCGTGTCGAAACCGTCAACGTGCACTTCCCGCGCGCTGGATACGTAGTGAAACGCATTTAAAACATTATTGGCGTGTGCGAACTGCGCATACGCACTAGTTCCTAGGGTGTTAGTGACTTTTGGTCCGCCGAACGCGGACGCTGGACCCATCCTTATGTCGATCGATGATCGCGACCTTATAGTCAAATCCCTGCTGCGGCTTATCGCCGACCAGGTCGTTATGACGATGCGTGTCCGGATTCTGCAATTGCGATCGGCGAGCTTGGGATTGAAGCTGCATGCGTCAGTCTGGGATACAACCGACGTCGATCCGATTAGCGACAAGCTAGCGTCGGAGGTCGCCCGAATGGGTGGTGAGGTGCCGTTCGATCTCAGTCAGTTTCTAACTTTTACGTCCTTCGACGCTGAAGACCTTCTCGAAAGTCTCGATACTGAAAGCGAGATTCTGGAGCAATTGGTCGAGGACCGACGCCAGATCGTCGAGAACGCGCTATTCCTGTGCGAGGTGTTCGAGGATATCGAGGACACCGGGCCTATCTCACTGGTGAGAGCCATCGTCGACGTTCACTGGCAGGCGATCGTGCCGCCGGTTCAAGTCACGTCCTGATTCTTCGAGAGCGAAATCGTGTGCGAAGTGTCGCCGCGGCTAACGATGACGTGAACGGCCCGCTTGTGTCCGGTCAAGAACAGCGCCGAACCCGCACGTCCCGCAAAGAAGACTTGTGCGACCTGAACCTCGATCCGCCAGCCAGACGAATGCTCGAAGCCCTCAATCGACCATGTCTCTCGCCTCATCGCGTTCACACCCTGACGCGGAGACGCTCAAAGGCGAACACACGGGCGGCGAACACAAGGATTGAGATCGCCACACCAAGCGGGACAAAACGCAGAGCGCCCTCCACATGGCCGTGCAGGGCGGGCTGGGTGAAATCTGGTTTAAGGCTCAGATGAGCTCTGTCGACGCGGTTCGCCGCAATGATCATTGGGGTCGACAATCCGAATAGAGCGCCCGTATCGCCAGGATCGGCGCAACCGAATGTCACGTCGGCGTCCAGAGCTTGCAGCTTGATCTTCCGGACGAGGTCGCAAAGCAGCCTCTGGCCAAGCTCGACGGCGCGTCGGATCCCGCGGCTCACCGTTAGTGATCCGCGCTTGGATTTGGGCTCGAGCCGATCCTAGTCAGGCTTGTCGGATGTGTCGGTCGCAGAGGCGTCGCCGCTGAACGTCGGCAATGGAGCCATCCCGCCAAAAAGCGCCGCCCTGATGCGCCAATGCGTCGTCTCGCCAATGTCAAACCTGATCGCGAGATGGACAGGCGTCGCGACAAGCAACACTGTCGCGGCGAGGAGAAAACCGCCTGCCCAACCGAGGGCGGCCAGGATCATTTCGGTTTGTCGATAGTGCCGGCTTCGCCGCTGCGGGTCTTGTCGTCGCTCGAATTCTTCGCACTCTCGCGATCCATGTACCGCGCCGCGGCTTCGCTCAAAGTCTCCGCCATGGTGTTGACGGCTCCTTTCACACCCTCGAGCCGCGCGCCTTCGCCGTCGATGATGATGGCCCCCAGCGGTTTGATGCCGCCGCCGGCGCCTGTCCCGCCACCGGACCCTTTTTTGGGATCGTCTCCACCGCCCGCCCCGAAGCCGAAGCCATAGCTCACCAAGGGTATGATCGTCGCTCCGTCTTTCTCGATTGGGTCGCCAAGGACATGTTTGGCGCTCAACAGCTTATCGAGTTCTTCAACTGTGCCCTTCAATAGGCGTTCAACGTCATCCATCTGCCTCTCCGTTTGGACTAGCCGAAGCGACATTGGCAGGTCTCGATCCCGTCGTTTTGACGAAGCTCAAGCTAGATGACGGCGTCTGCTAGAATCTGAAGCCGCCAGCGATAATTGTTTCATAGGTGTCGTGTGTCAGCGGTTCGTACATGC
>CAZQZC010000116.1:0-8450 GCA_964597685.1 uncultured Hyphomonadaceae bacterium | reverse complement strand
CGGCCACATTCTCGACCAGCCGGGCACCAACCTCTCAGGCGGACAGCAACAACGTTTATGCATCGCACGCGCAATCGCTGTCAGCCCGGAAGTTATTCTGATGGACGAACCGTGCTCGGCGCTCGACCCTATCGCGACAGCGCGCATTGAGGAATTGATCGACGATTTGCGCCAACGTTTTTGCATCGTCATCGTGACCCATTCGATGCAACAAGCGGCCCGCGTTTCGCAGCAGACGGCGTTCTTTCACCTGGGGTCCCTCGTCGAGTTTGGCGACACTGAAGCCGTTTTCACGAATCCACAGGATACCCGGACCCAGGATTACATTACTGGCCGCTTCGGCTAATGTGCGGCGCATGAGCGAGCACATCGTCCGGGCGTTCACTGACGAGCTTGAGCAATTGTCGGCCGATATTCTCCGCATGGGTGGGATCGCCGAGACCATGATAACGGATGCGTGCCAGGCGGTGGCCCGCGTCGACCCTGCGCTCGGCCAATCGGTGACGCTCGTGGACGTGGAGGTCGACGCCCTCGAGGTCGAGATTGAGCGCCGCATCACACGGCTTCTGGCGCTACGTCAGCCCCTTGCGCGCGACCTTCGAGAGGTTCTCGCAGCCTTGAAGATTTCCCATGACCTCGAACGGATCGGCGACCTCGCCAAGAACATCGCCAAACGTGCGGGCGGGCTCGAAACAGGCGAGGGCGCCTTGTTGAAGGGCGTTCAGCGCATGGGGCGCGCTGTCTCAGGGCAGCTGCAATCCGTTCTCGACGCTTATGCGGGACGTAACGCGGAAGAGGCGCTGCGGGTTTGGGTCGACGACGAGGAAGTTGACCAGCACTATAATTCATACTTTCGGGAAGTTCTCACCTACATGATGGAAGACCCCCGAACGATCGGCTCAGGCGCCCATATTCTGTTCATTGCCAAAAATCTTGAGAGAATCGGTGATCACTGCACAAACATTGCCGAGGTCGTGCACTATCTTGTAACCGGCGAAACGTTGTCGTCAAACGACCGCCCCAAGGTCCAAGAACTCGAGGGCTAGAAGGACCCAGGTTCGACATGAAACCGTTCGTACTGATCGCAGAGGACGAAGAACCCGTCGTCGAACTGCTGAAATACAATCTCGAGAAAGAGGATTATGAAACGGCCGCAGCGCTCGATGGGGAAGAAGCGCTCGTCATGATCGAGGAGCGTGCGCCGGACCTCATTCTACTCGATTGGATGTTGCCGAAGGTGGCCGGGATCGAGGTCTGTCGCCGGCTTCGCTCCAAGCCGGAAACGAAGAATATGCCGGTCATCATGCTGACGGCGCGGACGGAAGAAACCGACAGAATTCGCGGCTTGGACACGGGAGCCGACGATTATGTCACCAAGCCCTTCTCGACGACCGAGTTGATGGCGCGCATCCGAGCTGTGATGCGGCGCATTCGCCCGGGCCTCGTGGAAGACAAGGTGACAGTCGGCGACATTACGATCGATCGAACGGCCCATGCCGTCCTGCGGGATGGGGAGGCGTTGCACCTTGGCCCGACGGAATTCCGGCTGCTTGAGTATTTCATGCTCCATCCGGGGCGGGTCTTCTCCCGAGAGCAATTGCTGGACAGCGTCTGGGGCTCCGACGTTTATGTCGAAGCTCGCACGGTGGATGTCCATGTCGGGCGCCTCCGGAAAGCTTTGCGCCAGAACGGCGGCGACGATCCCATACGCACCGTTCGGTCGGCCGGGTACGCCCTGCGCTCCGACAATTGACGACCCCAGGCGCCTCACGATCGCGTGGGTCGCTTGCGGGCCACCCGCCCGGCGTGTGAATTCCGCTCAGCTTTAGAAGAATGGCGGTTTCCATGCCCAAGAGAAAATACTGGCTGTCCAATGGCGCGCCGGGGCAAAACGTTTTCTTTGAGGAGGCGCTCGACCCCGCTCTCTGGGAAAAGGGCGATGAGGCCGATTGGGACGCATGCTGGCGGGTCGGGATGCCGAAGCCTGGGCTCTTCAAAGCTTTGAAGCCTCATCAGACGATCAACCACATCCCAGGCAATGCAGCGCTGACGATCAAGAGCCGTCTCCATGACACGCTGCAGGCCCAGAAGGCGCGTTTCGCGGGATCGCCGATGGAGGCGCGCTTCGGGTTTTTCCCCCGCGTTTTCGACATGCCGCGCGAATATCACGCTTTGCAGGAAGAGGCGTTCGACAATCCGGACGCGCTATGGATGCTGAAGCCGACCAGCTTGTCGCGCGGACGGGGCATTGAACTGCTCCGCGATCCGGCGCTGGCGCCGCTCGACAAGAAATGGATGGTGCAATCCTATTTGGACCGACCACACTTATACCAGCGTCGGAAATACGTTCTGCGCTGCTATGTGGCGGTGACCTCGGTCGATCCGTTGCGCGCCTATTTCTACGAAGAGGGCTTCATCAAACTCGCCTCCGAAGACTACGACGAGACAGCCCTCGACAACCCCTACGCTTATCTCACAAATCCCGACATCAACGTGCTCAATGAGACGGTGGACGCGCCGGTCGTCTTTATCTCGTTCGAAAAGTACCGCGCGTGGTTGCGCTCCGAAGGGCACGATGATTCCCGCCTGTTTCAGCGGATCACCGACATGCTGGCGCTTAGCGTTGCAGCGGCTCACGAGGAAATGCGCGGAAAGACCCTCAAAGCGGGCGGCGATCTGTCGGGCTGCTACGAATTGCTCGGCTTTGACTGCATGGTCGACGATGATCTCAATCCCTGGCTCTTGGAGTGCAATCTTAGTCCGTCATTGGACGTTTGCGCCGAACCCGAGGACGGCGGCGACGACGAAGCCCGGATCAAACGGGCGTTGGTCGCCGACCTCGTGAATATGGTTGGTTTGAACAACGCCGAAGGTGATCGCGGCCCTGCCGACGAGGCGCAGATCGCTGAAGAAGAGGTGCGTCGGGCGGGGGGCTATTTGCGCCTTTTCCCTGCGCCGGGCGCTCTTGAGGCGTTTCCAATTCCCCGACTGGCGGACGTGGAGCTTGCAAGGGCTGCCTTCGGGCGCGAGCCCGAGTTCGCCAACTTGAAAGCGGGTCCTGTCCGCGAGATTGTCTCTGGAGACGCGCTCTCGATCTATCATGAGCCGAGCGGCGTGCTGCACGCCCTGAATGATACGGCGGCTCTCTTTTGGCTCAACCTCGCATCTGGCGCGGAACCCGATGTCGTCGCCACCGCCATCGCAGAACAGATGGACCAGGTCGACATCCAGACTGTGCGCCGAGACGTGTGGGAGACCGCCGCCGAATGGGTGAAATCTGGCTTGCTTGTGCGGGGCGACGTGTCTGCGCCCGAAGCGCAGCTGGTTCCTTCGGCCACGCCGGACGGTCAGATTGATCTCGATATTTTCTGCGCCGGCATTGCAGCCCGCGTGACGATTGGATGTCGCGTTGCGTCGGATAGAATCGGCCGCGCCTTTGACGCTGCAGCCAGCGCGCCGCAAGCGCATTTGTCCGTCTTGAAAGGCCCAAATGCGTATTCGGTGATCGAAGGCGGCCGGGTGGTCGCGTCGGGTGTTCCGTTGAGCGCGCTGGCGCCGACGGTGCGGCGCCGTCTGTTGGCCTGGAGAGCGAGGGAAGCTGGCGACTCGTTTCTGGTCATGGGCGGGCTGGCTGGGCCGAAAGATGGGGCCGCTCTCATCCTGTCCTCTGAAGCAGGAAAATGGGATGCAATCGCGGCGAGGATGCAGGACATCGGCGTCCCAACGGGCGGCGTGCTGGTCGAGATAGAGGGCGCAGGCGCGACCGCCCATGGCCACAGCGCCCCGTTTCGCGACCCGATCGATAGAAACGCCCGGGGCGCTCATGTGCACACATGGCCTGGCGGCGCGAAGGGGTCGCTTCGGGCCGGTGCAAAGTCTGCAGCGACCCACGTCCGATTTGTCGTCGCGCCGTTTTGGAAAGCGGGGGCGAACGTAACGTTTGACCCCCTGTCAAAGCAGCAGACGGTTGCAGCCCTGACGGAGAGCTTGGTCGAAACTGGACGTCCTCCGTCTGGCGAGTGCATTTCAGAGCTCGCAAAATGGGCGGAGGACGTTGAGGCGGCGAAGCTCGTATTCGACGATCCCAAAGACGCCGCATCAGCTTTATTGGCCGTCCTTGAAGATCGCCAACCAGACGACGCGCTCTGAATAAGAAAACCCCGCCGCGTCGAACGGCGGGGTTTCCAATTCTGCAATCGCCAAGCGATTACGTCGCTTCGGCTTCACCCTCGGCTTCGCCCTCAGCTTCACCTTCGGCTTCGCAATAGTCGCCTTCGCCTTCGGCCTCGCCCTCAGCATCACCTTCGTAGCTCGCACCATCAGCTTCCGCTTCGCCCTCAGCTTCACCGTCATAGCTCGCGGCTTCAGCTTCGGCTTCGCCTTCAGCCTGGCCGTCGTAGCTGGCTTGCTCGGCTTCCGCTTCGCCTTCGGCTTCGTAGCTGGCTTCGGCTTCTTCGTAGCCTTCAGCCTCGCCTTCGGCTTCAGACGTCGCTTCCGCGCTTTGCGACGCGGCGCTTGCCTCCAACGCGGACGACTGAGCGCCGGCGCTGGCGCACGCGGCGACAGCCATCATCGCAGCAGGTGCGGCGTAGATCACTTTCTTGGACAGCAGGGACGCGAGAAGCTTGCGCTCGACATCAGATTTCATTGTTTGCTCCTTTCAGGGAGTTAACGAACACGCAACGGCCGTTAACTCTTACGTTCTGATCGGAAGAGCAAGCATTTTCACGCACGCTTGTTCGAGAGTTATCCCGCGATCCGTCTGACGAAGTCAAAGTCCGCCTTCTTACGTTCCCGTTTGCGCGCGGGCTGGAACGCGAGTTTGGCGTGTTCGGCGCAATAAGGACCGCATTCCGCTTTTCGTCCACAAAAGGCGAAGTGGGGATCCGCCGGATCGCCGATCGGCCACTTACACATGGAATCGCGTATCGTCAGAATGGACGCTGTTTCACCTTTCTCATTGGTAGCTGGCGGCAACGCCGCGGCGAGGGCCGCCTCTTCCGCGAGCTTCGGCGCCGGCGCCCGGTCGCGCTGCGAAGGCGAGGTGCTCACGGAAGACCCGTTTTCAGCTGAACGTGGTTTGGGCGTCGCCAAGCGCGGCGGGCGTTTCACGGGTCGAGACGGCGTCGCCCGCCCGGATAAGCCAAGCCTGTGGACTTTCCCGATCACGGCGTTGCGGGTCACGCCGCCAAGCTGCTTTGCGATTTGGCTGGCGCTGTGACCTTCGGTCCACAGCCGCTTTAACTGATCAATACGGTCTTCGGTCCACGACATGATGCTTCTCCCCGGCGCTTTTGCGTGCCCAATATTTAGTAGCGAGCCCATCACCCGCCTCCTCAATACCTATATATCGTGTCTCATTACCGTTTGGCGCACAATATGCGGGAGGTCGTAATCCACAAATTTGCGCGCCCCCAACATGTTGTAGAACCGGGATTGGGGGTGTTTCGCGATCCGCGCTCGCCAAAGCGCACGCCGGGGCCTAGGTAGGAGGCCATGCCGGACTCGACTGCTTTAAACGCCCCCGCCGATGACGCAACGCCGCTTGAGACTGCGCCGGTCCCGCGCCGCTACGGTTCCTTCAACGGGCTGGGGCTCTGGACGCTCTATAAACGTGAAGTCGGTCGCTTCCTGAAGGTGTGGATGCAGACGCTGCTCGCGCCCGTCGTGACGACAGTGCTGTTCATGACCGTCTTCAAATTGGCGTTCGGAAACCGGGGGCAGCTGTCGGGCGATTTCGCTGGATTGGCTTACGGGGATTTCTTGGCGCCTGGTCTTGTGGTGATGGCGATCCTGCAGAACGCTTTCCAGAATACGTCGTCGAGCCTGACGATCGCCAAGGTTCAGGGCAGTCAGGTAGACTTCCTCATGCCGCCTTTGTCGTCGTTGGAGCTCACGATGGCGTTTATTGCGGGGGCGGCGACGCGCGGTTTGATGGTTGCATTGATCGCCGCGATCGGCATCCAATTGTCGGGATTGGCGGATCTACCTGTTCGCCATGTCTGGGCGATCGTCTGGTTCGGCGCAACATCCGCGGTTATCCTGGGCGCGATCGGCGCTATAGGGGGGATCTGGGCGGACAAATTCGACCACCTCGCCGCAGTGTCCAATTTCGTGATTGTGCCGCTAACCTTCCTGTCAGGAACCTTTTACGACATCAATGCGCTGGCGGAGCCGTTTCGGTCGTTGGCGTATGTCGACCCATTCTTCTATCTAATCGACGGCTTTCGCTACGGCTTCCTGGGGGCGGCGAATTCCAATCTGGTCATTGGAGTGGCCTATTCCGGCAGTCTGGCGATTATCTGCTCAGGCCTTGTGTGGCTTTGCTTCAGGACGGGCTGGAAACTGAAGGCCTAGTCTCGGACTGACATTGCAAGCGCTAGCGGTTCAGCGCTGTACCGATGCGACGCCCATCAAATGGGCCATGTCCTTGAGAAAAATCCGAACGTGCGCCATGGGGTCTGCGCGGACGAGGCGCTTGTTCATGTAAGCGTCCCAGGTCAGGCGCTGGACGTCCTTGTCGCGGCAGATATTGACGAAGCGTTCCCGCCGCTTGTCGTTGCGATACCAAAAATGCTGCATGATTCCAAGGACGAAGAAGACTTTGCCGTGCTCGGACATATAGCGTTTGCGCGCCCGGGCGAAGGCTTTCGCATCGCCTGTTTCGAGGACTTCGTCGATTCCGGACGCCGCCTCCCGGCCGCCGAGCATGGCGTAGTAGATCCCTTCGCCTGAGGCCGGCGCGACGCATCCCGCGGCATCGCCCGCCAACATGACATCGCGCCCATTATCCCATCTTTTCAAGGGCTTCATGGGGATCGGGGCTCCCTCGCAGCGGATTGTTTCAGCCTCCGAGAGGCCGGATTCGGCGCGCAGCGCAGCGGCGGCGCCGCGGAGGGAGAAGCCTTTCTGGGCGCTGCCGACGCCGACGCTGGCGACGGGGCCGTGCGGGAAGACCCAACCATAAAAGTCGGGTGAAATCTGACCTTTATAGTAGATATCGCAGCGCGCAGGATCGAATTCCGAGGTCCCGGCGCCTGGGGGCGAGGCGACAATCTCATGGTATGCGAAAACGCATTTCGGCCGGTCGCCGCCTTGAATCTCCTGGGCAGCGACGCGTGATTTCGCCCCATCGGCGCCGATAATTGTCCGAGCTCTGACTGTTTTCAGCGGCGCGTCCTTGCCAGCTCCCTTTTCGCGATACCGCACATGGGCGACGCCGTTCTCATCGCGGTCAATTCGCACGAATTGACCGTCCAGGCGATCGGCCCCGGCGCGCTCGGCGCGCTGGCGAAGGAATTCGTCGAAATGCTCACGGTCGACCATGCCGACCGAGCCGCCCTCGATCGGCATGTCGACTTTTACATCCTTGGGCGAGACCATTCGGGCCGACCGGGCATGGGCGACAAGTTGGGACGCGGGGATGTCGAAATCCCGGATGAGGCGCGGCGGGATGGCGCCGCCGCAGGGTTTAATCCGCCCGGCCTTGTCGAGCAGGAGCGTGCGGCGACCGAGATTAGCGAGGTCGCAGGCGGCTGTCGCTCCGGCCGGGCCGCCGCCAACGACGACGCAATCGTAGTTCGGGATTTCAGCTTGGGTCACGGGTGAAGCTCCTGTGCTAGCGCGCGGCGAGTTCCGCAGCGTCGAAATCGGCTGCGATCGGCGTTGAGGGGGCGATGTGCGTGTTGAGGCCGCTGCGGATCGCGAGTGCGATGGCCGCCGCCGCGATGAAGAGGCCGCTTTCGAGGCCGAATACGGTGACGTAGGCGATCATATCGGAGCCCTGGAGGGCGGCGACGGCGTCTTTCACGAGGGCCCCGATCAAGCCGGCGACGCCGAATCCGAAGGCTTGGGCCGCGCCCCAGACCCCCATTCGGACGCCCGACTTTTCGTCCCCCGCCGCCCCGGCGAGGGCGAACATGGAGGCGATGGCGGCCCCGGCGAAAGCGCCGTTGGAGAGGCCGAGGGAGAACACATTGGCCTCCAGGGGCCAGGCCGGGGCGAAGAAGGCGCCGACCGCCAAGCCGAGAAAGGCGAGCGCCGAGGCGAGACAGCCGCCGGCCGTCCACACGCCCAGCGATCCGAACCGTCGCCCCAGAATTGCGACGGCGATCAATCCAAGCAGCACGCCGCCATGGTGCATACCCGAGAGCTGGGTCGTCTCGCCCACCGACATGCCGAAGACAGCGCCGCCAAACGGCTCCAATACAATGTCCTGGGCGTTGTAGGCGAGCATCGCCACGAAGACGAAAATGGTGAAGCGAGACGCGTCGCGGTCCGCGAAGACATCTTTCAGCGCCGGTAAGAAGGCGACGCTCGGCTTATCTCTATGCGGCGGAGTGGCCACCCGTGAGTCCGAGTTTCCTTCAACACCCCAAACGCAGAGCGTCGAAACCAGCATGGCCAAGCCGCACACGATGGCGGTGACGAGGATCAAGCGGGAGAATGTG
>CAZQZC010000115.1:0-8513 GCA_964597685.1 uncultured Hyphomonadaceae bacterium | reverse complement strand
CGCCATTCTGGGCATGGACGAGCTGTCGGAAGACGACAAGCTGGCGGTGGCGCGCGCGCGGAAAGTGGAGCGCTTCCTGTCCCAGCCGTTCGACGTGGCCGAAGTCTTCACCGGCAGCCCCGGCGTCCAGGTTAAGCTCGACGACACGATCAAAGGCTTCAAAGGTCTGATCGCCGGCGATTACGACCACCTTCCGGAACAATCCTTCTATATGGTCGGCTCCATCGACGAGGCTGTGAAGAAGGCCGAGAAGATGCTGGAAGACGCATAGAGGCTGGCAAGGTCGAAAAAGCGGTTGGGTTTTGATCGGCCGTCCAAAGCAAACGGAAAGACGAGCATTCTTGGGGGCGGTGGCGTCCCCAGACCTCGCATCCAGGTTGTTCAAGAGCTTGACGCCGGCGCGCCGCTGGCTTTCGCTGTTGCAGCAACGCTAGGGACGTCATGGCGGAGAACGACATCGAAACGGACACCGGCCGGCGGAGATTGTCGGACCGCGTCAGCGCGAACGAGCAGCGCGTCAGCCGCAACGAAGAGCTGATCGTCCGGTTCACCGTGATCCAGACGATCATCGCCAGCGCGGCGATCGTTGTCGCCGTGGTCGCGCTGTACGCCTCCTTCGTCCAGGCCGACGCCGCCCAGAGGCAGGTCCAAAGCGCCGTGTGGCCGCGCCTGCTGTTCGAGCGCAATTACAGCGCCGTCGAGGGCGATCGCTACGCGGATATCACCGTCACCAACGCCGGCATCGGCCCGGCGAAAATCCGCTCCGTCGAGGTCGAGCTGGACGACCGCCAAGTCTACAATTGGTGGCAGCTTCTGCGCCGATTGGCCGACGACGCACCGGGTGCGATCTTCATTTCCAACTCCGACATCAACGGTATCGTCCTGCCGGCGGAAGCCGAACGAAAAATGCTGCGCGTGGATGTCGACTCGTTTCCGGAGCTGCTGCGGGACGCATGGGACGAGGGCCGGGTGCGGCTCAAGGTCTGTTATTGCTCTGTGTTCGACACGTGTTGGCAGTATGATTCGGCCATGTTGGATCCAGACCCGGTCGCAAGTTGCGAGTCCGCGGAGCCCGGATTCTAGAGCCAGGTTGCTCTGATCCGCAAAAGGCGTGACACTCCCTCCAGATTTGGCTGTTTGGGAGGACGGCATGCGGCGGACTTGGATCGGCTTAAGCTTGGCGGCGGCGGCGCTGACGGGCTGCGGGGATGTCGAAAAGGCGGTGACGTCGATCGAGACCCCGCCGCTCGCCCCGCCCATAGCGGAGCTCCAACTGGAAGCCGGGCCTGACTTTCAGGCCAAGCTTTTGACGGCCCTGATCGAAGCCCCGGCGGGCCAAACCATCTTGATGCCGGCGGGAACATTCGAGTTCACCGACGGCCTGTCGTTGGATGTGGACGGCGTCACACTTCAAGGCGCAGGCGAGGGCCGGACCATTCTCAGCTTCTCCGGCCAGACCGGCGCCGGCGAAGGCCTCTTGGTGACCGCCGACGATGTGACCCTCGCCGACTTCACGATGCAAGACACCAAAGGCGACGGGATCAAGTCCAAGGGCGCCGATCGCATTATTTACCGCGACCTCACGATCGAATGGACCGGCGGTCCGGACGAGGGCAACGGCGCCTACGGCGTCTATCCTGTTGAATCGACCGACGTACTGGTGGAAGGCGTCACAGTGCGCGGCGCCTCCGACGCCGGCATCTATGTCGGGCAGTCGCGCAACATCATCGTTCGCGATAGCTTGGCCGAGTACAATGTCGCCGGCATCGAGATCGAGAATTCGATTGGCGCGGACGTCTACGGCAACACCGTGACGAAGAATGCGGGCGGCATACTCGTGTTCGACCTGCCGGACCTCCCCATGGTCGGCGGGCGCGCGACGCGCGTTTTCAACAATCGCATCATCGACAACAACACCCGCAACTTCGCCCCGCCGGGCAACATCGTCGCCTCCGTCCCGTCGGGCACCGGCGTCATCATCATGGCGAACGAGCAGGTCCACGTCTTCGAGAACACGATTAACGACAATCGGACCGCGGGCGTCCTGGTGACCTCCTACCAAGAGCCGTTCAGCGACGAGAATTACAATCCGCTGCCCCGCGATATCGTCGTGCGCGACAATTCGTATTCGGGCGGCGGCGATGACCCGCAAGGCGTCTTGGGCGACCTCGCCCCTTTCCTGGGCGGCGCGATGCCGCCGGTGATTTGGGATGGCGTCAATCGCTGGGGCGAGCTCGACGCGGTCGACGTGAACCTCGCGGTGGTGGAGGCTGAAGACGTTGGGTTTGTGAGTTTGGGGGTCGGCGCCTACCCGCTCGACCCGGCCAACCTCGCACCAACGATGGAGCGGCCTGCCGCCACACCGTCGACAGAGCCGGAGCCTGTCGCGTTGTCCCATGACGGCGCCTAGAACCGGGATCGCGGCGACCGCGGCATGGGGTCTGGCGGCATGCGGGGCGGCGCCGGACGGAGGTCCGAATCTGGACGCAATCCTCGCCGACACGGCCTCGCCGCGGCTCTCCGATTATGGCCTCTTCGCTGACGACGAAGCGCGCGAGGCCGCGCCGCGCGTCGTGGCTTACGACCTGATCAATCCGCTTTTTTCCGACCATGCCGTTAAGGACAGGCGCGTCTTCGTCCCCGAAGGCGAAACGGCGACGTACTCTGAAGACGGCGTATTTGACTTTCCGGTCGGAACGGTGCTGACGAAGACCTTCGCCTTCGCGCCGGATATGCGCCAGCCGGATATCGGCGCTTACAAGGTCGAAACCCGGGTCCTGATCCGCAAGACCGACGGGTGGGCGGCCTATCCCTATATCTGGAACGACAGCGGGACGGAGGCGACGTACGCCCCCGCCGGCGCGCGTCGATCTATCGAGACGATCGACCCCACGGGCGCCGCTTTGACCATCGCCTACGCCGTGCCGAACAGAAATCAGTGCAAAACCTGCCACCAAGCGGGAGACGCCATTGCGCCGATCGGGCCCAAGGCGCGAAACCTTAACCATCCTGGCCCCTATGGCGTGAACCAGCTCGACGATTGGCGCGACGCCGGGATCCTCAGCGCCGGCTTCGATCAAGCGCCAGCCAGTGTCGCCGTCGCCGACGTCGGCGCGCCCCTGGACGCGCGGGCGCGGGCTTATCTCGATATCAATTGCGCCCATTGCCATAAGGCCGACGGGTCGGCCTCCAATACCGGATTGTGGCTTGAAGCGATTGAAACCGAGCCGGTCCGCATCGGCTTCGGCAAACGGCCGACGGCGGCTGGGCGCGGCGCCGGCCACGGTTTGGTGGTTATCGAACCTGGCGCCCCGGACGCCTCCATCCTGACCTACCGAATGGCGTCAGCAGAGGCGGGCGTCGCCATGCCCGAGCTTGGGCGCAGCGTCATAGACGCTGACGGTCTCGCGCTTGTTCGCGACTGGATCGCCTCGCTCGAGCCTGAGACCGCCGCAGCCAATCAGCGAATTGACACCCCCTCGCACACAGAGCATTAAGAGAGGTGATGGTGCCCCGTAACACGGGATAATAGGGAACCCGGTTGAAATCCGGGGCTGCTCCCGCAACTGTTAGCCGGTAGCTGACGGCTGAAAACGCCACTGGGGCTTGCGCCCTGGGAAGGCGGCCGAAAGCGACGATCGGCGAGCCAGGAAACCTGCCATCGCGTCGTTCGTCCGGGGTCGGGATGCGCCCTTCAGGACGGGAAAGTCCGCTTTCCTCTGCAGCGACAAATGCGATGGCCCGCCGTCGCGCCGGACCTCCGGCGGGGCCGTATTTGTTCGAAACGCCAGAGCCCGACGGCCGACGGCGCCGGAGAGCGATACTATGTTTCGCAAACTTCTATCGGGCGGCTTAGCCGCGCTGACCGTCCAGCCGTCCATTGCTCAAGCCACCGACCCTGACATCCAGGAACCGGTCATCGTGACGGGGGTTCGGTTCGATACGCCCGCCGATCAGGTTGGCCGATCGGTGTCCATTATCACATCCGACGAGATTGAGTTTCGCCAGCAGCGATTCGTCTTCGACGCGCTGCAAGCGGCGCCCGGCGTACAGATCATCCGCTCCGGCAGCTTCGGGGCGCTGTCCTCGGTGTCGATTCGCGGTCTGCCAAGCGCCCAAACCCTCGTCGTTCAGGACGGGATTGTCCTGAATAACCCTGCCTCATTCGGCAACGCATTCAACTTCGCCAATTTCGACACCAGCGACATCGAGCGGATCGAAGTGCTGCGCGGCGCCCAATCCACCCTTTACGGCTCGGATGCGATCGGCGGGGTTATCAACATCGTCACCGAAAACGGCGCCGAGGGGCTCGGCGGCGCGGTCTTCGCCGAAGGCGGTTCGTTCGGAACCTTCCGCGGCGCGGCCACCGTGCGCGGCGGCTCGGAGCGGCTATCCGGCCGCGTGACCGTGTCCGGCGTTACGACGGACGGCTTCTCGACCGCCGACGCGGTCAACGGGAACACTGAGGACGACGGTTTCGACAATCTCACGGTCTCTTCCAAAGCCGCCTTCGATCCGGCGGGACCGTTCCGGTTCGATGCGGTCGTGCGCTACCAGGACAGCACCAACGAGTTCGACGGCTTCAGCTTCACCACATTCCTGCCGACCGACGCCGACAATGTCGCCGAAACGGAAGAACTCTCCGTCGCCGGCTTCGCCTATGCAGATTTGCTCGACGGCGCATGGGAGAACCGGGTCTCGGTCAGCTATGCGCGAACAGACCAATTTAACACTGAAAGCGACGTAGCGACGTTCGACGCGTTGGGCGAGCGCATCTCTTACGAATACCAGGGCAAGGTAAAACCAATTTCGGCCGCCACCGTCATCTACGGCGTTGAATACGAAGAGCAGGAGTCGGACGTCGACCTCGGCTTCGGGGCCGATGCCGAATTGGAGACGATCAGCGGCTACGGCCTCGTCCAAGCCGAACCCTTGCCGGGGGTGACGTTGACGGCTGGATTGCGCCACGACGCGACGTCGGGCCTTGAAGGGGTCAGCGAAACCTCTGACACAACCGCCAGCGGATCAGCCTCGATAAAGATCCCCTATGTCGGCGGCGTCCTGCGCGGCTCGTATACGGAAGGCTTCCGAACCCCGTCCGCCGGCGAGATTTCAATGAATCCGCTCCTCGAATCGGAGGTCAGCGCAGGTTGGGACATCGGCTTGGAACGGGCGTTCTTCAACGGCCGCGCAATCCTGCAGGCGACCTATTTCAATCAGGACATCGACGATCTGATCGGCTTCGACCCCATCACCTTCACGCCTGTGAACATCGAAGAATTCGACACACAGGGGGTCGAGGTTTCGGGTGAGCTCAAAATATTCGACTCGCTGAGCGCCAGCGCCGCCTACACGTTCACCGACGCCGTGAACGCCACCTCGACCCTCGCCGCAGCGCTGCAACCTGAGCATCGCTTGAATGTCGAGATTGACTATCGCCCAACCGACCGCCTCTCGCTCGGCGCAAACATCCTGTTCAACGGCGATGAGGAATTTTTCGGCTCGGAGGTCGACGGCTTCGTCCTCCTGAACTTGCGGGCGGCTTACATCTTGAACGATGCGTTCGAAGTCTTCGCCCGGATCGAAAATGTCACGGACGCCGAATACCAAGACAATCCGGGGTTCGGAACAGCGCCAGTCTCGGCGTTTGGCGGCGTCAGAGCGCGGTTCTGAAGCGGTGCTTCAAGTCACGCACAGTTTGATCCTGGCGGCCTTCCTGATCATGTCGGCTTGCGCGCCCGCGTCGCGCCTGGAGGCGCCCGGCGGGCCGCCGATACGGATTGTCAGCCTGGATTACTGCGCGGACCAGTATGTCCTGAAACTCGTCGACCGCGACCGGATCCTCGCCGTCTCGCCGGAAGCGGACGCGCCCTATTCCTATATGCGCGACGCGGCCGATGGGCTGGCGCAGGTTCGCGCGGCGACGGAGGACGTGATCGTCCTAAGGCCCGATCTGGTCGTGCGGTCTTACGGCGGCGGTCCAGGCGCGCCGGCGATGTTTGAAGCGGCGGGAATCCCTGTCCTGCAAATTGGATGGGCGGCGACACTCGACGACGTCAAAGCCGTGACCCGCGACGTTGCGAACGGGCTCGGGGCGTTTGAGCGTGGCGAGGCGGTCGTTTCAGAGATGGAGAGGCGATTGTCCCGGCTGCAGGCGGCGTCGCCGGCGGGGTCGGCGCTCTACATCACACCGGGCGGCGTCACGACCGGACCTGGCTCGCTGATCCATGACATGCTCATCGCCGCTGGCTTGACGAATTTCGAGGACGCGCCCGGGTGGCGCGCCATCCCGCTCGAAAAGCTCGCCTATGACCATCCTGATCTGGTCGCGCTCGGCTTCGCAGAGCTGTTGGATGCAAGCCCGGACTCCTGGACACCGATCAATCACCCGGTCGCCAGAAACCTTATGAAGGACCGCCCGGTCGCCGCTCTTGACGGCGCGCTAACGGCCTGTGGCGGGTGGTTCTTGATGGACGCCGTCGAAGCGCTGGCGTCGGCGAACGCGCAATGACCGAAGCCAGGCTGTCTGCTTTGCTTCTGGCCGCCGCCACGGTCGCACTTTTGGCGGCCTGCCTGCTCGGCTCGACGCCCATGTCGCCAATGCGCGTCCTCAACGCGCTCGTCGGCCAAGGTGATCCAGGCGACACGCTTGTTGTCTGGCAAATCAGATTGCCTCGGGCTTTGGCCGCATTTCTCGTCGGCGCTGCGCTCGGCGCCAGCGGGGCGGCCCTCCAGGGTTTGCTTCGGAATCCGCTCGCCGAACCGGGCGTTCTGGGCGTGTCTGCGTCCGCCGCCCTCTTTGCAGTCGTCACGCTTTACTATGGGCTGGCGACCGCTTTCCCGGCTGCGCTTCCTGTGGCCGCCATCGCCGGCGCGCTTTCGGCGACCCTTGTGATCGCCTTTGCGGGCTTGCGCGCGACATCGGTCGTGACCCTTATCCTGATCGGCGTTGGACTCAACAGTTTCGCCGGCGCGCTCCTGTCTCTGCTGATGAACCTCGCCCCCAATCCATTTTCGCTCGCCGACATGGTCAACTGGACCCTGGGGACGGTTGCGAACAGGAGCTTCAACGACATCGCCCTGTCCGGTCCCTTCATTGCCGCCGGATTTGCAATCTTGTTCGCCTCGAAGCGCGGGCTCGCCGCCTTAACACTTGGCGAAGAAGCCGCCGCCGCCCTCGGCCTGAACCTCCGCCGGCAACGCTTGGCCGTGGTTCTCGGCGCAGGCCTGGCCACAGGCGGCGCTGTTGCACTCGCCGGGGCGATTGGGTTTGTTGGCATTGTCGCGCCCCATATTGTTCGCCCGCTTGTCCGTCACGACGCCGCTCAAACGATCCTGCCGTCCGCCTGCCTCGGCGGGCTAATCCTGGTTCTGGCCGACATCGGTACGCGCCTCGCTCCGACCAGTTCGGAACTCAAGCTCGGCGTCGTCGCGGCCCTGATCGGCGCGCCGGTCTTCGTTTGGATCGCCATCAGACGGGGCGCCACACATGGCTGAGCTGGTGGTGTCCAACCTTACTGTCGCAGGACCCGAGCGGGACCTGGTTTGCGACGCCTCGCTCAACGTTCGCCCCGGTGAGTTGAACGTACTGCTCGGCCCAAACGGCGCGGGCAAGACCTCCCTGTTGCGCGCGGCGCTGGGCTTGGCGCCCGCGGCGGTTGGCCAGAGCGAAATTGACGGGGTCGACGTGCGGACCTTGCATCCCGACGCCCGGGCGAGATTGATTTCTTACCTCCCGCAGGCGCGCCCGCTCGCCTGGCCGAACCGGGTGCGCGACATCGTCGCCCTCGGTCGGTTCGCCCATGGCGGCTCGCTCGGCCGGCTCGGTTTGGAGGACCATCAGGCGATCGACCGCGCGCTCGCCGACGCGGGGCTGCAGGCCCTCGCTGAACGTCGCGCCGACACGCTCTCAGGCGGCGAAATGGCGCGCATGCATTTCGCCCGGGCCGCCGCCGCCCAGGCTCCGCTTATGATTGCGGACGAACCTGTCGCAGCGCTTGATCTGCGACACCAATTCCAAGTCATGACATTGCTCCGCCGCTTCGTCGACACAGGCGGCGGGGCGCTGGCAGTTCTGCATGACGTCGCCCTGGCCGCACGCTTCGCCGACAGATTGGTCTGGATGCGGGAGGGTGCGATCGTCGCCGACGGATCTCCTGAAGACACGCTGACTCCCGAAAGACTTAGGGACGTGTTCGGCGTTGTTGCGCAGATTGACAAGGGTGTCCCGATCATCGCCGGCGTCGCCTGACGAAAACGTCCGATGCGTTCCAGGCCCCCGCGGCGGTAGGTTGCATGCAGCGGTTGGCAAAGGAAAACGCACAATGATGTGCGGCGCGCGCTGTTCTTCATCGAAAGGCGATGGCCTAGAGCCCTTTCATCCGAATTTGAGCCGCCTGAGCGCGGGAGTTTTGGGTCAGGGACAGGAGCAGACCGGACCGGCATGCGCGCATGCCGGGAGGATTGCGACGCCGCCCTGGCGCAAAGGGCCAGTGCTCAGGCGGTCGCGGCCC
>CAZQZC010000114.1:0-8543 GCA_964597685.1 uncultured Hyphomonadaceae bacterium | reverse complement strand
GGCCCCAGGGCAAGGCGCGGGACATCGCCGTGTCGACGCCCGTTTATAAATCGTCCGCCGACCTCAAGGGCGCGAACGCCTACGAAGACATCGCCGGCGCCGACGTGTGCATCGTCACAGCCGGCGTCGCCCGGAAGCCCGGCATGAGCCGCGACGACCTGCTCGGCATCAATATCAATGTCATGAAGGCGGTCGGCGAGGGGATCCAGACCCACGCGCCGAACGCCATGGTGATCTGCATCACCAATCCGCTCGCCGCCATGGTGTGGGCGCTGCAGAAAATCTCCGGTCTTCCGCCCAACAAGGTGATCGGCATGGCGGGCGTCCTGGATTCGTCTCGCTTCGCCTACTTCTTGTCTGAGAAGACCGGCGTCTCGGTCGCCGACATCCAGGCCTGGACGCTTGGCGGCCACGGCGACGACATGGTGCCGATGGTGCGCCACTCCACCGTCGGCGGGCTGCCGCTGCCGGAATTGGTCAAGCAAGGTTGGATGACACAGGGCGAACTGGACGCGATCGTCGAGCGCACGCGCAAGGGCGGCGGGGAGATCGTCGGCCTCCTCAAGACCGGCTCCGCTTATTACGCGCCGGCCGAAAGCGCGATCGCCATGGCGAAAGCTTACCTCAAGGATCAGAAACGGGTTCTCCCGAGTGCAGCGTACCTGACCGGCCAATACGGCGTGTCCGACATGTATGTCGGCGTCCCAACCCTAATCGGCGCCGGCGGGGCGGAGCGGATTGTCGAATTCGATGTGAACGCCGACGAACAGGCGATGTTCAAAAAGTCTGTCGAGTCCGTTCAAGGGCTGATCGCCGCGTGCAAAGCTATTGAGCCAAGCCTGGCTTAGTCGCCAGGTTCAATCACGACTTCGCGAGATGACGGCCAGGTGATTCGCGTATCTTGCGCGTATCCGCCAGGCCTCATACGCCGTTAACGGGAGAAACCCTCATGCTTCGCACCATCGCACTTGCAATCGCCATCGCCGTCGCCGCTCCGCTCGGATTGCCTCAGGGCGACGCTCAAGAGGCGGATCTGCGCGCGATCGGCCCGACGATCGGGGCGCCGGCGCCAAAACTCGAAGGGCGGATGATCGACGGTTCCGCCGTTTCGCTTGACGATCTGAATGGCGAGGCCGGCGTCGCCCTGGTGTTTTTCCGCTCGGCCAGCTGGTGCCCGTACTGTCAGAAACAGCTTGTCGACCTCAAGGAGGCCGCTGCGCCGCTCTCCGCCATGGGCTGGAACATCGTTGGCGTGTCCTACGATTCTCCGGACACGCTGCAGACGTTCGCGGACACGAAGAGCCTCAATTTTCCGCTGATTTCGGATGAGAACTCCGCCACCATCACCTCCTTCGGCCTTCTGAATTCGGAGTATCAGCCGGGCTCGCGCGCTTACGGCATTCCGCACCCGGCGATTGTTTTCGTGCGCTCCGACGGCATCGTCGCGGCCGTTCTTCGTGAAGAGGGCTACCGCACCCGGCCGCCTGTCGACGCCGTCTTGAGCACGGCCGAACTCGTCGCGCCCGCTGCAAGCTAAAGACGACGTGTCCTTGGCGGCGCCGCTGTAAGCTTTATGGTCGGATCGATTCTGAGGAGACAGTCCCCTATGAAAGCTCTAGCGGCGATATTAGGCGTTGCGGCGATGGCCGCAGGCGCATCTGCGCAGGTTGCGCCCGAACCGATGCCCGCCGAGGCGGCTGAGAGGCTTGAAACGCTCCGTTCCCAAGGGTTGAGGGATGATATCGGCCTCTCCTTTGTCGAGGGGCTCACGACGGAAATCGGCCCGCGGCTGGCCGGATCCCAGGCCGAAGCCGATGCGCGGGACTGGTCGGTCGAGAAACTCGCAGCGCTCGGCTTCGAGAACGTTCGCATTGAGCCTTTCGATATTCCCTTCTGGTCACGCGTTCAGGAAGAGGCGGAAATCGTTTCAGGCCGGCCTCAGAAGCTCGTGATCACCGCGCTCGGCGGTTCCGCCTCTACGCCGGAAGGCGGTGTCACGGCCGAGATCGTTCGGTTCCCGTCAATGGAGGCGCTCCGCGCGGCGTCGGATGATGGCGTCTCCGGCAAGATCGTCTTTATCGACGAACATATGACGCGGACCCAGGACGGGTCGGGCTACGGCTTCGCGGTCCGCAAGCGACGCTCCTGCGCCGAGGTGACGACGGAAAAGGGCGGCGTCGCGTGCCTGATCCGTTCGGTCGGGACGCAGAGCCGCCGCTTTCCCCACACCGGCATGATGGCGCGCGGCGAAGCGACCGGCCCAGGGCCCGCGGCCGCCCTGTCGCCGCCCGACGCCGACCAATTGACGCGCCTGCTGGAGCGCGGCCCGGTGACCGTACGAGTGAACATTCAGGTTGAAACGAAGCGATCTGTTCCGTCGGCAAATGTCGTGGCCGAGGTGCCGGGGTCTGAGAACGCCGATGAAATCGTGTTGCTCGGGTGCCACCTCGACAGCTGGGACCTTGGTACGGGCGCGATCGACGACGGCGCGGGCTGCGGCATCGTCGTCGGCGCGGCCAAGCTGATCGCCGATTTACCCGATGCGCCGAAACGGACAATTCGTGTGGTGCTTTACGGCGCGGAGGAGGTCGGCCTCCTGGGCGCGCGCGCCTATGCGCGGCGGCATAGCGGCGAGCTGGCTCAGCACGTCTTTGCTTCGGAATCCGATTTCGGCGCCGACAAAATCTGGCGGTTCGAGACGAATTTCGGGGACGGCGCGCTTGGCTACGCCGCGGCGATGCAGGCCGCTTTGGCGCCGCTTGGGATCGTTCCTGGAGGAAATCAGGCCTCGGGCGGCCCGGACATCGGGATCCTTCGGCAGGCTGGCGTGCCCGTGGTCACGCCGCGTCAAAACGGGCTGGATTACTTCGACCTGCATCACACGCCCGACGACACGTTCGACAAGATCGATCCGGAGAAGTTCCGGCAGAACGTCGCTGCCTACGCCGTATTCGGATATCTCGCCGCCGATATGGGGTGGAATTTCCGCCGGACCGAAGCGGAGCCGACGGGCACGGAATAGTGAGCGCATTCGCCGCATAGCGGTTAATGACCTGGTCAGGCGCGCGCCCTATTTCTCGTCAAATGACTCGGGTGATGCGTTTCCTTGGGCCCCTTGCCGCGCTGTCGCTTGCTGCGGCGGCGCCGCAAACCTTTTCGCGAGATGAGTTGGACCGGGTTGAGTCGGAAAAGCAGGAGGCCGAAGCCCGGCTCGCCGCACTCGACACCGCAAAGAACGATTTCGGCCAGGATGTCGCTCGACTTGACGAACAATTGATCTCGGCCGCCCTCGAGAGCCGCCGCCGCGAAGAGCAAGCGTCGGCGGCCGAAATGCGGCTGGTCGATTTACAGGCGCGGCAAGTGTCTGTGCAGTCGGCGTTGCTGGACGACCGCGACGCGCTGGAGGAGGTGTTGGCCGCCCTCGTCTCCTCTGCCCAGCAGCGGCCTCCGGCGCTGGCCGTGTCCCCGGATCGGGCGAATGAGTCGATACGCGCCGCGATTTTGATCGGCGACGCCGCGCCGCAATTGTCCGAACGGGCGGAAATTCTGTCAGAGCAGATCGTGTCTCTCGCGAAGCTGGAGCGCGACATCCGGCGTGAACGCACACGTCTGGAGACCGCAGAGGCGACCTTGGCGCTGAAGAAGCAGGACATCGAACGCCTCGCTGCCGAGAAGCGCTCCCGATTTGAAGAGCTGTCGGGCGACGCGGAAACCCTCCGCCGGCAGGTCGCTGTGTTGGCTGAGCGCGCTGCGACGCTGCGGGATTTGCTCGCCGCCCTCGAAGCGGAGGCGCCGAGCACGCCCGGCCGGAAGCCGGACCTTCGTCTGAGGCTGGCGGCTTTGGCCCCGTCCGACGTCGTGTCCGACGCGACGCCCGACAAGATCGGCCGTCCGCTTCGCCCCCTGGGCGCGTCGGAGAACGGAGCGTTTATCAGCCCAGCCGCCGGATTGGTTGCGCGCGCCTTCGGCGACCGCGGCGCCGGCGGCGTCCGCCAGGAAGGCGTGACGATTGTGACCCGGCGCGATGCACAGGTTGTCGCGCCCGCGGACGGCACAATCGAATTTGCTGAGACTTTCCGCAGTTATGGTCCTACATTGATTTTGCGTACAAGCGATGACTACCATATTGTTTTGAGTGGGCTGGCTGCGATCTATGGCGCGCCCGGCCAGGAAGTCGCCGCCGGCGAGCCTGTGGGGCGCATGCCAAACCGCGCTCAATCGGCTCCTGAGCTCTACATTGAGCTCAGACGGAACAATGAAGTGCTCGATCCCGAAGCGTGGATCCAAGGCGGCCGTTGAAGGCCGGAGCGATGAAGGAGGAGTAGGTGATGCGGACCTGGCTGACCGGAGCGGCGATCGGCGCCGTCATGGGCGCGAGCGTAATCGGGTTTTCCTCGCTCGCCTGGCCCGATACCCGACCGCTTGATCCGCGCCAGGAGACCTACCGTCAGCTCGATCTATTCGCCGAGATCCTTGCAAGGGTTCAGGCCGATTATGTGGTCGAGATCGACGAGGTCGACGCCATGGAATCGGCGATCAACGGCATGCTCACATCGCTTGATCCGCATTCGGGGTATCTAAGCTCCGACGATTTCGCGGCGATGCAGGTCCAGACCTCCGGCGAGTATGGCGGTCTCGGCATCGAGGTCACCATGGAAGATGGCTTCGTTAAGGTGGTCGCGCCCATCGACGACACGCCGGCGAGCCGGGCGGGGCTCCAAAGCGGCGACCTGCTGACGGCCATCGACGGCTCTCCGATCGTCGGTCAGACGCTCAACGACGCGGTGCGCGAAATGCGCGGCGCCGTTGGCAGCGACATTACGTTGACCGTTGTGCGGACCGGCGAAGACCCGTTCGACGTGACGCTGACCCGTGAAATCATTCGCCCGAAATCCGTGACCTGGCGCGTTGAGGCGGACAATATCGGCTATATCCGCATGTCGACGTTCAATGAACGGACGACGCTTCTGCTTGAGGAGGCTGTCGCGGGCCTGGGCGCCGAAATCGACGGGCCCATGCGCGGTGTCGTGCTTGACCTGCGCAACAATGGCGGCGGCCTGTTGGACCAGGCGATCTCGGTGACCGACATGTTCTTGTCGCGCGGCGAAGTGGTGTCTACGCGCGGTCGCCGGACCTCCGACATCGAGCGCTACAACGCCCGACGCGGCGAAGTGTTCAAGGACATTCCCATGGTCGTCCTGATCAATGGCGGCTCCGCCTCTGCGGCTGAGATTGTCGCCGGCGCGCTGCAAGATCACGATCGCGCGACCCTGGTCGGCACAACGTCGTTCGGCAAGGGGTCTGTTCAAACGGTTATCCCGCTCGGTGCGGAGCGCGGCGCCCTTCGCTTGACGACGGCGCGGTATTACACGCCGTCCGGGCGTTCCATCCAGGCGACTGGCATCGACCCTGATCTCGAGATTGCTCAACTCCGCCTCTCCGACGAGGAATATGAGCGTCGTCAGCGATTCTCCGAAGCTGATTTGCCGAATGCTCTCGGCAACGAAAACGGCGCGGCGCGCCAAACCCCGGGAATCCCCGACGAGCAGCCGCCTGAGGATTATGACGGCGAGGATTACCAGCTCGACAGGGCGATCGAGATCCTGCAGCAGCCGACACAGACTGCTGGAATCGAGCGGGCCGGTTAAGCCAAGTTTCCGACTTGTTAACCGTGGTGCGGCGATAAATCGAAGCTTCTGTTGGTCTCATAAAGAGGGGCTCTGCATGGCTCGCCGCAAGGACAAGGATCCGTCGCCCGTTCGCACCGCGTTCGCTCATGGCGCATTGAGCTTGACCCTGTTTGGCGGTGTGGCCAGCGCTGCGGCTGGCGTGGTTCATGTTGCGGGCGATCCCGCCGACGCGGGGCCGACGACGATTGTCGCCCTATTCAAACCCGCCGCCGCCGATCCCGAGCTCAAGGCGCGTTTTTCGCCCCGCGAGGCGATCCTGGCGTCTGCACAGATCACCGAGGGCGAACCGAGTTTGGGCGTGCCGGATCCCGACGAGGCTGATGCGCCGCCCGCGCTCTATGCCGCCGTTCCCGCCGAGCAGGGCTCTGCAGAAGTGCGGATCAATGGCCAGGCGGTGCGCGCTGGCGAAAGCTTGAACGACGTCATCGCGGCGGTCGCGCTCCCAAAGGCGCCGATCGCGGGTCTTTACCAATCGGCCCGGCATGGGCGTCTTCCCAAGATTCACGAGGATGGGCGCAGGCCGTCGGAAGCCTATGCGCGTCCCTTCGAAAACACCGACGACATGCCAACCGTGTCGATTGTTCTGGGTGGATTGGGCATCAATTACACCCGCACAATCGCGGCGATCGACGAATTGCCGCCAGAGGTCACATTGTCCTTTGTGCCCTATGCGCGAGGCCTTCAGCGCCTCATCGACAGGGCGCGGGAGAAGGGTCACGAGGTTCTCATCGAAGTTCCGATGGAGCCCTTTGAGACAGGCCGCGAACGTCCCTATCCGCATCGGCTGAATGTCGGCGGCGCGGCTGGGTCGAACGCCGGCAAACTCGAATGGGTTCTCAGCCAGGCGACGGGGTATTACGGCGTCACGAATTACCAGGGCGGCAAATTCGGAGGCTCCCTGGACGATACGAAGCACATGATGTCTCTCTTGAATGCGCGCGGATTGGCGTTTGTCGAGGATGGCAGCCTTCCCCGGGCCAGTTTCGCGGACGCGGCCAAGGCGGAAAGCGGGACGTTTGCGAAAGCCGACGTTGTGGTCGATGTGCGGACTGAGGCCGATTCCATTCAATCGCAATTGATGGTGCTCGAAGATGTGGCGCGCAAACGGGGCGGCGCGCTCGGATCCGGCTTTGCGTATCCTTTGACCATCGACATGCTGAAGGATTGGTCCGAGGGCCTTGAGGCCAAAGGCATTGTGCTCGCGCCGGCGTCGAGCCGTTCGTCTGCGGCTGGCGTCGACAAGGCCCCATTCCATACCGGCGCGATCGACGCTGGGCCCGAGGCCGGGTGAACGAGGCGCCCCGCAATCCGGACCGCTATCGGCCCAATGTCGGATTGGCGATGTTCTCCTCAATCGGGCACGTCTTTCTTGGCCGACGTGTGAACAGTCGCGGGCCGTTTCAGTGGCAAATGCCGCAGGGCGGGATCGACGCTGGCGAAAGCCCGGTCGAGGCGGCCCTGCGCGAGCTGGACGAGGAGATCGGAGTTCCGGCAAAGCTCGTCACCGTGCTCGAAGAGACAGAGGACTGGATCTATTACGATTTTCCGCCCGAATTGAAGCGCCGGCTGCCCGGTCCCTATCTTGGGCAGCGCCAGAAATGGTTCGCGTTGCGGTTTCGCGGGTCCGATAGCGATATTCGGCTCGACAAGCACACGCCCGAGTTCGACGCGTGGCGCTGGGCGCCGCTTGGAGAGACGCCGGCCCAGGTGATCCCCTTCAAGCGACCTGTCTACGACGAGGTGGCTCGACGCTTCGCGCCATGGACGGAGCCCCCCCAGCCGCGCTAAACTTCCATCGAAAACAAGGTGGAGGTCGCTATGTCGGGATCGTTGCTGATGATCCATGGGATCGGGTGCGGCGGCGACGCTTGGGACCGGATGCGACCGCAATTTGAGGCGGCGGGCTGGACCTGCGACGCGCCGACCTTGTTTCCGGACCGCCGAACGCAGGACAATCCGCCGGCCTCTCTGCCGGACTTAAGTCTGTCCGATTACGTCCGATCCATGACCGATTTTGCGCGATCCATCGCTGAGCGCGACGGCGGACGCAAGCCCGCTGTGATCGGGCACTCCATGGGCGGTCTGATCGCGCAAAAACTGGCCGAGGCCGGCGAGGTTTCGGCAGCCGTGTTCCTGACGCCGGCCCCGCCGAAGGATTGCGCCGGCGTGGGCCCGGCGGTCGCCTTCACGTTTCTGAACGTCCTTGCGTCGGGTGCGGCGGGAGGTCGGTCGAAACCTCAGAAGGTCTGGCGGACGGGTTTCAAATTCGGTGTCCTCAACGCCGTGCCGAAATCGCGTCACGATGAGATCTACGCGACAGCGCTGTTTGATTCCGGTCGTGTCTATGGCGATATCGGCGACGGTGTTGAGGTCGACGAAGCGCGTGTGGACGTCCCAACGCTGACGATCGCCGCCAGTCGGGATCGAGCGACGCCGGCTAAGTCTGTCCGTAAGGTCGCCGCCAAGTACGCCCAAGCCGCGACGCCTGGAGATTTCAAAGAGTATCCGGACAACGCGCATTGGATCGTCGACGAGCCGGGAACAGACCGTGTCGTCGACGATATCCTGACATGGCTGAAGAGCGCCGGCGCCGGCCTCGCCCTCCCGTCCGGCCAAGATGAGCTTAGAGCCCTTTCATCTGAATTTGAGTCGGCTGACGGCCTCTGGCGTTCGTGCTGGCAAGGAGCATACCGCAGGGCGATGCGGGCGTCGGCCGAGGATTGCGACGCCGTCCAGCGCGGACGCGAGAGGCCAAGCGTGCGCCGGAAAAGCTAATCGAAACATGTCTTTGCGCGTCAGGGCCGCGACCGCCTGAGCACTGGCCTTTTGCGCCAGGGCGGCGTCGCAATCCTC
>CAZQZC010000113.1:0-8585 GCA_964597685.1 uncultured Hyphomonadaceae bacterium | reverse complement strand
ACAGACAGCCGAAATGGACGAGGTGTTGATGATCGCCCCGCCCCGCTCTTTCATTAACGGCACGGCGAGGTGCGTGGCGGCGAAGATCGAGCGCAAGAGCAGCCGCATGGTCTCGTCGTAGCCTTCGAGATCCAGCTCTTCGACACCCGTCGGCGTGCCGCCATGGCCGGCGTTGTTGAAGAGAACGTCCAGCCCGCCAAAGGCGTCGACGCTGGTCTGAAGCAGCGCTTTCAAATCCTCGTCCCGGCTGACGTCGCAATGGACGTAGCGCACCGTATCCGCGCCGAAACGCGTCTCGAGAGCCGCGCCCTTTTCATCCTGGATATCGCCGGCGACGATCTTGGCTCCGGCTGCGGCGAAGACTTCGACGCTGGCGAGGCCGATGCCGCTGGCCGCGCCCGTGATCACTGCAACTTTGCCCGTCAAATCCGCCATCACCGCCTCCTCCGCTGTGTTTCGGACAACAGGGCGCAGGCGCCGCGGGGGCTGTCAAGCGACAGGGGGCGGCTTGACGCCAGGCCTCCCTAAAACCGGCCGCTGATCGTGAACTTCGCGTTGATTGGGGCGCCCACCGTGATGTTGTTCGCGGTGTGCGCGTTCGGGAAGTAATCCGTGTTGGTCAAGTTTTCGATGTTGACCTGGAGACGCACCCTGTCGCTCAAATCGTAATAGGCGGCGGCGTCCACGCGGACAAAGGCCGGCAGGGTCGTGAGATTGCCGAAATCCGCGAAACTCTCATCCTGAAAGGTCAACCCAGCGCCCAGGCCGAAGCGCTGGGTGACTTGGTAATTGCTCCAGAAATTGAAGGTGTGGGCGGGCAATTCCCGCAGGCGCAGCCCATTCTCTTCGCCCTGCGCCACGACGATGTTTCCGTCCGCGTCGAGAATGTCGGTCGTGGCGACCTGTTCGCCGTCCAGAAAGCTGTAGCCGGCGGAGATATGCCATCTATCGGTGATCTGGCCTTGGATTTGAGCTTCGACGCCGCGGATCTCAGACTCGACGACGACCAGCATGCCGGCATTGTCGTCGATGACGAGGCCTGTTTCAGGATCGACCGTCGACGGGGCCTCCTGCGGCGAGCTTTGTTCGATGCGGAAGGCCGCCGCCGTGAAGCTGAGACCGTTTGCAAAGTCCCATTTGAGCCCGACCTCCAGGTTTTGGAACGTGTCGGGATCCAGGGTGTCGTCGTCGGGTGTCGCCGGATCGTCTGGCAGGTCGGCGAATTGCTCACCGCTGCGCGGCAGGAAGCTCTCGCTGAAGCTGCCGTAGAAGGAGATGTTTTCGCGCGGCTTCAAAACGAAGCCGAGGCGCGGCGAAAACTGGGAATCCGTCCGGCTGGTGATGTCCGTTTCGCCGGTTTCGATCAGGGTTTCGATATTATCGACCGTGATCTCGAAGCTGTCGAAACGCACGCCGAGAACAAGGTCGAGCCAAGGCGCCACCTCGATCTCGTCCTGGATGTAGCCCGAGAAGACCGTCACGTCGGCTTCGGTGTCGTCGTTGAGGTCGACGTCGAAACTGTTCGTCGTCACCTCGCCGGACGCGTTCACCCCGACGCCGCCGCTCAGATTGATGGGCTGCGTCGCGAGGAAGAATTCGACATCGTCCTGGGTCTGGTCGAAGAAGGTGTTGAACCGGTCATTGTTGTTGACCGTGTCGATGAATTCGCCGCCGGTGACGATGGTGTGGTTGATCCCGCCGGTCGAAAACTCGCCGACGAAATTCGCTGAGACGGTCAAGTTGCGCCGCTGCGTCGTGTCCACATAGCCGTCAATGCCGACAATGTTGGTCTCCTCGTCGAAGCTGACGGGGAAGAAATTCAGGTAAAGCTTGTCGAAGTCCCCGTAGGCGACGCTGAAATTGCCCTTGAGGTTGTCCAGGAATTGGTGGGTCAGCGTGGCCCGGCCGATATGGGCCTCCAGGGTCGACGTGCTCAGCTCCGGATCGCTGAATGTAATGTCGGCAAGCTCCTCGGCCGGCCGTCCATCGGCGCCCGCCGGGATGCCGCGGTCGACGAACCGCTCATTGTTCACGTATTCATAGGACAGGTTCAGGGTCGTGCGCGGCGTCAATTCGATGAACGCTGTCGGGTTAACGCCGAAGCGGTCGCCGCTGAAAAAGTCGCGATGATTGTCGAGGCGTTCGTAATACGCGTTCAAGCGAAACGCCGCCTTGTCGTTCACGGTGTAATTGCCGTCGAGCTGGACCGTGCCGGCGCCGAACGTGTCCACCGCGCCCAGATAGCCGACGAAATTCTCGCCGATGACGCCCTTCTTGGTGACGCGGTTGAGGATGCCGCCCGTGCCGCCGCGGCCGAAAAAGAGCGCGTTGGGTCCACGGAGAATTTCGACCTGCTCCAGATTGTAGAGCGATCTGTAATATTGAACGTCGTCGCGCACGCCGTCGATAAAGAAATCAGCGGTCGATCGAACCCCGCGAAAGACAATGGCGTCGCGGTGCCCCTCGCCTTGGGATTGGTTTACGCCGGGCGTATAGAGAACAATGTCCCCGATACTGTCGAAGCCCTGCTGGACGATTTGCTCCGCTGTCGTGATCGACAGCGATTGCGGCACGTCCACAATCGGCGTCGGCGATTTCAGCGCGTTCACTTGATCTGTGTACAAGAACTCGCCGGTGACCACGATCGTGTCCAGCGTTGTTTCTTCCACAGGCGCGTCCTCGGTCTCCGCCCGCGCGGCAGGCGCCGCGATCACCGTGGCGAGCGCAGTCGCGCTGAGCACGCTGATGGTCTGGTACTTCATATTTTCGGCCCCTCTCAGGTCTATATGAGCAGCCTAGATGAGAATGAAGTTGCAAATCAATCTCAATACTTGATAAAATCGGCCATCGCGTCGGGAGCGTGGCCAATCTGTCACAAAAAGACGCCGCTCACCGTGTTCGACGGCGTCCACCGCAGCGTCCACCACGGACGTTTCTGCAGTGTGATTTACAGTTTCCGGTGTTGTCCGCGACGCCGGGAACCCGCCAGTCTTGACCGCCCGCGCCGCCGTACAATCGGCCGCCCTATTCCCCGAAGCCGTCTGCGATCAAGCTGGCCAGGGCGGTCACCGCCTCGCGCGCGTCCGGCCCCTGGGCCTCGATGACGACGTCGCTGCCCTCGTGGGCGATCAGCATAAGGAGATCCATGATCGAGCGCGCGTTCGCCTCTATTTGCTCGCACCGTAGAATGATGCGGGCTTCAAACCGAGCGGCCAGTTTAGAGATCGCCGCAGACGGGCGCGCATGCAGGCCCTTGGCGTTGACTATGCGGACCATCTGCGCGGCCGTGTCGCTCAAGACTGCTTCTCAAGCAGCTTGGACGCGATTGAGATGTACTTCCGGCCCGCCTCGCTGGCCGTTTCCGCCGCCTCGGGCAGGCTCGATGCGCCGCGAACTTCGGCCAGCTTGATCAACATGGGCAAATTGACCCCTGCGATCACTTCGATCTTGCCCTTGGACATGGCGGAGATGGCGAGATTGGAGGGCGTGCCGCCGAACATGTCGGTTAGGATGACGACCCCGTCGCCCTCGTCGCACGCTTTCGCCGTTTCGACGATTTGTTCGCGCCGCGCTTCCATATCGTCCTCGGCTTCGATGGAGATCGCGCGGAAATGGCGTTGTTCGCCGACGACATGCTCCGTCGCAGCGACAAGCTCGCGCGCCAATTTTCCATGGCTGACGACCACAACGCCGATCATCACCACCCTCGTCCCGGCTTCGTGACGAGACGATGACGCGGAGATTACGCGCTTGCAAGATGTTTGGTGTGATGCGGTCTAAAACGCCGGCAAGTCCACGGTGAAGCGCGCGCCGCCTTTGGTCCGGTTTTCGGCCCAAACGGCGCCATTGTGGGTGTTGACGATCTGTTTCACGATCGACAGGCCGAGGCCGGAATTGTTGCCGAAGGCCGCGCCCGAGGGGCGGTCGGTGTAGAAGCGATCGAAAATCTTTTCCAGCTTGTCGTCCGGGATGCCGGGCCCGTCGTCTTCGACCATGATGCGGGCGATGGCGGTGGGGCCGTCATTTGTCTGGTTCAAGGTGACGCGCACCAGACCGCCCGACGGCGAGAACGACCGCGCATTGTCGATCAGATTGCGCACGACCTGGCCGAGCGGCCCCTCCCGGCCCCGCACCAGAAGGCCCGCGCCCATCGTATTGTCTTCGAAACGCACAGCCGCCCGAGTGTCCTCTGGACTGGTCCAATAGGTTTGCACGATATCCGAAAGAAGCCGGCCGATTTCCAGATTGGCGGCGGGAATCCGGGTGATCTCCCCCTCAAGGCGCGAGGCGTTCGAAATGTCGGTGATCAACCTGTCCAAACGGCGCACGTCCTGGGCAATGACATCGCGCAGCCGTTCCAGCGCGACCGGATCGCCCTGCACCCGCTCGGCCGTCTCAACGGCGGACCGGATCGACGTGAGCGGATTTTTGAGTTCATGGGCGACGTCCGCGGCGAAGCGCTCGTTCAGCATGATGCGGTCGAACAGAGCTTCGGTCATCGAATTCATGGATTGGGCGAGCTGGCCGATCTCGTCCTTGCGCTTTTCGATGGCCGGCACGTCGAGGCGCCGCGCTTGGCCGGCGCGCACCCGGTCGGCCGCCGAGGCGAGGCGGCGCAACGGCCGGGCGATGCCGAGCGTCAGGAGGCCCGACGTTGTCAGCGCGACAATCACGGCCACCAGGATAAACGGAATCAGCGCTGTGCGCTCAGCCCGGATGATCTCGTCGACGTCGCCTGATTCCAGCGTCAGCACACCCACGACGGCGGACACGCGCTGAATAGGCACGGAGACGGAGACAATCCGCGTGCCGCGGTCGGAGAAGCGCTGACTGGCCGCTTCCCGCCCTCGAAGGGCCTCGCCGAACTCCTCGCCAAAGGATTGCGTGCGCACGGCGCTGGCGTTTCGGGGCGAAACGACGCCAAGAACGCCGACCGCCCAATCCGACACGCTGGCCGCCCAGCGCTGCATGTCCGTCGGCTCCTGGATCGGCGGCAACGCCGACACGTCGACCCGGTCCGAGAGGAAAAAGCTGTCGCCCACCGTGACGCCGTCGCGGCGCAGCACCTTGGCGCGCAGTTCAACGGGTAGATCGAGCTTTTTCAGTTCGGTCCGGACCCTGTCGTCGATCAGCGAGGGCTCCGGCTGGCCGATCGTCGCCTCCGACGCCAGAAGGCCGGAGATGATCTGAGCGTGGGTGGCGAGGCTTTGCTTTTGGGCGACGACGAGCCCTGCGCGCATTTCGTTCAGGACCATCGATCCCGCGATCAGAACGACCAGTCCCGCCAGGTTCGACGCCAGGATCAGCCGCGCAATGCGCGATCGGATCAAGGTCCGCGCCGAGGGCGCCTCTTTCGACCGGCGCGGCGGCGCGGTCGAAGCCTCGGCTTCGATTGGGGCGTCCACAACGCTGGAGGAGAGATCGTCAGGCATGGCCTGTACTGGCGCGCCTCCCGGCTAGAGATCTGCGGCGACGCGCATCGAGACGATTTTGTCCGGATCGCGAACGGGCTCGCCGCGCTTGAACGCGTCGACGGCCTCCATGCCCTCCGTCACCTTGCCCCAGACCGTGTATTGCTTGTCGAGGAAGGTGGCGTCGTCAAAGCAGATGAAAAACTGCGAATTGGCCGAATTCGGATTCTGAGCCCGCGCCATGGAGCAGACCCCGCGGGTATGCGGCTCGGCGTTGAACTCAGCGGCAAGGTCAGGCTTGTCGGATCCGCCCATGCCCGTGCCGTGCGGACAGCCGCCCTGGGCCATGAAGCCGTCGATCACCCGGTGGAACGCGACGCCGTCGTAGAACCCTTCGCGCGCAAGCTCCTTCACGCGGGCGACGTGATTCGGCGCGAGATCGGGGCGCGTCTCGATCACCACCTTCCCCTGGGTCGTTTCCAAAACCAGGGTGTTTTCAGGGTCGTTATAGCTCATTGTGCGCGTCCTCGGCGTGTCTAAGCGGATATCCTAACGACGAAACCCTAGCCTAGACGACGCACAAGGACAAAATGCGGCGGCGTCCGGGCTCAGCTCTCGTTATAGCGATAGCCTACCCCGTAGAGCGTTTCGATCGCGTCAAATTCGCCATCGACTTCGCGGAACTTCTTACGCAGCCGTTTGATGTGGCTGTCGATCGTCCGGTCGTCGACATAGATCTGATCGTCATAGGCCGCGTCCATCAGCTGATCGCGCGACTTCACATAACCCGGCCGCTGGGCAAGCGATTGCAAGATCAGGAATTCCGTCACGGTCAAACGCACGGGCTCGCCGTCCCAGGTGCAGGCGTGGCGGTTGGGATCGAGCGTCAGGCGGCCCCGGACGATGGGCTTCAGATCGCCTTCCTCCGGTCCTCCGGCGACGCCGCGCGCCCGGCGCAGAACGGCTTTCACCCGCTCAGCCAGCAAGCGGTTCGAACAAGGCTTCCGCACGAAATCGTCCGCGCCGATGTTCAGACCGATCAGCTCGTCGATCTCCTCGTCTTTCGACGTCAAGAAGATCACCGGCAATTCCGACGTTTGGCGCAGGCGGCGCAAAAGCTCCATGCCGTCCATTTTCGGCATTTTCACGTCCAGGATCGCCATGTCCGGCGGGCTCTCCGACAAGCCGGAGAGCGCAGCAGCGCCATCAAAATATGTGCGGACGGTGTAGCCCTCGGCTTCGAAGAACATCTTCAAGGAGGCCACGATGTTTTCGTCGTCATCCACCAAGGCGATGGTCGCCATGTCGTTACTCCCGAACTGGACGGCCGCGCCTGGCCGCGCCTTCTCACTAACCAGAACCATGATTTCGATCCTCCCGCAAAGCTCTGTGTCTGCGATCGGAACAGAAACAAGGCATTGCGGCGACGGACGGAACCAAATCTGGGCGCTTTCAAGGTGAGCGTGGAAGGGCTCGCCACATTTGCACGGCCGAAGCTCTCGTTGATCGGGACTCCAAACCGTCGAACCGGGACTCGAAAGCCCCGTAATTAAAGGCCCAGACGTGGTCGACCGGCACGGGGATAGCGTGTGCCGGTCTTGGGCGCCGGTCACACGCGTCAAAGCGCGAAGGGATTGATCGGCTCAAGCCCGAACGACCCCCTTGGATTGGTGATGTCGCCGCGCAGGAACTCCAGATGAAGATGCACGGCGCTCGTATAGGCGCCGGAGCTGCCGATCGGGCCGAGGACCTGTCCACGGGTCACCGACGCGCCGGCGACCACGCCTTCGTTGAAACGCTTCAAATGCGCCGAGCGGGTGTAGATCCCGCCGCCATGGTCGATCACGACCATGTAGCCGTAATCGTCGCGGTAGACGGCCTCCAGGATCACCCCGTCGCCCGCCGCAAGCACATCGCCGGCTTCCTTGGTGTAGTAGTCAACGCCCCTGTGCAGTCGACCGCTCGAGCCGCGCGGACCGAACCCGGAGGATAAGCAGGACCGTGTGGCGGGCGCGATCAGAAGCTCGACCCCATCGATCGAGACGATAGGCTGAAAGCCTGCAACCATTCTGTTTTCATCAACGCGCGGGGCGTTCGACACGCTTGTGGCGCACACCATGAGGGCGTCATCAGTCTGGAAGGCTGGCGGAGCGGCCGGCGGCGCGGGCACGGCTTCGATGGCCGCGTTTTCGCCTCCGTCTTCGGGAGCGTCGTTGACTTCGGGCGTCGCGATCGCCGTCTCCGCTTCGACGGCTGAACCGGTTTCATCGCCGTAGACCGCATCAAGGTCCTCCCCGAAACTGGCGAAGAACTGGTCTGACGCTTGTTCTAGGCCCTGCAGCGCGTCGCGGCTGCGCGCCTCGGCCGCCTCAAGGGCTTCCGGCGACAGGACGTCAACGCCGAAGATCGATTGCGCCGCCTGGCGAACGCCCTGCGGAACACCGAATATGGATCCCCCGCCCCAGCCAATTGCGAACAGCGCCAATCCAGATAGAAATCCCCAGGCGAACCGTAGCATGGCGCACTCCCCAATCGCTCAGCTCTGGCAGTGTGTCCTGACAGCGCGATGAAGCCAAGCCGGCAGCCGCTCTAGTGCGCCTCCGCCCAGGATTTGGCTGCGGCCGCCTCGACAACCAACGGAACCGACAGGTCGAGTATCGGCAGCGGCGCGCCAGCCATGGCGGTCTTCACAACCTCCATTGTCGCTTCGGCCTCGTCTTCCGGCGCCTCGAAGATCAGCTCGTCGTGCACTTGCAACAGCATGCGCGCCTTCAAGCCGGCGTCGGCGAGCACGGCGGGAATGCGGATCATGGCCCGCTTGATAATGTCTGCCGCGGAGCCTTGCAGCGGCGCATTGATCGCTTGGCGTTCAGCGAACTGGCGCTGCGCGGGGTTTTTGGCGCCGATCTCGCGGAGGTGGATCAACCGGCCAAAGGCCGTTTTCACCATGCCGGTCTCTTTGGCTTCAGCCTTGGCCTTGTCCATGTAATCCCGAATGCCGGGGAATTTCTCGAAGTAAGCCTTGATGTAGGCCGCCGCCTCGTCGCGCGGGATCGAAAGCTGGCGGGCCAGCCCGAAGGCCGAGATGCCATAGATGATCCCGAAATTGATCGCCTTGGCGCGCCGGCGCACCATGGGTTCCATGCCCTCGATTGGATCGCCGAACATCTCGCT
>CAZQZC010000112.1:0-8599 GCA_964597685.1 uncultured Hyphomonadaceae bacterium | reverse complement strand
AAGCTTCGGCGCCGCCGCGCCTGGGATCAGAACGGCGCCGATGACGAGGTCGGCCTCTTTCACCGCGGCCTCAAGGCTGTGGGCGGTGGAGTACATGGTCTTCACCAGGCCGCTGAATTGGGCGTCCAATTCGGCGAGGCGGGCGTTCGACCGGTCGAAAATGGTGACGTCTGCGCGCATGCCGACGGCGATTTCAGCGGCGTTCGCGCCCGACACGCCGCCGCCGATAATCGCGACTTTCGCTGGCGCAACGCCCGGCACGCCGCCTAGCAACAGGCCGCGGCCGCGTTTGGTGCGCATCAAGGCCCAGGCGGCGACCTGCATGGACATGCGCCCGGCCACCTGGCTCATGGGCGTCAGCAGGGGCAGGCGGCCCTCGTCGTCGGTGACGGTTTCGTAGGCGATGGCCGTGCAGCCGGACGCCATAAGGCCGTCAGCTTGGACAGGGTCCGGCGCCAGGTGGAGATAGGTGAACAATGTGTGGTCCGCCGTCAGGCGCGCGCATTCTTCGGGTTGGGGCTCCTTGACCTTCACAATCAGTTCCGAGGCGGCGAACACCGCGTCGGCGTCCGGTGCGATGTCCGCGCCTGCGCCGGTGAAGTCCTCGTCTGCGAAACCGGACCCCAGACCAGCCCCTGCTTGGACGCTCACATGGTGGCCCGCCCGCACCAACTCCCCGACGATTTCAGGGGTGAGGCCGACACGAAATTCCTGTTTCTTGATCTCGCTTGGAACACCTATGCGCATGGCCGCCTCCTTCAGGGATGCGCCTGCCTATATGCCTCTGCGAGCCGCAAGCCTAGGCCTTGCAGCGGATTTGTTACGCCGCGGCTTGTTCGATCGGCTCGTCGGTCGGGTCGAGGACCCGTTCGCTCAGATCGTCGAGGTCGAAACGCTCCGATTCGGCGCGCAGCCAGTCGGCGATCGCATCGGATTTGACATCAAGCGATTGCAACAGATCCGCGACCATTTCGACGCCGACCGGCTCCAGTCGGGCGAGGTGGGCGCTCATCCCCAATTGGCGAAACCGCGCAACATCCTCGGGCGTCTCCACCGCGACAAATCGGAGGATGCCCGGAAAGGTCGATTCGACAGCGGGCGTGATCGATTTCGAAACCTCGTAGCGTGGCGCGCCGATCACGACGGCGCGGGCGTTGCTGGCGCCGATCGCATCGATCAGTTTGAGATTCGACGCGTCGCCAAAGGATACTTGGTACCCATCGGCGACGGCGGCCATGAACCGCTCAGGATCGCTGTCGAGGGCGACATAAGGGACCTGCATGTCTTTCAAAGCGTCGACCGCGAGGCGTCCCGGCGGCGTGAGGCCGAATACGATGACGGGGCGGTCTTCGGGGCGGGCCTGCTTTTCCTCATTTGTCGTGGCCCGTTGCGCAAGCGCGCGCGCCAGACGCATGCCCAGCCCGGCCCAGGACGGCGCGGCGGCGAGCGTCAGGGCGACTGCGGCGACGATAACCGTCTCCACGAGCGGAGGCATGCCCGCCATCAACGCCGCCAGCGAGAGCACGACCAAGGTGAATTCCGAGCCTTGTGCGAGCAGGAAGGCGAGCTGTGTCGCGCCTGGAAGCGTCCACCCGCTCAGCCGGGCCGCCGCCAATCCAATCACTGTTTTGGCGACCAGTATTCCGAGCGTCGCGCCGATCACCAGGGGCAGGTTCGCCAACAATTGCGGCACATCGATCAGCATGCCCACATTGATGAAGAAGAACGACAGAAGCAGTCCGCGGAACGGCGCCGTCTCTGTCTGGATCTGATGTCGAAACGGCGTTCCCGAAACAGCGAGCCCCGCCAGGAAGGCGCCAAGCGTCAGGGACAGTCCCGTCGCAGCTGTCGCGAGGGCCGCCCCCAAGGCCAACAGCAGGCTAAAGGCCGTGAACGCCTCCTCGTTGCGCGTCGACGCCAAGGCGCGAAACACGGGCCCGATCAGGTAGCGGCCGGCGAGCAAGGCTGCGGCGAACGCGACGAGGGCCTGACCTGCCGCAAGGGCCATCGTCTCCGCAATCCTCTCCGCGCCTGAAGCGAGCGAATTGGCGTAGATCAAGAGGAAGATCGCGACGATATCCTGGAAGATCAGGACGTTCACCGACGACCGGCCGAGTGGGCAGGACTTCAGATCCCGTTCCGACAGGATGCTGCCGACGACGGCCGTCGACGAGAGGGCGAGCGACAGCCCGATTGCAATCGCCAGCGGCCAAGCCAATCCAAGCAGGCCAAGCGCGGCGGTGAAGGCGACGCCGTTCAAGGCCATGTGTGCGGGGGCGAGGCTCGCGAGGTCTCGGCCGCTTTCGCGCAACTCTCGCAAAGACACGTGCATGCCGATGTCGAACAACAGGAAGACAACGCCGAGCTCGGCAAGCAGGTGCGTGGCGTCGTTCTCCTCAATGAGGCCGATCGCATGGGGGCCGATGGCGACGCCAGCGATGAGATAGCCGACGATCGGGCTGATTTTCAGCGCACGCGAGGCAAGGACCGCAGCCGTGCCCATTCCCAGAAGCGCCACAGCAGGCGCCAGCGCGTCGACCGGTGTCGTCATGATCGTCTCGAACTCCCTTGCCCTGCATATATTGCTGCGGTCGACGGCGCAAAAAAGGGCCGCTGTCGACGAAGACGGCGGCCCTTCAGTGTGCGCAGGGGGAGAGGGCGTCCCCGCGCAAGTGTCGTACGATCAGAAGCTGCGCGACAGGGTGGCCACGAACGAATCGCTGTCGCTGGCGGCGAGACCGGTTTCAGCGACGTATTTCAGGTCCAGATCAAAGCCGTAATAGGACAGGGTCGCGCCCACGTCCCAGGTCACATAATCCTCAAACGGAAAGGTTGTGGCGATGGCGACCTCGTCCTGAAAGAACTCAAGATAATTGATCGACCCGCCGAAGGAGGCGCTGAACGTGCTGTTCCCTAACGGCGTTGGCGGGATGACAGGAAAGCCCGCCGTCCCGCTGAGAAAGAGCGAGTCGCCCGCTTCCAAATAATAGTCCGGCGAGTAGGCGCCCTGGATTCCAACATTTAGGAAGCCCGCCAATGTGGTGCTCGCGCCGAGGATGAACTCGACATAATTCTGCTGCGGATCCTGAGGAGCGGCCGGATAGAGGTAGTAGAGAATGCCGACATTGAAATCGACGGCGCCGATGGAGGGCGTCCAGCCGCCGTAGAAATCCACTTCCGCGCTCGTGCCGTCGCCAAAGTCGACGCCCGAGGCCCAGATGCCGGCGTAGAAATCCTCGCTCGCCCAATCGAACCCGCCCTGCACGGTGGGGTCGCCCGCCGTTTGCGAGATCCCGCGGAAAATATAATCGCTCGTGATCGCAACGTTTCCGGAGAACTCGCCGCCGAAGAACGTCTCCGTTTCGGCGCCTTGAGCGCTCGCCCCGGCCGCGGCGGCGAACGCAACCACGCCGAGAAGGCCAAACCTGTAATTCATTATGCGTACTCCCTCGTCATTTGCCGCAACACAGGCGGCCCCAACGGGGAGAACCTTTTCGTGAGGGGGGCCGAACGCCACGGATTGCGGCAGATTTTCCCCCAGCCGACGGCCTGCGCCTGATTTTCAGGCGCCGTGAGGGTCAATTGATCGTGATGGGGGCGTTCGGGCGCTTATCTGGCGGTCAGCGGCGCAAAGCCCAGATGGGTTCCCGCATCCGCCAGCAGCGTTTCACCGGTGACGTGGCGCGCCGCGTCGGTGATGAAAAACAGACCCGCGTCGGCGATGTCGTCCGGCCCGCTGGCGGCCTTCAGGGGCGTGGCCTTTTCGACAGACCCCCGCAGAGCGAGATACTTGTCTTCTTCCATATGGTCCTTGAACCAGCGCGTATCGATGTAGCCCGGGCAAAGCGCGTTGACCCGGATCGCCGGGGCGAGCGCGCGCGCAAGCGACAACGTCAATGTGTTGAGCGCGCCCTTGGTTGCAGCATAAGCGACAGACGATCCGATGCCCGTCACGCCTGCGATCGACGAGATGTTGAGAACAGCGCTTGCCCGGCCGCTGGCGGCATGCGCGGCGCGCAGCAGATCTTCGCACGCCTGCACCATCAGAAACGGCCCCGCGACGTTGACGGCGTACGTGTCCATGAAATCCGCTTTGGACAAGGCGTTGAGATCGGCGTGATTCGGCGCGCGGCGCGTGATGCCGGCGTTATTGATCAGAATATCCAGACGCTCCCAGCCGGCGGCCGCATCTCTAAGCGCGCGACAGCCTTCGGGTTCGGACACGTCGGCTTGCACAAGCTGCACTTCCGCGCCGGCCTTCTGGCAGAGGCCGGCGGTCTCCTCGGCCTCGGTTTGGCTGCGCGTGTAGTTCACAATTAAGTCAGCGCCGCGCTCGGCGAGCTTAGCCGCGAAGGACCGTCCGAGCCCGGTCGCAGAGCCTGTGACGATCGCCTTACGGTTCTTCAGATCTTGGTCCATTCCGAATGCTCCTGAGCGTTTCCGCCTTAGAGGACAGGGCGTTGGCTGAAGGAAGTCAATCGACCAATCGACCTCGCGTTCGACTAGTTTGCGAGGTTCTTTGATTTGCAATCGTGGCGGGAGGGCAATCAATTGTTAACGCCTGCAGCGCAAATTCATTTCAGTGATTAAGGGCTGGCATTTCGATGGCGCTAAAACTTTCCCTTAAGCCGGGCGAGGCGTTCATCCTCAACGGCGCGGTGCTGCGAAACGGTGAGCGGCGCGGCGTGCTGCTTTTGGAGAATCGCGCCCGGATCCTGCGTGAAAAAGACATCATGCAGCCCGAAGAAGCCGATACGCCGGCGAAACGCGCATACTTCGCCATTATGCAGATGTACTTGGCCGGCGATAACGAGGGGTCGTTTTACGATCACGCCACGCTGGCTTTGGCCGACCTTGTCGCCTCCTGCACGTCGCAGCACGACCGCGATGCGATCGTTGCGATAGCCTCGTCCGCCGCCGTCGGCGACCTGTATCGCGCCCTGACCCAGTGTCGGGAGATCATGCGTGCGCTGGAGCCCGCGCAAGCTAGACAGGCGGTTGCATTATGAACGCGGCGCCGGCGACTGAACCGATCACAGACCTTGATGCGGCGATCGCCCTGATCGAATCGGGGCGCGCGTCTATGGATATCGCCGTGCAGCTGGACAGCGGCCGCATTGCGCGCGCCGACGGCCGCGCCGGTTTGGCCGGTCTCCTTCAACGCTTGAAGGGATTTCGCATGCTCCGCGCATTGGCTGAGGGCGGTGGCCGCTTGAGCGCTCTGGGCGCGGCTGAGACGCCCCCGGTCGCCGACGACATAAAAGTCTTGCTCGACGCGGTCCGCGAGGCCCGCTAAGCGCGGCCCATGAATTCGACTACACTCGCACTTTTCACATCGGCGTTCGTCACGTTTTTCGTTCTCATCGACGCCGTCGGCGTTGCGCCGGTCTTCGCGTCGCTGACCGCGCGGGGCGACGCAGCATATCGCCGCTCTATGGCCGTGCGATCGGTGATCGTGGCGACCATTATCATTTTCTTCTTCGCATTCGCCGGCGCCTGGCTCTTGGACAGCCTCAAAATATCAATCGACGCGTTTCGCGCCGCGGGGGGCGTGCTCCTGTTTCTGATCGCCCTCGACATGGTCTTTGAGAAGCGAACGGAGCGGCGGGAAACGCGCGCAGAGGGCGTTCTGGCCGAGGAAGACAAGACCGGCGAGCTCGACGATGTTTCCGTGTTTCCCATCGGCATCCCCATGCTCGCCGGACCTGGGTCGATTGCGACGGCGATGCTCTTCATGTCGGAGGCGGCGGATTGGCGCAGCCAAGCGGTCATTCTTCTGGCGATCTTGGCCAATCTTCTGTTGTGCTTGCTCGTATTCCTGGCCGCCGGGCCTCTGGTGAGGGCGATGGGCGCAAGCGTCGCCGGCGCTGTGACGCGCATCTTCGGTGTGATTTTGGCGGCGCTCTCGGCGCAATTGATTCTGGACGGCGTGAAGGGCGCGTTCGGCGTCTAGAGCGAAAACCGAGCTCGGGCCGGTCTGAAACTGCGGGCGACGCCAATCAGCGCAAGCCAGCAAAGCGCCATGAACCCAGCAGCCAAGGCGATGACCTGAAACACCAGAAGCCGGGTCCACTTAATCCCCGATTCCGCGGCTTTAAGCGCGTCTCGGCCCGATTGTTTCGCCAGCGCAATGGCCCGGACGCCACCCGCCTCCGCGATCAGTCGGACCTGCCGCATCTCGTGGGGGGCGCGCACCAATTCAATAAGCGTAATCGCTCCCGAAGCGCTGGTTGCTTCAGCCAACCGCGCCACGTCGTCCAAGTCTCCGGCGAACCGTCGTGCGGCGTCGGCGTCGATGCTCGACCCATACGCCGTCCGCGTCATATCCGCCAAATCGCTCAACGGCGCTGCTGCGTCGAAGACCAATTCCAACGCCGGACGCAGCACGTCCTCAGGCAGGGCCTCGTCAAGCCGCGCTTCCAAGTGCCGCGCATAGGGCCGCTGCAGCCGGCCCGCGCGACGAGCGGCTTTCAAAATTGACGCAGCTTCGCGTGCCTGGTCTGCGAACAGGGCGGGACCATCGACGTCCAAATCGGAGGCCGCCATGGCGAGCCCGGTTAAGCGCAGGACGAAGTCGTCATTGGGCTCCCCACGCAGCCAGGCCCGGCTGTTCACCGCCAAATCGGCCTCGGTGCCGAGGAGGGAGAAGACGCGCGGCCGTCGATCCAGCGGCGGCGGCGGCTCAGCGGCTGCTCTGTCGGCGTTTTCGGCTCCGTCTGCGTCCTCGCTCACCTGCTCGTATGACGCGGCTGGCGCGATCGCGGGCGGGCGGCTCGCGGCCTCGTAAGCGGCGCGGACATCGTTCGGCAGGAACAAGAGCGCGGCGCGCGTCAAGCGCTGGTCGATGCCGCCCGATGTCTCGGCGGCGGCCGCCGCGTTCACGGCCCGCGAATCATCGACGTCCAACATAAGCGGCGCTGCGATAAGAAATCCGCGTGCGGCGGACATGTCGCGTCGCCCAAGCTCCCGGTCGACGAGGTCCGCCCAGAAGGCGCGCCGGTCGGCGCCGCGCGGCGGCATCTCAGCGAATGCCCGGTCGATTGCGCGTCGCGTTTCGACCAGCGCCTCCGCCGAAGGCTCTGCGCTGGAGCCGTCGCCGCGCATGGCGTCGCCCAAGACATGGGCTGCGAGAATCGGGATGACAAGCAACAGGGCGTTGAACGCTGAAGCCAGCGCCCAGCCTGATTTACGGCCGGAGTTTTTCCGGTGGATCGCCATCGGGATCTTGCCTGAAGACTTCGTGAAGGAGCGCCCAATACGGCATGGAGAGATGGCCGGATCAAGGCCTTCAGGCGCCATAAGCGGCCTTTGTTGTCAGGATCTGAGGCGACGGCGCGCGAACGCCGCGGCCTGCGATCACGATCGATAATCGCTCTTTTGATTTTCCGGCGCCGGACCGTGACGCGCCTCAGACATTGCAGCCGGCGGCGGCGCACGATATAGGGATCGCGAAATCAAGGAGTTTGCCTGTGTCCAGTACGGAAAACGACGATTACGTCCCGTCCGCGGACGAGGAATTCATGAGCGATCGCCAGCGCCGGTACTTCCAGCAAAAATTGACAAACTGGAAAGAGGCTATCCTGGCGGGCTCCAAGTCGACGATCAATAATCTCCAGGAAGACAATTCTGCTTTGCCAGATATTGTCGACCGCGCTTCCGCCGAAAGCGATAAGGCGTTGGAGCTGCGCACGCGTGATCGCCAGCGCAAGCTCATTTCCAAGATCGACGCCGCGCTGCGCCGGATTGAAGACGGCACATACGGGTATTGCGACGAAACCGGCGAGCCAATCTCGCTGAAACGCCTGGAAGCGCGGCCGACGGCGACCCTTAGCCTAGAAGCTCAGGAGCGGCACGAGCGTCGCGAGCGCACGCTCCGCGACGATTGACACCGGCCTTAGACAAAAAAGCGGCGCGTATCGCCGCGCCGCTTTTCTCTTTTCACCCAACGCCCGGCGGTTGCTTTATCGACCCCTCGGCGTACCCCGCAACCATGCGCCTCGAAGACAAAGAATCGGTTACGCATTGCTTAGCGGAGTCTTGACCGGGTCACCGGACTCTTAAAGGGCGCTCGAAATTCCTTAAACTTTACGCTCCGACTCATGCCAAGATCATGAAATCCTAACTGCGTGTTAACCGCATCCGCAGAACGTGAGAGCGATTGGGAGGCGCTGATCAATGGCTCGATCGCTTTTACAGAAGACCGGCGCAGCGCCGAAATCCGTTGTCTATGACGGCGTTCGACCCTTGCCGTCGAAACGCGGCATGCTGAGCCAAGCGGAAATCGAAGCGCTCTTGCGGCCCGACCTCTCGGACTTGGAAGCGTCGGACAAACCAAGCCCGAAAGTCGTCGAACTTCCAACAGCCGACACGAAAACGCGCCAGGCTCCGGTCGCCGATTTTCAGCTTGAGGACGACGAAGCCATCGCTTCGGCGTTGACGCTCGCCCTGCGACGGGATTGCGCATTGGAGGCGGGGGCCACGGTCAAAACCGCCGCGTTCGGACGGGCGCGCGACGCCTTGGCGCAAACGGGCGCTGGATGGGCGAGCTTGTTCTTCTCAGATGATCAAGAACGCATCGTGGCCGTTCTCGCCCTCGACC
>CAZQZC010000111.1:0-8611 GCA_964597685.1 uncultured Hyphomonadaceae bacterium | reverse complement strand
CGCGCCGCTTCGCCAGCGATCATCAGAGCGGTCGGATCGGCGAGACCAATATCCTCGCTCGCCATGCGCACAAGACGGCGCGCCAGATAGAGCGGGTCCTCCCCGCCCTCGATCATGCGCGCGAACCAATAAAGCGCGGCGTCCGGATCAGAACCGCGGACGGATTTGTGCAGCGCCGAGATGAGGTTGTAGTGCTCATCGCGGTCCTTGTCGTACGCTGGGGCGCGTTTCTGCAGCGCCGCCGCGAGCGCCTTCGCGTCAAGCGCCTCCACGTTTTGCGCCTCCACGTTCTGAGCCAAGGTGAACGCCTGCTCGGCCAAGTTCAGGAGGTAACGCCCGTCGCCGTCGGCCATGTCGACAAGCGCGACGCGGGCGCTCTGGTCGAGCGGCAGCGCCCTGCCCTCGACGGCTTCCGCGCGGCTCAGCAGGGTTTCCAGCGCCTCAGCCTCAAGCCTTTTCAGGACCAGAACCTGGCATCGCGACAAGAGGGCGCCGTTTATCTCAAAGCTGGGATTCTCGGTGGTCGCCCAATCAATAAAAAAAACGACACGCTCCACGAAGGGCAAGAAGCCGTCCTGCTGGGCGCGGTTGAATCGGTGGATCTCATCGACGAACAACAATGTGCCGCGCCCGGCGGTGCGGCGTTGTTCGGCCCGGTCGAAGGCCGCGCGCAGATCTTTCACGCCCGAAAACACGGCGGACACCGCCTCATATTCGAGATCGGCGGCCTTGGCCAAAAGCTGGGCGATCGTGGTCTTGCCGACGCCAGGCGGCCCCCACAACACGATTGACGAGAACCGACCCGCCGCCAGCATTCGCCCGATCGGCCCCTCCGGTCCTAACAAATGGTCTTGGCCGACAACATCCGTTAGGCGCGCCGGGCGCAGCCGGTCTGCAAGGGGGCGCGGCGCGTCGCCGTCAAGACCAGAGGCTGCGAAGAGATCGGACATGGTGAAACGCTACAGCGGCGCCGCGGCGGGCGAAAGCCGGATCAGATCTGCACCCGCCCCGAAATACGCCGACCATTGCGATCGACGGCGATATCCCAGGCGCCGTCGCTTCCCGCGTCCAAGACGTCGTCGAGGTCGTCCAGCGTTGTGACAGGCTGGCCGTTGACCTGCACGATTACGTCTCCAGGCCGAACGATGCGACGGGCGAAGCCGCGTCTCAGGACGCGGGTGACCAGGACGCCGGTCTCAAACGGATCGCGACCCAATTGATCGGCGAGCGCTGGAGACAATTCCGCGACTTCGGCGCCGCTGAACGGGTTTGATCCGTCGATCAGGACAAGCTCGGCCTCCGTCGCACCCGGTGGCGGTGCGAGCTTGACGCTGAGTTTCTGCGGCGTTCCGCCGCGCAGGACATCAAGCTCAGCGCGTTCGCCGGGCGACTGGATCGCAGCGAGAAATTTGAGGCCGCGTTCGTCGAACACTTCGCGTCCGCCGATCGCCGTGACCAGATCTCCACGCCGAAGGCCTGCGTCGTCGGCCGGACCGTCTGGATAAACCTCGGTGATGATGATCCCCACCGGCCGCTCCAGGCCTTGGGACTTCGCGATGTCGTAGCTCACTGACTGGCCCTTCAGGCCCAGCCACGGCCGGGTGATGCGGCCTTCATTGACGGCCGCGTCGACAACGCGCTTCACCATCTCCGACGGAATGGCGAATCCGATCCCGTTCGACCCGCCCGAGCGGGAAAAGATCGCCGTATTCACGCCGACGAGCTCGCCGCGCGTATTGACCAGGGCGCCGCCGGAATTGCCGGGATTAATGGCGGCGTCCGTCTGTATGAAGAAGGCGTAGTCGGTGATCCCAACATCGGTGCGCGCCGTGGCCGACACGATGCCGTTGGTCACCGTCTGGCCCACGCCGAAGGGATTGCCGATGGCAAGCACCAAATCGCCAACCTCAACATCTCGCGTATCGGCATAGGACAGCGTTGGCAAAGACGCGCCTTCGGTGTCGACCTTCAAAACGGCGAGGTCGGAGCGCTCGTCGGCGAGGATCAGTTCGGCCGGATATTCACGCCGGTCCGACAGGACCACCGTAAACTCGTCGGCGCCTTCGATGACGTGATTGTTCGTAACGATCGTGCCGTCTTCGCCGACGATGACGCCGGACCCGAGCGAACTTTGCACTCGCTCGCGCGTCGCGCCGCCATAGCGCCGAAAGCGCGGATCCAGCAGGGCGAAAGGAGAAACCGGCTGTTGCACGACCCGGCTGGTGTAGACATTGACCACGGCGGGAGACGCTTCGCGAACCAAGGGCGCGAACGTGAGTTCGATCTGCTCGCGCGTTTCCGGCAGACTTTGCGCACGGGCTTTCCCGCTCAAGAGTGGCGATACGGCCACAGCAAGCAAAATGAACACCGCGACGCAAACCGCCGCGAGGACCTTGGAAACATGACGCGTCATGGATGCGTTTATGACCATGGAACATGGCTCTATTGCGGCCGTTCCGCGGTGGCAAGTGCGATGACGTTACGTGTCAGTTAGGCGCGCCAAACGGCGAACCACCTCGCAACAGCAATGAAATCTGAAAGATTTCATTGCTGTAGAGCGATTTATGCGTCTACCGCCTCAAGTTCCGCTTCGACACGCGCACGGTCTGCAGCGCCCTTGGCCTCCGGGTCGCGATCGACGAGTTCGATCACCGCCATAGGCGCATTGTCGCCATACCGGAAGCCCGCCTTGAGGACGCGCGTATAGCCGCCCTGGCGCTCGGCGTAGCGCGGGCCGAGCGTGTCGAACAGCTTCCGCACCATGGTCTTGTTGCGGATCTTTGCGATCGCGCGACGACGGGCGGCGAGGTCGCCTTGCTTGGCCAGCGTGACGAGCTTGTCCATGATCGGCTTCAGCTCTTTGGCCTTTGGCAGCGTGGTGACGATCTGCTCGTGCTCGATCAGCGACGACGCCATGTTCGCGAACATCGCCTTTCGGTGCGACGCGGTGCGGTTCAGTTTCCGGTGCGCGAGAGCGTGGCGCATAATCTCCTCCTGAGGACCGGGCGGGCCTTAATGTTCGTCATAGCGCTTTGCGAGCGCTTCGATGTCTTCGGGCGGCCAATCCGGCACGTCCATGCCGAGGTGCAAGCCCATCCCGGCCAGCACTTCCTTGATCTCGTTCAGCGATTTCCGTCCGAAGTTCGGCGTGCGGAGCATTTCAGCTTCGGACTTCTGGATCAGGTCGCCGATGTAAACGATGTTGTCGTTCTTCAAGCAATTGGCCGATCGGACGGACAATTCGAGCTCGTCGACCTTTTTCAGGAGAACCGGATTGAAGCCAAGATCGGCTTCCTGTTGAGTTTGATCCTCAACCACCGGCTCGTCGAACGTGATGAAAAGCTGGAGTTGGTCTTGAAGGATGCGCGCGGCGTAAGCGACGGCGTCCTCCGGCGTAACCGAGCCATCTGTCTCAACCGTCAGAGCCAGCTTGTCGTAGTCCAGCACCTGGCCTTCGCGCGTGTCTTCAACCTGATAGCCGACACGGCGCACCGGGGAATAGATCGCGTCCACGGGAATGAAGCCAATCGGCGCGTCCTCGGGCCGGCTCTGATCCGCGGGCACATAGCCCTTGCCAGACGCGACGGTGAATTCCATGCGCACTGAGGCCTGCTCATCCAAATGACAGATGACAAGATCCGGGTTCAGGATCTTCACGTCTCCCGTCACCTCGATCTGACCCGCCGTCACAGGGCCGGGGCCGTCAGCCTTCAGCACCATGCGCTTCGGGTTTTCAGACACCATCGAGATTGCGACCTGCTTGAGGTTCAGGACGATCGTCGTCACATCCTCACGGACACCGGGGATCGCAGAGAATTCGTGCACGACGCCGTCGATCTGGACGCCGGTGATCGCCGCGCCCTGCAGGGACGACAGGAGCACGCGGCGCAGCGCATTGCCCATCGTGGTGCCGAATCCGCGCTCCAGCGGCTCGATGACCAGCTTCGCTTTACGCTTCGGATCCAAACCCGCCTCGACCTGCGGGCGATTCGGACGGATCAGCTCTTTCCAGTTGCGGTCGTTCACGGATGCGGCGGCGCTGTCGGCCATGGCCTGCTCCTTCAAGCGTTAGAGTGTTGTCCCGGACTAGACGCGGCGCCGCTTCGGCGGCCGGCAGCCATTGTGCGGGATAGGGGTGGTGTCGCGGATGGACGTAACAGTCAGGCCGGCGGCCTGCAGGGCGCGCAAGGCGGACTCACGGCCAGAGCCCGGACCCCGAACATTGACTTCGACGGTCTTCAATCCGTGTTCCTGAGCTTTCTTCGCTGCATCCTCGGCGGCGCCCTGCGCGGCATAGGGCGTGGATTTCCGCGATCCCTTAAAACCCATGGCGCCCGCAGACGACCAGGAGATCGTGTTGCCCTGCACGTCGGTGATCGTCACGTTGGTGTTGTTGAAGCTCGAATTGACGTGAACCACGCCGGAGGTGATGTTCTTTTTCTCTCGGCGACGGACGCGGGTCGTATCGCGGGCCATTGGATCGTCCTCTTATTTCTTTTTGCCGGCGATCGGCTTGGCGGGACCCTTACGGGTGCGGGCGTTGGTGTGAGTGCGCTGCCCGCGGACCGGGAGCCGTTTACGGTGGCGCAGACCGCGATAGCAGCCCAGATCCATCAAGCGCTTGATGTTCATCGACGTGTCGCGGCGGAGGTCGCCTTCGACGGTATAGTCGGCGTCTATCGTCTCACGGATCTGGATGACTTCCGCATCCGACAATTCAGCCACGCGACGCTCGGGCGCGACGCCCACTTTCTCAATGATCTCGCGCGCCATGGCGGGACCAATGCCGTGAATGTACCTCAACGCGATTTCGACGCGCTTATTGGGGGGTATATTGACACCTGCAATGCGGGCCAAAGCCGTGCTCCCTGCATGAATAAAAGCCCGTCAGCGCGAAGCCATAAGGACCCCGCGCGCCAGGCGCCAGCCTTCTTAACGAAGAGCGTCGTTATAGGCCTCGCCGCGCCCGCGTCAACAAAAGAATCGGACCTTTGTCAGACAGTGTCTAGCGCGGCGTCGATCGCTGTTGAAACCGCTTCGATGGACCCCATCCCGTCGACTTCTTTCAGCTTGCCTTGCTCAGCATAGATTGGGATCAGCGGCGCCGTATCGGCGTTGTACTTGTCCAAACGGGTTTTGAACGTTTCGGGATTGTCGTCCTTGCGGCCCTCTTCGGCGAACCGCTTCGCGATCCGTTCGACCAATTTGTTTTCGTCAACACGCAAACGAACCACCAAATCGACCGCCTCGCCGCGTCCCGCCAAGGAGGCGTCCAGCGCTTCGGCCTGGGCGACGGTGCGTGGAAAGCCGTCGAAAATGAACCCAGGCGCGCTTCCATTGGCGTCCAGCTGTTCTTCGATCAAGCGGATGACGATCTCGTCCGAGACCAGCCGCCCTTGGTCCATAATGGCGGCGACTTCTTGCCCAAGCGCGCTGCCGGAGGCGCGCGCCGCGCGGAGCATGTCGCCGGTGGACAATTGGATATAGCCGCGTTCTGAAACCAGCCGTTTCGCCTGCGTGCCCTTGCCCGCCGCCGGCGGCCCGAACAGGATCAGATTCAACGTTTGCGCCCTCCCAGCCGCGATTTCTTGATCATCCCTTCGTACTGATGCGCGATCAGATGGGATTGTATCTGCGTCACTGTATCGATTGTCACAGAAACGACAATAAGCAGCGAGGTTCCGCCAATATAAAAGGGAATGCCGGGATAGTATCGTCGCAACACCTCGGGGAGCAGGCATACGAAGCACAGGTACGCCGCGCCGATGAACGTTAGACGCGTGAGCACGTAATCCAAGTAGGACGCCGTATTCTTGCCTGGGCGGATACCCGGCAGGAAGCCGCCATACTTGCGGAGATTATCCGCCGTCTCTTCCGGATTGAAGACGATGGAGGTGTAGAAGAACGCAAAGAACGCGATCAACAGACCGTACGTCGCGATAAAGCCCCAGGAGCCAGGCCCGAAATAGAGCTGGAACCATTGGTTGAAGCCGCCGGTCGCGGCGCCGTCCGTTGTTCCGCCGGTGAAGCCGACAATCGTCGTCGGAAGCAGCAAGAGCGCTGAGGCGAAGATCGCCGGGATGACGCCGGCTGTGTTGATCTTCAAAGGCAGAAACGAATTCTGCCCCTGCACCATTTGATTGCCCTGCTGGCGCTTGGGATACTGGATCAGGAGCCGGCGCTGCGACCGCTCGACGAAAACGATGAAAACGACCAGGCCGATGACCATGGCTGTAATGGCGACGATGAAGACAACGTTCACGGATGTCGCGCGCGCCTGGCCGAGTAGATTGTAGATCGCTCGAGGCAATTCGGCGACGATGCCGGCGAAGATGATGAGCGAGATCCCGTTGCCGATGCCGCGCGCCGTGATCTGCTCGCCGAGCCACATGAGGAAAATCGTTCCGCCCGTCAGCGTGACGACGGCGGTCACCTGGAAAAACAGCGGATTAATGGAATCGAGCGCCAGGCCGCGCAGGCCAACCGAGATGCCGAAGCTCTGCACGATTGCAAAGGCCACGGTCAGGTATCGGGTGTATTGGTTGATTTGCTTACGGCCCGCTTCGCCTTCTTTTTTGAGCTTTTCGAGGGTTGGCGAGGCCGTCGTCATCATCTGCATGATGATGGATGCGGTGATGTACGGCATGACGTTGAGCGCGAAGACGCCCATCCGTTCGATCGCGCCGCCCGACAACATATTCACGTTGGCGAGGATACCGCCCGACTGCTGTTGGAAAAATTGAGCATATGCTGCGGGGTCGAGACCGGGCAACGGAATGAACGTTCCGAGCCGGTAAACCAGCAGCGCGCCGAGCGTGAACAGGATCCGCTTCTGCAGCTCCTTCGCCTTTGAGAAGGTGCGGAAATTGACGTTGCGGGCGAGTTGTTCTGCTGCTGAAGCCACGCGCTACTCCCCTGAATGGCGTATGGCCGCCAAGATTGGCGGCCACGGATCATTTGTGAAGGGCGAAATCGTAAAAGGCGCAGCCAGCTTAGGCCGCGTCCGCGCCCGCACCCGTTAGCGTGACCTTTCCGCCAGCCTTTTCAACGGCCTCAACAGCCGCTTTCGAGGCGCCGGTCACCGTGATGTCAGCTTTCTTCGGGGCGTCGCCCTTCGCCAGCAGCCGGATCCCGTCTTTCGCACGGCGCACGAGCCCGGACTCGACCAAGCTCTGCTCGGTAATCGACCCGGCGTCGATCTTGCCCTCGTCCACGGCCTTGGCGATGCGGCCGAGATTAATCCAGGCGTACCGCTTGGCGAACGCGTTGTTGAAGCCGCGCTTGGGAAGCCGCATATAAATCGGCATCTGGCCGCCCTCGAAGCCGTTGAGAGCGACGCCCGAGCGGGACTTCTGGCCCTTCACGCCGCGCCCGCCGGTTTTACCCTTGCCGGAGCCGACGCCGCGGCCGACGCGCTTGCGCGCCTTCGTCGAACCGGGGGCTGGAGACAATTCGTTCAGTTTCATTGTGCGTCTCTTCCAAGCGTTCAGCGCGCGCCTACGCCTGCTCCTCTACGATCTCAACCATGTGCGACACTTTCGCGATCATGCCGCGCACAGATGGCGTGTCTTCAAGCGTGCGTTCCCGGCCGACCTTATTCAGGCCCAAGCCGATCAACGTCTTGCGCTGGCGATCGTCGCGGCGGATTGGACTACCCGTCTGACGAATGGTCACCGTGGATGTCTTGGCCATGGGTCCACCCTCTCCTTAGGACGCTTCCGCCATGCCGGCCGCAGACGCGCCGTCGGCGCGCCGTCCGACAATGTCCTGCACCTTAAGGCCGCGTTTCGAAGCCACATTGCGGGGACTGGATTGATCCTTCAGCGCCGCAAACGTCGCACGCACCATGTTGTACGGGTTCGAGGACCCAATGGACTTGCCGACGACGTCTTGGATTCCCAGGACTTCCATGACGGCGCGCATGGGGCCGCCCGCAATCACGCCCGTTCCCGGAGGCGCCGCACGTAAAACAACCTTGCCGGCGCCCCACCGGCCTTGGCCGTCATGGTGAAGCGTTCGACCTTCGCGCAGCGGGATGCGAACCATCGAGCGCTTGGCTTCCTCAGTCGCCTTGCGGATCGCTTCGGGCACCTCGCGAGCCTTGCCCTTGCCGAACCCGGCGCGCCCTTTGCCGTCGCCGACGACAACAAGCGCCGCGAAGCCGAAATTCTTGCCGCCCTTAACAGTCTTGGCGACACGATTGATGCCGACCAGCTTGTCGACGAATTCCGATTGCTCGTCGTCCCGATCCCGATCTCGGCCGCGTCCGCGCCCCCTGCCCCGCTGCTCTTCCGCCATGAAAGCCTCCTAGAACTTCAAGCCGCCCTCGCGGGCGGCGTCCGCCAGGGCTTTCACCCGGCCGTGAAACAGATAACCGCCGCGGTCGAAGACCACTTCGTCGACGCCGGCGGCCTTGGCGCGCTCGGCGATCAGCGCGCCGATCTTCGCCGCCGCATCGGAGTCGCCGCCGTTCGGGCGCTCGTCGCGAAACGCTTTCTCCAAGGTCGACGCCGAGGCGACGGTGACGCCTTTTTCGTCGTCGATCACTTGGACCGAAATGTTCTTATGCGAACGCGCCACCGCCAGCCTGGGGCGGCCACTGGCGAGCTTC
>CAZQZC010000110.1:0-8811 GCA_964597685.1 uncultured Hyphomonadaceae bacterium | reverse complement strand
GGCGCCCGCGGCATCGGCGGCGGGGGAGGCGGAGGCCTCATGTCCGGGCGCGGCGCCGCTGGCGCGCTCGTGCGCACAACGATGATATTCGGCGCGGTTTTCTTCGTCACCAGCCTTGTCCTCACCACGATGGCCAACCGAGAGTCTCGCGACGCAACGGCGCCTGAAGACGCGCTTCAGCAGGGCCTGGAGACGTCGATCGACGACGATGGCGGCGAACCGTTTGGCGGCGATCTATTTGGAACAGACGCGCCGGCGGACGCCCCAGCGCCGACGGATCCTGACGCATTGTTCCGCGCGCCGCTGGAGCCGAGCATAGACCGCGACGCGGACCCCGCAGCGGCGGACGCGGTGGAAACGCCAGTCGAAGACGCAGAACCGGCGGCAGACCCTCAAGACGAAGACCTCGAGCCCGAGCCTTCGCCCCAATGAGCGCGCCGTGGCCAAGACCACGCCACGGATCGCGAATCAGGTCATTCTAAGATCCCATGATCCGCTATATCTTCATCACAGGCGGCGTGGTGTCCTCCTTGGGAAAAGGCATCGCCTCGGCCGCACTCGGAGCGCTGTTGCAGGCGCGCGGCTATGGCGTTCGGCTTCGAAAGCTCGACCCCTATTTGAATGTCGATCCCGGCACGATGTCGCCGCGCCAGCATGGCGAAGTGTTCGTCACAGACGACGGCGCTGAAACCGATCTCGATCTCGGCCACTATGAGCGCTTTACCGGCGTTTCAGCCCGGCAATCTGACAATATTACGACCGGCCGGATCTATCAGTCGATCATCGAGAAGGAACGCCGCGGCGATTATCTCGGCGCGACGATCCATGTGATCCCGCACGTCACCGACGCGATCAAAGACTTCGTGCTCGCCGATCCGGGCGAGGGGGTCGTTTTTGTGCTCTGTGAGATCGGCGGCACGGTGGGGGACATTGAGGGCCTCCCATTCTTCGAAGCGATCCGACAATTGGGCCAGGAGCTCGGGCCCGAGCGAGCCGTGTTCATTCATCTGACGCTATTGCCCTATATCCCCGCCGCCGGGGAGATGAAGACCAAGCCGACCCAGCACTCGGTCAAGGAGCTGCGCTCGATCGGCATTCAACCTGATATCCTGCTCTGCCGTTGTGATCGACCGATCCCCGAGACGGAGAAAAACAAGATTGCAAGTTTCTGTAATGTACGGCCCTCGAGCGTCATCGAAGCGCGCGATGTCGGCCACATCTATGATGTTCCGGACGCCTACCACGCGGAGGGCTTGGACGAGGAGGTGCTTTGGCATTTCCGCATTACGGGCGCGCCCAAGCCGGATCTCACGCGTTGGAACGGCATCGCCCATACCATCCACAATCCTGACGGCGAGGTCTGCATTGGCCTGGTTGGCAAGTACACAGACGTACCGGACGCCTACAAGTCCGTTATGGAGGCCCTCGACCACGGCGGCCTGGCGAATACGGTCAAGGTCGATGTCCGCCTGATCGATTCCGAGCAATTCGACGATGAAGCAAAGCCGCTCGACATTTTGGAGGGCGTTCACGGCGTGATTTTACCTGGCGGCTTCGGCGAACGCGGCGCCCGGGGGAAAATGCGCGCCGCGCGGTTCGCCCGCGAACGTCGGATTCCGTGTTTCGGAATCTGCTACGGCATGCAGCTTTCAGTCATAGAAGCTGCGCGCAGCCTGGCGGGCCTTGAAGATGCGTCGACCACCGAATTCGCTGAAACCGATACGCCGCTCGTCGGTCTTATGGAGGCGTGGACACGCGGCAACATGAAAGAGGTCCGCACGGCGGATGTCGATAAGGGCGGCACGATGCGGCTCGGCGCTTATCCAGCCAGACTGAAGCCCGGCAGCCGGGTCGCTGAGATCTATGGCGCAGCGGAGGTCTCGGAGCGCCATCGCCACAGGTACGAAGTCAACGTCGGATACGTCGCACCGATGGAAGCGGCCGGCGTCATTTTCTCCGGTCTCTCGCCCGACGGGTCCTTGCCGGAGATTTTCGAACTGGCCGTCCACCCATGGTTCATCGGCGTTCTATTCCTTCCGTAACTGATATCGCGCCCGTTCGAACCCCACCCTCTGTTTGCGAGCTTCATTGAAGCGGCGGTGACGCAAAGTCGGTTGGTTTAGCGATCCTCAAGCGCTTACCAGGCAATGGGCTCGCCATCCCGAAAGAATCCGCCCGTGGGACCGTCGTTCGCGAGCGTCGCCGCCCACACGATCCCGGCGACGCCTTCCTCCAGCGATCGCGGCGCGTGCTCTCCGCCCATATCTGTTCGCACCCAGCCGGGGCAAACGGCGTTGACCTTCACATTCGCCGCGGCTTCGGAGGCGGCAATTCGGGTGACCGCGTTCATCGCCGTTTTCGAGATTCGGTAGGGGATCGCGCCTCCGCCCATTTCCGCCAAGCCGCCCATGCCGGAAGAGATGTTGACGATGCGGCCGTAGCCCGCCGAATTCATCATCGGGAGAGCGCGGCGAATGGCGCGGTAAGCGCCGAGCGCGTTGTTGTCGACGGCCTCGACGATCTGCTCAGGCGGCGTTGCGGCGATGTCGGCCTGGAACGACCCGAAGGTTCGACCCGCATTGTTCACCAGCACATCGATACGGCCATACGCTTCTGCGAGCCAATCGAAGAATGCGTCGACTGAGGACTCATCTGCGACATCCAACGCGCGGCCGACCGCCCGGTCGGAACCGAGCAAGGCGGCCGCGTGGCCGGCGGCGTCTTGCGCGCGAGCCGTGGCGACGACAAGATAATCCAATGCGGCGAGGGCTTTCGCTGTCTCAAGGCCTAATCCGCGGCTGGCGCCGGTGACGATGGCGACATAACGATCTGTCATACTGGCTCCCAGGCTCTATGCGCGCGACCGTCGTACTGGAACACGTCCGTTTCAAGGCGGCCTTGATGGCTTGATCATGTTCGCGCAGACAAGTATACGGCGCGCTTGGCTTTATTGGGGCCGTTGGGCCCTTAGACATGGATTTTAACTCATGGCAGTCCCCAAGCGGAAAACGACGCCGTCGAAACGCGGCATGCGTCGCGCGCACGACCGACTGAAAGGCGCAACCTATATCGAGGACGCCGACAGCGGGGAACTGCGCCGTCCTCACCACATTGACCTGTCCACCGGCATGTATCGCGGCAAGCAAATCCTGGAGCCGAAGGACGAGCTTTAGAACCGGCCTTGGCGTCAGACGCCAATCGCGTTAACGCGGCGGCGGCCCCGATATTCCGGGACCGCCGTTTTCTTTTGCGCGAGGACCCCCTTCCATGAGCGAGATCGTCGACGTTTTCGGCCGCGAAATTCTGGACAGCCGCGGCAACCCGACTGTGGAGGTCGAGGTGACGCTGGAGGACGGCTCCTCGGGCCGCGCCGCTGTGCCGTCGGGCGCCTCGACCGGGGCTTATGAAGCCCACGAGCTGCGCGACGGGGGAGAGCGCTTCGGCGGCAAAGGCGTCCAGAAAGCGGTCGACGCTGTGACCGGAGAGATCTTTCAGGCGCTAGAGGGGATGGACGCCACCGACCAGCGTTTCATCGACGACACGCTGATTGAGGTTGACGCCACCGAGAACAAATCTCGTCTCGGGGCCAATGCGTTGTTGGGCGTGTCCCTGGCGGTGGCGAAGGCGGGGGCAGAGAGCTGCGGTTTGCCGCTCTACCGCTATGTCGGCGGCGTCAACGCCCGCGTCTTGCCGACGCCGATGATGAACATCATTAATGGCGGCGCACACGCCGATAATCCGATCGACATCCAGGAATTTATGATCATGCCCGTTGGCGCGCCGACCTTGAGCGAGGCGGTTCGCGTCGGCGCGGAGGTGTTCCATGCGCTGAAAAAGCAGCTCGTGGACGCCGGCCACAACACCAATGTCGGCGACGAAGGCGGCTTCGCGCCCGGCCTGTCGTCGACGGAGGAGGCGATCAGCTTCATTCTGAAAGCCGTTGAGGCCGCGGGCTACAAGCCAGAAGAGGATGTCGCCTTAGCGCTCGATGCGGCGTCGACCGAATTCTACAAGGACGGCAAGTACCTCCTCGCCGGCGAGGACAAGACTTTGGACGCCGGCGAATTCGCCGCCTATCTCGGTGCGCTGGTCGACAAATACCCTATCATTTCGATCGAAGACGGCATGGCCGAGGATGATTGGGAGGGCTGGAAAACGCTCACTGACGAGGTTGGCGACAAATGCCAGTTGGTCGGCGACGATCTGTTCGTCACCAATCCCGGTCGCCTCGCCATGGGACTGGAACGGGGCGCGGCGAACGCGATCCTGATCAAGGTCAATCAGATCGGCACCTTGTCCGAGACTTTGGACGCGGTCGAACTGGCCCATCGTCACGCTTATGCGGCTGTCATGTCCCACCGTTCGGGCGAGACGGAAGACACAACCATCGCCGACCTCGCCGTGGCGACGAATTGCGGACAGATCAAGACGGGCTCGCTCGCCCGTTCCGACCGTTTGGCGAAGTACAATCAGCTTATCCGCATCGAAGAGGAGCTGGATCTTCAGGGCCTCTATGCCGGCCGCGGCATGGTCAACGCCTGAGCGCCGATCTATGGATCCGCTCTTCCCACTGCACTGGACGACGTCGGTTTTGGCGTCAGCGCTCCGACTGGGCGCCGGCGCGGCGAAGCCTGCATCGGAAACACCGGCAGAGCCCCTGATCCTTTATGAGTTTGAGGGCTGCCCTTTTTGCCGCGTGGCGCGGGAAGCGGTGTCTGAGACCGGTACGCCCGTCCTGGTGCGCCCGTGTCCGAAGGGCGGTGCAAGGTTCCGCCCAAGTGTCCGGGAGCAGGGCGGCAAGGCGCAGTTTCCGTATCTGATCGATCCGAATACCGGCGTGGCGATGTATGAGAGCGCCGACATCGCCGCCTATCTCCGCCGGACCTATGGCGGCGGGCGCGGCAGGTCGTTGGTTCATTGGCTGGGGCCCGTCAATCAGATGCTGTCGCAATTCGCTGTTCTTATCCGCGTCATGGCCGGAACATTTCCGATCAAAGCCAAGCCGAACGACGCGCCCGTGGAATTCGAAGCGTCCGAGCGTCATCCCGGCGCCCGCCTGGTGAAGGAGCGGCTCTGCTCGATGGAGATCGAGTATGTGTGGCGGCCGACAGCTGGGCCGCCGAAACTGACTGATCGCACCCTCAACGCGCCTGTGGTCGGCGCGGCCGCGATCCGCCAACACCTCAAGGCGTCGTTCGGCGCATAGATCGCTAATCGAACACTGACCAACCTAATGCGGTCATCAAGTGCTCCAGCGCCGCGGAGCCGGCGAGCGAGGTGCCAGCCGGGTTAAGCCCGGGAGACCAGGCTGCCGCGGCGCCCTTGCCGGGCGCCACGACAAGGATCCCGCCGCCGACACCGCTTTTGCCGGGCAAGCCAACGCGAAACGCGAAGTCGCCCGAATTGTCGTAGTGCCCACAGGTCAACATCACGGCGTTCACCTGGCGCGCGGTCCTTTCCGAAACGATCTGCTCCCCCGTTCTGGGGTCGCGCCCGCGATTTGCGAGGAACAGCCCAGCCGTCGCCAATTGACGACACGACAGCGCCAAGGCGCATTGACCGAAATAAGCCGCAAGCGCCGTCTCCACGGGATGGCGAAGATTGCCGAAGGCCGCCATGAAATGGGCGAGGCTGCGATTCCGCGATCCCGTCTCCGCTTCGGACGCCGCGACGCGGGCGTCGACGACAATCCCCGGATCCTTGGCCCGGTCCCTTAAAAAGGCGACAAGGCCGCCTAGGACGTCGTCAACTGAGCGCGCGCCAATCAGTCGGTCGGTCACGGCGATGGCCCCGGCGTTGATGAGCGGATTACGCGGAACGCCGCGCTCGGACTCCAGCTGCACGATGGAGTTGAACGCCGTGCCCGACGGCTCGCGCCCGACGCAATCCCAAAGCGTTTCGCCCTCAGCCTCCAGAGCCAGGGCGAGAGTGAAGACTTTGGAGATCGATTGGATGGAGAACGGCGCATCGGCGTCGCCTGCTGAATGGGACGCGCCATCTAACGTTGCGATTGCGAGCCCCAGCTTGTTTGGGTCGATCTCGGCGAGCGCCGGAATGTAATCGGCGACTTTTCCATCGCCGCAAAGCCGCTTTGCGGCGATCACCGCAGCGGCGACCTTCGTCTCAAGATCTTGGGGCGCGACCAATCCAGTGACTCCATATGTCGTAGGAGGCGAACATTCGCCCTCTTTGCGTTCTGATAATGTTCTGATTCTTATGGGAAAATTTTACCCAACACTAGTAATGTTTTGTTAACCGTTATCGAGTCTTGATGATTCTGACGTTTCCAAAGGCGATCCACATGACTTCGAGACTGGCCGGCGCCGGGCTCACCGGGCTGATTCTATACTTCGCCTACCATGCCTTCGCCGGCGAGCAGGGTTTGGGGCGCTGGAGCGATTTGCAACGCGAAGCGCTCGGGCTGCAGGACGAGCTCGACGCCCTTCAGACTGAAATTGCTGCGCTGGAGCGCGACATTGTTCGGCTCACGCCCGAAACCGCCGATCCAGACTTCATCGAGGCGCTCGCGCGCGAAAAGCTCGCCTTCGCCTATCCGGATGAACTGATCGTGATTGAAGACGTAACCGGCCCTGCATTCTGACATAGCCGATCTGACTAGACCTGCCGCTCGCCATGGGACTATTTGTCACGAACAGGACAGGAGCGAAGCATGGCGTCTGGTTCGAAAGCAAGCAGTAAGAAAAATTCAGCAAGTAAGGCTGAGCTGCTTCAGTATTATCGCGACATGCTGCTGATCCGCCGCTTTGAGGAAAAAGCCGGCCAGCTCTACGGCATGGGCAAAATCGCCGGTTTTTGCCACCTCTATATCGGTCAAGAAGCGGTCGTTGTCGGCGTCCAAGCAGCGCTTAAAGATGGCGACCAAGTCATCACCGGCTATCGCGACCACGGCCACATGCTCGCCTGTGGCATGGAGGCGAACGGCGTTATGGCCGAACTGACTGGCCGCATCGGGGGATACTCCAAGGGCAAGGGCGGCTCGATGCACATGTTCAGCCGCGAGAAGAATTTCTATGGCGGCCACGGAATTGTCGGGGCGCAGGTGCCGATCGGGACAGGTCTGGCGTTCTCGAACAAATATCGCGGCACCGATAATGTTTGCGCGGTTTACTTTGGCGACGGCGCCGCGAACCAAGGTCAGGTCTACGAAGCGTTCAACATGGCTTCGCTTTGGGATTTGCCCGCAATCTACATTATCGAGAACAATCAATACGCCATGGGCACCAGCGTTGAGAGGGCCTCCGCTGAGACCGAGCTCTACAAGCGCGGCATCTCTTTTGAGATTGAAGGCGAAGAGGTGAACGGCATGGATGTGACCGACGTAAAGGAGGCGGCCGAGCGCGCCGTCGCATGCGCCCGCGCCGGAAAGGGGCCGTACATCCTCGAAATGAAAACCTATCGCTATCGCGGCCACTCCATGTCCGACCCGGCGAAATACCGCAAACGGGAGGAGGTGGACGATGTGCGCACACACCGCGACCCTATCGACGGCTTGAAGGGCGTGCTGCTGGAGGCCGGCCACGCCTCGGAAGAGGCGCTGAAAAAGATCGACAAGGAGATCCGGGCGATCGTCCAGGCCTCCGCCGATTTTGCGCTCGAAAGCCCCGAGCCGGATCCGAGCGAGCTTTGGACGAATGTGTTGAAAGAGATGGAGCCCGCCTGATGCCGGTCGAACTCAGCTACCTCGCCGCGAGCGCCCTACTGGTCCTCGCAATTGTTCTCATCCAGGTCGGTATCGGCTTAACCCAGGCGAGTTTCGGCGATCTGCTCGGCGCGCGCGACAATCTCGAGATCACAAACGTTTTCTTCGGACGAGCCAAGCGTTGCATGCAGAATATGATCGAAGCGATCGTCGTCTTCGCGCCTCTGATCCTCGTCGCCTTCGCGGCCAATCGTTTCAATGACATGACCGCCCTTGGCGCGGCGATCTTCTTCTTTTCGCGCCTGGCGTACATTCCGCTCTACGTATTGGGCGTGCCTGTTTTGCGCACACTCGCCTTCTTCGGCGGTTTGGCTGGGACGATCATCGTCGCCCTGCAAGTCGTCCCCTTTAGCTGAGATTGGTCCCCATGTCCGTCGACATCCTGATGCCCGCTTTGTCGCCCACCATGGAGGAGGGCACGCTCGCCAAATGGCTCAAGCGGGAAGGCGACACGATTGCGTCCGGCGATGTGATCGCGGAGATCGAGACCGACAAGGCGACCATGGAGGTCGAGGCTGTCGACGAGGGGGTTCTGGCGAAGATCCTCGTACCGGAAGGGACTGAGAACGTTCAGGTAAACGCAGTGATCGCCGTACTCGCGGAGGACGGTGAGGACGCATCTTCAGTGACCACGAATGGCGCGGCTGCGCCGGCGCCGTCGCCTGCGGCCGAGGAGGAGGCGACGCCGGAGCGGGTGGGCAAAGACGCACCGCAGGTCAACATCGGCGACGATCCCGAATTACCCTCGGGCGCGTCATTTACCGACACGGCCGTGCGCGATGCGCTGCGCGACGCCATGGCGGAAGAAATGCGCCGCGACGAGGCGGTCTTTGTCATGGGTGAGGAGGTCGCCGAGTATCAAGGCGCCTACAAGGTCACGCGCGAATTGCTCCAGGAGTTCGGCGCCAAGCGCGTCGTCGACACGCCGATTACGGAGCACGGCTTCGCCGGCGTCGGCGTTGGCGCAGCCTTCGGCGGCTTGAAGCCTATCGTCGAATTCATGACCTTCAATTTCGCCATGCAGGCGATCGACCAGATCATCAACTCCGCCGCCAAGACGCTCTATATGTCCGGCGGTCAGATGGGCTGTC
>CAZQZC010000109.1:0-8868 GCA_964597685.1 uncultured Hyphomonadaceae bacterium | reverse complement strand
GCGCCTTCCGGGGCATCCCCCGCGCCGAAGTGCACGTGGTGGACGTCGCCGACGGGTTCATCCAGAGATACGAAGACGCCAATGGCGCCCCGGTTCTGGCGGTGACCTATTGGAAGCTCGTCGATGCGCCGCGAAAAACACCGCAACCCAAGGCTTCACCCAAAACAGACGCGCGCGAAGACCACACGGACGACCTCTATTTCCGGGGCGGACGGACAAAATCCAAGCGGCGCAAGCGTCCTCGGCCCGTTGATCCGAACCAGCTCGACCTTTTCGGCGGGCCGGACCAAATGGGCTATGAAAGGCGCGATCCGGATAATCCAGGCGTCGTGCTGACCGACGAAGAAGGCGACGGCACGACCTTTGGCGGAGGCTCCTAGGGTCCTTTCGCCCGCAACGCGTCGCGCGCATCGCGGAAGTATTTGGCGAGCAGCCGGCTCGGCGCGGAGAAATCCCCGAAGGTGTCGGCCCGGGCATTGGCGTTCAGCGCGATCGCCATCTCCCACTCCGGAAAGACCACCAGCCAGGACATCGCGCCCCTGGAGACGCCGCCATGGTGAACGTACCAAATCTCCTCTCCATGGGTGTCGGAGAAGGCGCGCGTGCTGCGCCAGCCAAGGGCGTAGGATTGCTCGTTCACCTCGCCGCTGGACAGCGTCTGCGGGGTCCAGAATGCGTCGACCGTGCCATCGTCGAGATAGGCCCCGCCAAGCCAAGCCATCCCAAGGCGGACAAGGTCGGACGATGTCGAAATCAGACCGCCGCCCGGATAGCGCGCGCTGAGGTCGACGGGCCGCCAAGGCTCCACCCGGCGGCCGCGGCGCTTATAGAATTGCGCGCGCCCCTGGATGTCGCGCGTAACGTCGTCGCCCCAGCTGCGCTCCATGCCCGTGGGATCGAACACCTCCGCCTTGAGCAGGTCCAGGAATGGCGCGTTGGCGGCTTCGGCCACAACGGCTCCGGCGATGTTCACATCATAGGACGAGTAATGAAAATCCGTCCCCGGCTCATACAGCAGCGCTGCGCCGTCCACCTGGCTCAAGCCGTCGGCGACCCGCTCATAATGGGTCGGCGACCAATAGGAATCCCAAAGCCCCGGATAGTCGTTGTTCTCCTCATAGCCCGGAAGGCCCGCAGTATGCGAATGGAGCTGGCGCAGGGTCAGGGCCCGCCAATGCTCCGGCAGGTCGGCCATGTAGTCCGAAATCGGCGCGTCGAGATCGACCACGCCGCGCTCAGCCAGGCGAGCCGTCGCCGAAGCCGTGACAGCCTTGGACGTGGAGCCGATGCGAAAGCGTGTCTCCGGCGTCGCTGGGACCTCGTTCTCGATATCCGCCCAGCCGACGGCTTCAGACCACACGATCTCGCCGTCCACCGCCACGGCCGCGGAATAGGCGGGGCTCGAGATCGCGTCGCGATGCTCGCGGATCAGCGCGCTGGCCGCCGCGATCGCGTCAGCGTATCGAGGATCGTCCGCTCCGCGCGTGACAGGCGTCTCAACTGGCAGGGGCTTCAGCCCGATCCGATCCTCGATCCGAGCGGCCGCGACCAACAGCGCGATAACAAAGACAAAGCCCGCGGCCAGTTTGATGAGAAAGCGCATGATTGTCGGCGTCGCATGACACATCTGACTCGAAAATGAATGGGCGGCGGCGCGGATATGTGAGCGTATGTAAACTCGACGTGAGACATATGGCGCTGCGTCGTCGCCGCTCTCAGCTCATTCGTGTCCTCAAAAAGGAGACGCGCCATGAAGGTAAAGCGTATTCTGGCCGCCATCATGCTGGCCCCGGCCTTGGGCGCGCCCGCGTTCGGGCAGCTTCTGAACGCCCCGTCCGACGCCGAGCGCGGCGTGTTGAGCTTCGCCGACCAGCTTGAGCCGGCGCTCGCCTCGGTCGTCCGTATCGCCAATTTCACCCGGACGGAGACCGGCGGGCAAACGCTGAAAGCGACGGGGTCCGGCGCGATCATCGACGCCGGCGGCGGCTTGGTGATCACCAACGCCCATGTCGTGCGCGGCGGGTCCTCGTTTACCGTCGAATTGCGCGACGGCCGGCGGCTGCAGGCCGATCTGGTCGGCGCCGACGAACCGACCGACCTCGCGCTCCTAAGCGTCGACCCCGCCAGCCTGTCTGAGATCGACGTGGCCGATTCCGACGCCTTGCGCGTCGGGGACCTCGTCTTCGCCGTGGGCTACCCCCTTGGCCTGGACCAGACGCTGACCTTCGGCATCGTCTCCGGCCTCGGACGCGGCGGCGCGGGGCGCGGCCTGCAGGACTTCATCCAGACCGACGCGGCGATCAATTCCGGCAATTCCGGCGGCCCCCTGCTCGACAGCCAGGGGCGGCTCGTCGGGGTCAACACCGCGATCCTGTCGAAGTCCGGCGGCAATATCGGGATCGGCTTCTCCACGCCGTCGGCCATCGCCCTGCGGGTCGCGGAGCAATTGGAGGCCTATGGCGAGGTCCGCCGCGGCGCGATCGGCGTCGCCATCGGCGATGTGACGCCCGAAGCGTCGCGCAAGGCCGGCTATGAGCGCTGGGACGGCGCGCTGATCGCGCGGGTGGACACGGGCTCGGCGGCCGAGGCGGCGGGGCTGGAGGCCGGCGACGTCGTCGTCTCCTTCGACGGCCGTCCGGTGCGCACGCCGCAGGCGTTGCGGGTGGCCATCGGCGTCGCCCAATCGGGGCGAGCGGTCTCAATCGGCTATGTCCGCGGCGGCGTCGGGCGCACCACTTCGGTCATCCCCCAGCCGCTGAAGCCGCCCCTGGTCGCGGGCCTGGAACAGCTCGGCGCCGCGATTCGCCCCACGCGCCTCAGCGACCCGATCCCCGCCACGGTGCGCGGCGCCTGGGTGCGCAGCGTCGCCCCCGGCTCCCCGGCGGACCTGGCCGGCCTCGCGCCCGGGGACGTCATTGTCGGCGTGAACCAGGAGCTCGTCTCCTCGCCCCAGCATTGCGACCGCCTGGTCAGCGAAAACGCCGGCCGCGCCCGCCTGGCCGTCTTCCGCAACGGCGCGGTGAGGCCGGTCTTGATCCAGGGCGCCTAGGCGGGCGGCGCCCCTTCACACGGCCTGGGCGCCCCCCGCTTCCGCCGTCGGCCCGACAGGCGACTCGCCATATTGCTCAAAATAATAAATAAATACAAAGAGATACAGGAAAACCGGAGCGACGATGGCACGCGCGCCGCGCCATACAAATTGGCCCGGCGCACGGCAAGGCCTCTTTCCCTGGGAGGAGGGCTGCGCCCAAGACGTGATTGATGCGTAGACGCCGCTCTGGTCGAAACCCGTCGCATGATCGGCGACGGGTCGCTTTTCTAGCTTACCGGGCAGGGAGGCGCGAGGTGATATGCGCATTCCGTCCTCGCCGCCAATATTGACGCTTCTTATCGCTCTATCCCCCGCCCTATCCTCCCGTCCCATGCTCCGCCCATGACCTTAAGCGTGGACCTGTTCGAGACGGCGAAGGCGATTGGCGCGCGATTGTGGGCCCGGATCGCCGTGCGGGACGGGGCGCATTTGGGGCCGGCGCGGTTGAGCCGGGCGGCCGCAGCACGCCTGCGCGCCGGGATCAGGGCCGTGGAGGCGTATCTTCGCCGGCTGCTCGTTCTGATGGCGCTGGAGTTGGAACGGACGCTTGCGCCCGATCCGCGTCCGCGCGCGCGCTACGCCGCCATCGGGCGGCGCGCGCGGCGGCGGGGCCTGCGGCTCAATGTGTTCGCGGGCGAGCTGGCGCTCCCTGATTTCTCGGGGATTTTGCCTGCAGCGCGGCTCCAGGCAGGCCGCGGCGGCCTCCTACCGGCTGGGCCGCTGGTTGAGCGGCTTGAGGGCCTGAAAGCGTTGCTCGACGCGCCGGAGCGGCGGGCGAGGCGTCTCGCCTTTCACCTGGCGCGCCGCCGGCCGGGGCCGGTTTTGGCGCCGGGCCTTGGGCGGGCCGGCGTGCCGGCGCGGCTCGGCACGGAGGTCTCGGCGACCTATGCCGCCTTCGCCGTCGACATCGCCCGGGCGAGCCAGGCCCGCCCCCCGCCGCTCGACCCCGCGCCCAGGCCGCCGCCGCGGGTGCGATGTCTGTAAGCCTCTGTTTGGGGATTATTCGGCCGCCCGAGCCTTCAACGTTCTCAGCCCCTCAAACGCCTCCGCAGCCAGCGCGGCGACGGCCTCCTCCTGCACCGTATCGGTCAGGAGGCGCCGCTTGTCGCTGACCGAAACCGCCCGCGCCGTGACGCGATCCTCGGCGAACCCGGTGGCGGTAAGGTACGGATAGCCCGTGCGAACATCGATCAGGAGGCCGCTGGCGGCCGCCTCCACCTCCACGCCCCGGCTTGGCAGCACGAACAGGCCGACAATGGTGAGATCGGTGGCCGAGAGCGCGTTCTGACGCGATTGGCCGACGGCGCCGACCTCGTAGATGAGAACATAATCAAGGTGTTGGCGCGCCGCTCCGCGCCGAACCGCGGCCACCGCATCCTCCGGGCTCAGCGCGCGGCGTTTCTTGTCGAGCGTGTCCACCGGGCGCACCATGCCCGCGATAATGGGATTGACGGGAACAAAGTCGCCATACCCGGCGCCGAGGTCCTGGAGGGTCGCCGCCCAGATCGCGGCCTCGGCGGCGGGAATGCTGCGCAGGCGGCCATCTTCGATCCGGGCAAGCCCGATTCGGGCGGGGAACGCCAGCGACGGCTCAATGGCGGCGATCTCGCGGATCTCCGCGTCAAGGTCCCGCCGCCCGCCCTTGGGAGGGGCGTAATCCTCGTCGTACCGGGCGAGATACGCAGCCCCTGACGTCGTCTGAACGGAATGCGTGCAGGCCGTCAAAGCGAGGGCGGCGGCGATCATGGCTGGAAGACTGCGTTTCATGGACACGCTCCGCAAACTTGGCGTCGACGAGAATAATCCCCCGCCCGCGCGGCGGCGGTGAGGCGAAGAGCGGGCGGCTTGAAGGTTGTTTTCCGGCGAGATTTCGGCGCCGCGCGAACAAAGGGAGAAAGCAGTAGCCCCGGGTTAAGCTTCCCCGGTAAGCTATGCGTCATGAAGGAAGCGATTCGGATTCTCGGCGTCGACCCCGGCCTACGCCATACGGGATGGGGGGTGGTGGAGCTCGCGGGCGCGACGCTCTCCCACATCGCCCATGGGGTGATCGCGCCGGATCCGGAGATGACGCTGGCGCACCGCCTCGCGGCCATCCTCTCCGGCGTGTCGGCTCTGGTGATCGAGCACCAGCCTCACGCGGCGGGCGTTGAAGAGACCTTGGTCAATGTCAACGCTCGAGCGGCTTTGAAGCTCGGCCAAGCCCGCGGGGCGGCGATGGCGGCGCTCGCTCGCGAAGGTGTCGAGGTGGCGGAATTCGCGCCGCGCAAAATCAAGCTGGCGGTCGTCGGAACCGGCTCCGCCGACAAAGCCCAGATTGCTTTCATGGTGCGGACGCTCCTGCCGAAGGCGGGCAGGACGACCAGCGATTCCGCCGACGCGCTCGCCTGCGCCATCTGCGCCGCCCATCACTTGCCGCCGCATCTGAGGCGCGCCGCGTGATCGGCCGGCTGAAAGGCGTGATCGCGTCAGTGGGCGCCGATCAGGTGCTGATCGACGTCGGCGGCGTCGGCTATGTCGCGGCGGCGGGCGGGCGGCTTCTCTCGCGGATCAATCCGGGCGAGCCCGCTGAATTGCACGTCGAAACGCAGATGAGCGAGAGCGCGATCCGCCTCTACGCCTTTGAAAGCGACGAGGCGCGCGCCTGGTTCGCCAGACTGCAAGATGTCCCAGGCGTCGGCGCGAAGGCGGCGATGGCGGTGCTGGACGCGCTTGACCCGGCCGCCCTGATGGACGCGATCGCGCTTGGCGATGCGGCCTCGGTCACGCGGGCGAAAGGCGTGGGGAAAAAGCTCGCAGAGCGGATTGTTGGCGAATTGTCCGGAAAGCCGCCGCCGATGGGCCGGTTCGGCGCGTTCGCGCCGGCGAACGCCGCATCAAGTCCTGATCAGTCAGCAGGCGCGACAACCGGTGGATCCCGCAGCGAGGCCGTCTCGGCGCTGGTCAACCTCGGCTACGCTCAAACGGATGCGGCCCGCGCTGTTGCGGCGGCGGCGAAAAGCGAGGAACAGGCCTCGGTTGAGGCCTTGATCAAGGGCGCGCTGAAGGAGCTCGCGCCATGAGCCGCGACGGGTCGCCAACCGATCCGAACGCGCAGGCCGGCGACGGGCTTGACCGCGCGCTCAGGCCGCAAACTTTCGAAGACTACATCGGACAGGAATCTGCGAAGGCTAATTTGCGGGTGTTCGTCGAGGCTGCACGAAACCGTGGCGACGCGCTGGACCATGTCCTTCTGTTCGGTCCGCCTGGTTTGGGCAAGACGACGCTCGCGCAGATCCTGTCGCGGGAGATGGGAGTGGGGTTTCGCTCCACCTCCGGCCCGGTTATCGCGAAAGCCGGAGACCTCGCCGCGATCCTCACCAATCTCGAGGCGAACGATGTCCTGTTCATTGACGAGATTCATCGGCTGCCGGCGGCGGTGGAGGAGATCCTCTACCCCGCCATGGAGGATTACGCGCTCGACATTATGATCGGCGAGGGACCGTCGGCGCGCTCGGTGCGGCTGGACCTTGCGCCCTTCACTCTGGTTGGGGCGACGACGCGAGCGGGCCTCTTGGCCAATCCCTTGCGCGACCGGTTCGGCATCCCGGTGCGCTTAGAGTTTTACACGCCGAAGGAGCTTGGCCGCATCGTTTTGGCCGGCGCGCGGAAACTCGGCGCGTCAATCACCGAAGACGGGGCGGAGGAAATCGCCAAGCGCGCCCGCGGCACGCCGCGGATCGCCGTGCGTTTGCTGCGCCGGGTTCGCGACTTCGCGGACGCCGATGGCGGCCGGATCGATCGGGCTTCTGCAAGCAAGGCGCTTGCGCGGTTAGAAGTCGATGAGGATGGGCTCGACGCCTTAGACCGGCGGTATCTGCACGCGCTCGTCTCCACCTATGGCGGCGGGCCCGTTGGCGCCGATACGCTCGCCGCGGCGTTGTCGGAAGCGCGCGACGCCGTGGAGGAGGTCATCGAACCCTACCTCATGCAGAAAGGATATGTCGCCCGAACGCCGCGTGGGCGGGTCGCCGCACCGCTCGCGTATCAAAGATTGGGACTTCAGCCGCCACGCGACGCAGGTCAAGCTGGCCTGTTCGAACCCGACGAAGCGTGACGCCTACCCATCTCCTTTGCGCCCCTTATCCCCGAAGACAAAGGTCCGGGTTAGACTGAAGCCCAGACCGAATTGGTTGCGGGAGCCGAAGATGTCCACGATGGGACTAATCGCTGTATCGCCGAGCAGGCGCCGATACCGAACGAAACCGTTTAGGGCCCATTTTTCGGTCAGCGCGTATCGCGCGCTGGCGTTAAGCTGCACGTCGCGAAATCCGCTGCCGGCGTCGAAGACGGGCAATTGGCCAGAGGCCTCGGCTTGTTCCGGCGTGACTGAGAAGAAGGCGTCCGCAAACGTGTCGCCGATCCAGGTGCCGCGCAGACCGATTAGCGTCGACACCCGGTCGCCTTCGAAGACGATGGTCGAGAATTCAGCGTCCGCGAGGGTTCCTCGATGCCCGGTCGCAATGCCGCGCAGATAGCGCAGGCGGAACAGATACTTCTCCATGACCGTGAAGCGCGCTGCGGCGCCCAGCTCCAGCGTGCGTCCAATGTCGCCAAGGCCCGTCAGAGCGTCGTTCTCGCCTTCATTGCGCGGCGCGGCCAGACGCGCGAACGGGCCGAAGGCGATGTCCGTCCGAGGGATCAGGTCGATCGACACGCCGTCGGAGTCGAACGAGCCATAGCGGAACCGGGCGAGGAATTCGATTTCGGGTTCGATCTCGTAATCGTTGGAGCCGAAATAATCGGGCTCGAAATCAAACGCCGGGCCGGCGATGACGACGGTCTCTTGAGGAATCAACAGGTCACGCAGGGATTGCTGTTCCGGAACGGACTGCGCCGCCGCGTTGGCGATCACGCTGCCCATTATGGCGAAAAGTGCGGTCAGTCGCTTCAACATCGATCATCCCCCGGCGCGACGATCCATAAGATCTGTGTCAGCACTTTGACGACACCCGGTTGGAGCTCAAGAAACCTGCCATTGCGCCGAGATGCGCCCAATCGGCGCCGCGCAAGACTCGAGATACTTGAGCTCTGATTTTATTGAATAATTTCAGGATGCATATTGTTTTTCGGAGAGAAATTATTGAAATTCGATATGATCCTCCCATATGAATGTGGTCGGCGAGGGGAAAACCACCACCGGCGGAGACGAAAGGGAAGCACGACTTTTAGGGACGAAAACCATGAAACCGCAGATCCAGGAACACTTTCACTATACGCCCGAACTGGAACCCATCACGCGTGGCGTCGAGGGGTTCCTCGAGAAGGATCCCACGATTGAGGGAGGCGTGGCGAACGACGACATCGCCGCCGACGACCACCGCCCCTCGCTTCTCTCCCGGCGGCGGAAGCGTCGGGCGCGGATGGCAAACCGCGGCTAGGGCGCAGTTAAGGTAAATGCGAGACCGCTGGGCGACCGGCGGTCTCTTTGCGTTAAACGGCGGCCCCGGCGATCAAACGTCGACTTCGGCTTCCAAGGCGTTGTCGACGATGAATTCCCGCCGCGGTTCGACGATGTCTCCCATCAAGCGAGAGAACATTTCATCGGCCTCGTCGGCATGCTCGACGCGGACCTGCACGAGCGAGCGGATGGCCGGATCCAAAGTCGTTTCCCAGAGCTGCGCGGGGTTCATCTCGCCCAAGCCCTTGTAGCGCTGGATGGTCAAACCGCGGCGACCCTCGCGAGTCAGCGCCTCGATCAGGGACCGTGGTCCATGGATCGCGATTTCGTGGTCCTTGCG
>CAZQZC010000108.1:0-8975 GCA_964597685.1 uncultured Hyphomonadaceae bacterium | reverse complement strand
GCCGTGGTGAAGTGGAGCTACGGCTTCCACTCCGCCCGCACCCTCATGCCCGAGAATGGATGGGAATTTGCCCTCGGAATCAAAGCCGTCGAGCGTATAGGCGTCGGTGTGGCAGATCCCCGTCGCCATGATCTCGACAAGCACTTCGCCAGCCTTCGGCCCTTCTAGGTCGACCTCGACGATCTCCAAGTGCGTTTTCGGTTCGAACGCGACGGCGGCGCGGGTTTTCACGGGCGGGGCTCCCAGATTGGTGTCAGGCGCGGCGGCGCGCCATGCGGATGGATCGCTCATTCGTCCCGGGAAGGCCATGGCGCGTCGCGCTCACAACCTCTTGAAACGCGTGAACCGTATTTTTCTTTTGGGCCCTGCATTCCAAATCGACAACCGCTTCCTACGTCCGATCAATCGCGTCGGTTGCGCGGGGACACCTCCGGAGGGGCGGCATGCACGAACCCATGACGATTTGCGATCTCACGCAGTCTTACGCCGAAACCGGCGGCGGCATCCGCACCTACCTGGAACGCAAGCGCCAATATCTTCAGGACGCGACGCCGCATCGGCATCTCCTCATTGTTCCAGGCGCGGAGGATCGAACGATCCCCGAGGGGCGGCACCTGACCGTTGAGATCAAATCGCCGCAGGTGCCGGGCTCGCCCATGTACCGCCTTCTCTTGCGCAACCGGGCGGTGATCGGCGCGCTGCGCGAATATGCGCCGGACGTGGTGGAATGTCTCGACGCCTACAACCTTCCATGGGCGGCGATCAAATACCGGAAAGAGGTGCCTTCGACGATCCTGGTCGCAGGCTACAGAACGGATTTCCCGACGGCCTATGTCGAGCGCTTCGCGCAGCGGTACTTCAATTCTTGGGTCGCCGACAAACTGAAGGGTTTGGCGCATCGTTATGCCCGCCGGCTCTATAAGCGATTTGACGGCGTCTACGCGTTGAACCGACGCATCGCGCGCAGGTTGCGGGCTCTCGGCGTCGGCTATGTCGATCAATTGCCCCTGGGTGTGGATCTCGATGTCTTCACGCCGGACAAGCGCGATGATGCGTGGCGAGCGTCGCTTGGCGTCGCGCCCGACGATCCGCTGCTCATCTACGCCGGCCGCATCGATCAGGAGAAGCGTTCCGATCTGGTCGTGGAGGCCTTCAAGCGACTGCCTTCGGATATGAACGCCTCGCTCATTATGCTGGGCAGCGGCGTCTTCCAGGAAGATCTGAAAGCTCAGACCGAGGGGCTTCGGGCTCATTTCCCAGGGTTTGTCAATGACCGTGCATCCTTGGCGCGCGCCCTGGCGTCGTCAGACATCTATGTCTCCGGGATGCCCTATGAGACGTTCGGCATTTCCATCATCGAAGCGCAATCGGCGGGTTTGCCGGTAATCGGCGTCGCATCGGGCGCAATGCCGGACCGGGTGCCGGCGGAGCTTGGATATCTCGGGCCAGTGGGAGACGCTGACGCCATGGCGCGCCATATCGAGGCGCTTTGGCGATCCGGTGAAGCGCGCGGCATGGGTCGTGCAGCCCGGGCCCACGTGGAGCGCAGCTTCTCGTGGACGCGAACGTTCGAACACCTGCTGGGCGTCATTTACCCAACGGCCATGGCTCGCAACGGGCGACGTCCTGGACTGCCGGAGACCAATGTCGTCTCCTTGGAAGAGCGGCGAGCGGCTTGAGTTCCCTACCGGCCGGTGGTCTCGTGAGCGCCTGAGATCCAGGAGGCCCTCATGCGGCTAAGTATTGTCGTCGCCGTTTTGGCTGCATTGGCGGGATGTGCGTGGGCGGAGCCCGAAAAGTCCATTCGGATCGACCCGCCCAATTGGTGGGCGGGATTTGAAGACCCGCATCTGCACCTTCTGGTTCGTGGAGACGGTGTTGGAGATCTGACCCCGACATTGACCCATCCCGGTGTTTCGATCGAGGCTGTCGAGCCCGGCGTCTCCCGGGATTACCTCTTCGTCGATCTGCTGATCGGTCCCGAAGCGCCGCCCGGCGTGTTTGAGATCGCGTTCTTGGATGGCGACCGGGTCATGGCCGCCTACGATTATGAGCTCGCCGTGCGACGGGACGGTTCGGCCGATCGCCGCGGCTTCGACGCGTCTGACGTCATCTACCTCATTGTCCCGGACCGCTTCGCGAATGGCGATCCCGCGAATGATACAATTGCCGGGCTGGAAGACGGCTTGGATCGCGACGCCCCGGGCGGACGTCATGGCGGCGACCTAAAGGGTATTGAAGATAATCTAGATTATTTGGCGGATTTGGGCGTCACCGCCGTCTGGCCCACGCCCATCGTGGAGAATGCCCAAGCCCGCTTCTCCTACCACGGCTACGCCGCCACCGACCATTACCGGGTCGATCCGCGCTTCGGAACCAACGAAGACTATCGACGCCTCGTCGCCGCGGCTCGCGGACGAGGCATGTGTTTTATCCAGGACATTGTCCTGAACCATATCGGCGACGAGCATGTCTGGGCGTCGCAGCCGCCCCAGCCCGATTGGATCAATAATGGCGGTGAATTCGCCTTCACGACCCACCTGCGGACCTCGTTGGAAGACCCTTACGCCGCCGAAGTCGATCGCGCCGGATTCACCCAAGGCTGGTTTACGCCGAGAATGCCGGACTTGAACCAGGACAATCCGCGCCTCGCGCAATATCTCATCCAGAACAGTCTGTGGTGGATCGAGTACGCAGATCTCTGTGGGGTCAGGCTGGACACTTACGCTTATCCAGGTCCGAGCTTCCTTGGCGCGTGGATGGACCGCGTCCTGGCCGAGTATCCCAATCTGAACGTTGTCGGCGAGGAGTGGAGCGGCCAACCGTCTGTTGTCGCCAAGTGGCAACGCCCCAGGGATGGCGCTCCAGCGGGCGCGCCGCTCAGCCCGAGTTTGATGGATTTTCCGTTGCAGCAGCAATTGGTGCGACGCCTTCTCGAGCCGGACGGCTGGTCGAGCGGATTGCTGAAGCTCTACGAATTCCTTGCGAACGACCGGCTGTACGAAGATCCATTCAATCTTGTCACGATCCTCTACAACCATGATTTCGACCGGATCCACACCCAACTTCTTCGAGACGTGGAGCTGACGCGCCTGGCCGTCGCATACCATCTGACCATGCGCGGGATTCCGCAGATCTTCTACGGAACCGAGATTCTCATGGCGAATGAGCGCCCGGGCGACCACGGCGATATTCGATCGGATTTTCCGGGTGGTTGGCCTGGCGACGCGCGCAACGCCTTCACGGGCGCGGGGTTGAGCGCCGAGGAAGCGGAGTTTCAAGATTGGATGCGTCGCTTGCTCAATTGGCGAAAAGCTTCGCCGGCGATTCATCACGGCGATTTAAGGCATTACGGCCCGGTCGACACGTATGAGGGCGGATCGCTGGGGAAGCATGTCTACGTTTATTTCCGTTACACAGACGATCAAACCGTCATGGTCGTTCTCAACAAGGCTGATGTCGACGCGCCGCTGGATCTGGCGCGGTATTACGAGGTCTTGTCCGGCAAGACGCAGGCCCGCGATATCTTGACTGGTGAAACGTACGGGTTGGCTGACGGATTGATCGCGCCAGCTCGTGCGCCGATGATCTTTGAGATCGAGTGAACGCCTGCTCGTGTTGCGTTGGCGGCGCTGCGGATTGTAAACTTCAGATCCATTGACGTCGCGATCAGGAGGGGACGCGCCATGAGTCTTACCGAAACATCGAGCCCCAGCGCTCTGCAATACTTGGACAAGGCGATGGGCGGCCTGCGCGCTTTGGGGCTGACACCTGAAACCTCGTCGGATCCTGCACCGATCGTCGCTCTGCTGAATCAGATCTCAGATCTTGATCCAGATCGCGTCGCCGCCATCGCCCGCACGCTGGACCAGGCCTCTCATTTCAACGACGTCGTCCGTGAACATGTCTCCGGGGTCACGATCGGCGAACGATACGAAGGCATTACGAGCGCCTTCAACTCGATCCGCGACGATGCGCGCTCCCTGGTCGACCAATACGCCGACGGCAAGATCTCAACGATTGAGCGGGTGCAAAACGTCTGGATGAAGATGACGCGCGGCGATATCGCCGACCGCTTCGGCAAGATCAAGGATCTTTATCTCGAGGTTCAGGAGGAAACGGCCAACCAGATCGACAAGGAGCGCCAGATCCTTGAGGCCTATCTCGATTTTCGCGGCGCCATGAAGCAATCCGAAGTGCTTGCGCTGGAGGTGCTCGAAACCGCCGAGGGCAAGCTTGACGCCGCCAAGCAGGAGGTCGCGGCCTCGCTTGCGGCTGTGGAGGCGTTCACCGGAGACGACCCGGCCGCCCGCGCCGAACTCGAGCTGAAGCGCGACGAAAAACTTCGCGCCTTACAGGGGGAGGAAAAGCGCTATCAGATCGCCAAGGACCTCTCCGACAATATCACGATCGGCTACAATACGTCGGAAGTGATCATGGCGCGCCTCGTCCAGACGACGAACGCCAAGGATCGTCTGTACGCCCAGTCGGTCAGTTTCTTCGGGACGAATGAAATCGTGCTGACGGCCCTGACAGCGAGCTTTACGGGGATGCACGGCCTCCATGAGAGCACGCAGACGCTGGAGGCGATGAAAAAGGGCGTCAATGAAAGCCTAGAAACCTTGGCCGATATCGGCGCGAAGGTGCAGGAGGCGGCGACACGCGCGGGCTATGGCCCCACGGTCTCGGCGGCGTCTGTGAAAATGCTCGTCGACAGCGTCGTCAGCTACCAAGAGCATTCCCAGCACATCATCGCTGAGATGCGCGAGCAGGCCACGCGTAATTCCGAAGAGATCCGCACCGCTGTGGAGGACGGCAAGCGCCGCCTGGCGCGCCTGGTGGAAACGGGCGCTGCGGCGGCGTTGACGCCGCTCTCGTGACCTGAATGGCCGACAGCGCGCCCGCCGAACCGGAGACACTCGACGACGTCCTGCTCGCCATGGACGTCGTCGACACGCTGCGCCATCGCGAGCGGGTCGTCGACCACGAATTATCCGCCGCAGAACGCGAAGCGCAGCTTATCGCGCGTCTGAAGGAGATCTACGACGCCCAAGGCATCGACGTGCCGGAGCGCATACTGAAGGATGGCGTTCGCGCGCTGGAGGAGCAGCGCTTCGTCTACAAGCCGCCCAAGCCCAGCCTGCAAGTGACGCTCGCCAAGATCTACGTGTCGCGAAGCCAGTGGATACGACCGCTCGTCTACGCGGTCGGCGCTGTCGTGGCCGCGCTCCTCATTCTGCAATTCGCCGTGTTCGGCCCACGCCAAGCGGCGGCGCGTGCTGCTGCGATCGAATTGAGTCAAACCTTGCCGAACGCCTTCGACGTGATCGAGGCTCAGATCACCGCGCTGACCGACGAACCGGAGGCCTTGGCGACGGCGCGGCTGCATCTGACGGATGGACGCGATGCGATCGACGTCCGCGACAGAGCGGCCGCCGTTGAAAGCCTCTCCGAGCTCGAGACCTTAAAGGGCGATCTCGAGCAGGAATACTCAATCCGCATTGTGTCCCGTCCTGGAGAGTTTTCAGGCTTCTTCCGGGTGCCTGAAGGTCGACCGGGCGTGCGCAACCATTATCTGGTTGTTGAGGCGGTGGACTCGGCTGGGCGTGTTGTCACTGCGCCCGTGACCAGCGAAGAGGACCAAGCGACGAGGCGGGTCTCGATTTGGGGGCTGCGTGTCAGCGAGTCCGAATTCAACAAGGTCGCCGACGACAAGGCCGACGACCAGATCGTGCAGAACGCCCTGATCGGCTCCAAGGCGCGCGGCGCGCTACGCCCTGTCTTCGATATCGAGACGACGGGCGGAGCTGTTTTCGAATGGTGATGTCATGACGACGCGCGTTACGGGGCCGGAGGCGCTACGCCGGATCGACAAATCTATAGCCGACGCGCGAAAGGCTGTGGCTGATGCGATCGACGCGGCCGAAGAAGCTGAGGCGCGCCAAGCCGCCATCGCCCAAGAGCGCGTGACTTCGCTGTCAGCGCTTGCTGTCCTTCGACTGGATATCGTCGCCGAAGAGGGCCCAGAAACCGAAACCGAACGGGAAATCGCCGGCTTGCTGCAACGCCATGCCGACTACACGACGGGCTTGAAGGTCAAACTGTCCGAGGCCTCCCATGCGATCGCAGCCTTGGAAGGCGAGCGCGAACGCGCGGCTGTCGACCTCGGCGAGGCGGTCCAGGCGTTGGAGGTTCGCGCCGCCGAAGTTCTGGAGACGCTGCAGCAAGACGACACCTATCGTCAGCTGCGCGCAGCGGCTGAGGAAGCCGACGCTGTCGCGGAGCGCGCGGAGAAGAAACTTGAACTCGCCAGAGCCGACCGAGCCGCAAAAGGCGCGCCCTATGAGTCGGACGCCTTGTTCTCCTATCTCTGGGCGCGACGCTTCCGCACGCCCGAATATGAAGGAAGCGGCTTGATCCGCTCGCTCGACAATTGGGTCGCAAAGCTCTGCGGCTACGACGCTGCGCGGTTGAATTACGCCCGTTTGACGGAATTGCCCGACCGTCTTGGCGAGCATCTCGATCTGGTCCGCGAGGAGCGCGAAGCCGCTCTCGACACGCTTGAGGCGGCCGAAGCCGAGGCCCTCAAGGACGCCGGAGGGGGCGAGCTTCGCCAAGCGATCGAAGAGGCTGAACGCACCGTCGAGCGATTGGACGACGAGATGGAAGCCCGTGAAGCCGAGCATTTGGCGATTGTCGAAGCCCATGAACGCGCGCTCTCAGAAGAGAGCGGGCCCGCCGCCGACGCGCGCCGTTTGCTGGCTGAGACCTTGGAGACCGCCTCGATCCCCGACCTGCGCGTGCTCGCATCGGAGACAGTGACGCTTGAGGATGACCGGTTGGTCGACGCACTGGTCAGATTGCGGGCGGAAGAGCTGGATCTGGAGATTGCGTCGAAACGGATAGAAGCGGCGCCCTCTCGGCGCCGGCGGGATCTGGAGCGCCTTGAGCGCTTTCGATCCGATTTCAAACGCCAGGGCCTCGACCAGTCGCTGGTTGAGTATGCGACGTCGGACATCGACCAGATCTTCTTCGGGCTCATCCGCGGCGAGCAGGATGCGCGCGGCGCGCTTCGCGCGGCGTCACGCGCGGCGCGTCGACGCAGGCGGTCGCGGCACGGAGGTCCGCGACGGGGCGGCGGGGCCGGCCGCGCGGCGAGCGAAATCGCCGGGACCATCGCCTACGAGATTTTGCGTCAATCCATGCGCGGCGGCTGGAGCGGCGGCCGGCGCTCCAGCGGCCGGTCGATGCGTTGGCCACGCAGCGGCGGCGGAGGAGGACGCTCCGGCGGCGGTTTTCGCACGGGGGGCGGATTTTAGTCGGAGCGCCGTTCGCACTGAGTGTCGCGAAACTGTCACGGGCCTGCGCTACCGCGCTGCGGTCTGGTGTTTAAGGGGTGTTTGATGTCTCGTTCGATCCTTGCAGGGGTTCTGGTGTTTGGCGCTGCGGCGTGCGGGCAGGCGGCCGATGCGCCGCCGCGTGAGCCGCAGCTCGTCTTCCCCGATGCGCCGCCCCTGAAACATCGCCATCGCGATTACGACATGGTTGAATCGCCCGACGGTCAAATCCGCGTCTACAGTCAACAGAAGGGCGATATTGTCGATCTCGCAGAGATGCGGCGCCTGCCGGAGGGCGGCTGGAGCGAACCGAAAGTGATCGAGTTTCCGCGCCGCGAGCTCAACATGTCGGCGACATTCCATCCAACCGACGGCCGGCTCTGTTATGTGAGCGATGTGCGCCATCCCGATCATCCGCCCCAGAAAGATGATCTGAACATCTGGTGTGCGGCGCAGGATGGCGACGGGTGGGGCGAACCTCAACTCATGCCCGCGCCGATCAATACGGGCGGCAACGAGGAATCGCCGACGTTCGCGCCGGATGGATCCTTGATGTTTTCAACGAACCGTCCGGGCGGCGAGGGCGGTTACGACATTTATCACGCCCGCCAGGACGCCGATGGCGCGTGGACGCTTGAGCCTTTCCCTTATAATACGCTGCTCGCCGATCTTCACGGCGCATTGTCGCCGGACGGGACGATGCTCGCCTGGTTCGCCCATTGGCCCCGCGAACAGCTGTACGGCAAGGTCGACGTTTTCTTCAGCCGGCTTGAAGACGGGGAATGGTCGGAGCCGGTGAATTTCGGACCGATGATCAACACCGACGAGGTGGAGTTCGGGCCGGGTTTCTCCGCAGACGGCGAGACCTTCTTCTTTTCGCGCGACGGGATCATGTACGAGGTGGCCTTGGACGCCGTGCTCGCCCAAGCGGGTTTCCGAAGGTCGCCGGAGGATGAGAGCTGAAGGCGCGTTAGAGCGCCTTCACCACCTCTTCGACCATCTTCTTCGCGTCAGCGAGCAACATCATTGTGTTGTCTTGGAAAAAGAGCGGGTTCTCGACACCGGCGTAACCCGATCCCATCGATCGCTTCACGAACAAGACGGTGCGCGCATTCTCGACGTCGAGGATCGGCATGCCAAAAATCGGCGAACTCGAATCCGTTTTCGCGGCCGGGTTCGTGACGTCGTTGGCGCCGATCACGAACGCCACGTCGGAGGCTGAGAATTCGCTGTTGATGTCCTCTAACTCGAACACTTCATCGTAGGGCACCTGCGCTTCGGCCAGCAGCACGTTCATATGGCCGGGCATGCGGCCGGCGACGGGGTGGATGGCGTACTTCACTTCGATGCCTTCTTCCTTCAGCTTTTCCGCCATCTCTTTCAGCGCGTGCTGCGCTTGGGCGACGGCCATGCCGTAGCCTGGCACGATGATGACCTTGGAGGCGTTCTTCATAATGAAGGCCGCGTCGTCCGCCGACCCTCGCTTGAAAGCGCGATCAACCGCAGGCCCCCCCGCAGCGGCTGCGTCGTCGCCGCCGAAACCGCCTAGGATCACCGAGATGAAGCTGCGGTTCATGCCCTTGCACATGATGTAGGAGAGGATCGCGCCCGAGGAGCCGACCAACGCGCCGGTGACGA
>CAZQZC010000107.1:0-8988 GCA_964597685.1 uncultured Hyphomonadaceae bacterium | reverse complement strand
CATCGCCCTGCGGTATGCTCCTTGCCAGCACGAACGCCAGAGGCCGTCAGCCGACCCAAATTCAGATGAAAGGGCTCTAAACGCTGTGGAGCCTCAGCCCATGCAGAAGGCGTTCAACTTATTCCCGTCAGGATCGCGAAAATAGGCGGCGTAAAACTGACCGTCGCCTCGCGGTCCTGGCGCGCCCTCGTCTGTTCCGCCGTTGGAGAGCGCGATGTCGTAAAGCCGCTTAACCTGATCTTGGTCGCTCGCCTTCAATGCAACCATCACGCCGTTTCCAACGCTTGCGGGATTGCCGTCATGGGGCTTCATCAAACCTAAACCGAGGCCCGTCGCATCCGCCCAAGCGATGAAGCCGTCATCTTCAGACCCCATCATCCGTGAACAGCCAAGCTCTCCCGCGACGGCGTCGTAGAATTTGGCTCCCCGCAAGATGTCATGCGTTCCAAGCGTTACATAGCCGATCATCAGACTTCCTCCTTGCCGAGGATCGAACATAACACGAACAAAACATATGAACCAGACAAACACGCGGCGTTTTTGGCGCTCTTCTCGCAACTCGGAGCTTCGCGGGCGATCATGGCCCGGTTCTCAGTTAGGCCTGTCGACCCCGAGTCAGTCTCAAAACCGTCAGCCGGAATTTTTGGCTTCGCGCAGTTCGCTTAGTCGCAACGTGTTTCGCAAACGAGCGGTGCACCAGCTGTAGACTGGGACGGCACGCAGACGCGACGGCAATTGCCCGCCGGCGAAGGCCCGAGGTCTGTGGAGCTCGCCGCGCTGGCCACGCCGGCCAAAGCGGCGCCGATCAAGTCCTGTGCATGGGATTGTCCGATTGGCCTACATCGTGGACTGTCCCAAAATTGCAGGCACTCAACCCGGCCCTGCGAGATTGACACTTCGACATATCCCGCCCGGCCGCCATTGAATGTGTAATCGGCGTAAACATTGATCGACGCGCCGTCCGGCGATCGCTCGGTGACGCGCACATTGTTTACGCTGCCGTGATCATAGCGATTAAAGAACCAGCTCCGAGAGTCAGCGGCAATTACAGTGTTGAGAATAGCGACGAGATCCGGAAGGCCCTGGGCGCCGGATGTCCCCGCATTCGCGCTCTGAGCTGCTTCAATGGCCCGGGCGTAATCCGCCGGGCTCATCCAAATCGTTCGTTTAGCCCCGTCTAAACAGCGCACACGCTGTTTTTCAATAGCGCAAGAGCCTAGGTCCACGCCTTGAGCCATCGCACGAGCCTGCAGGGCAACCACGAGAAGGAAAAAGTAGGCGAATGCTCGTCGAATTACGTCCACCCCGATCGCCGCCAACTACTCATCTAAATTTATCAGAGGTCGACGCGATAGCCAATCCAGCCCCTACGGGCGTGACACGGGAGCGGGCAACACAGGCGTCCGCAGGTGTTCTTTTTCAGATTCAAGGGGTCACCACTAGCAAAGGGATCCCGCAGGCTTCCCCGACATTGCGGCTCAACGCGCGAACAAATGTCCCAAATCTGCAAACGCCTTGAACTCGATCGCGTTGCCGCTCGGGTCGGCGAGAAACAGGGTCGCCTGTTCGCCTGGCTCGCCTTGGAAGCGGATTTGAGGCTCTATCAGAAAGGAGACGTTCGCCGCCGTAAGCCGGTCGGCCAGAACCCGCCATGAGGTCATGTCCAGCACCAGTCCGAAATGGCGAACAGGGACGGCTTCTCCGTCGACGGCATTCGTTGCAGCCCCTTCGCACGCCTCGGGCGACAGATGCGCGACGATCTGATGGCCTTGAAAATCGAAGTCGACCCACGACTCTGAGCTTCGCCCTTCGGAGCAGCCGAGCAGGCCCCCATAAAAAGTCCGCGCGGCGGTTAGGTCGTGGACAGGAAATGCAAGGTGAAACGGGCGTAAGGTCATCTGAAGGCTCTCTGCTCGGCCCTTCGCATTGCGACAGACGTTGCGCAAGCCATTAGGAGCGCAACGGAACGCGACCGCATCTGCCAAAGACGCAGGCCGACGCCGCTTGACTTCGCGTCCGGCAGTCGGCATTCCAGCGCTTCCCAAAGTCCGGGGCGCCCGGGGCCATAGCTCAGTTGGGAGAGCGCTTGAATGGCATTCAAGAGGTCGGCGGTTCGATTCCGCCTGGCTCCACCATCTTTGGCCGTATGGCTTTGTCCACTGTCCCGTGGGGTCGGTTCAGAGCTTGGCGACGCGATCGCCTGCCAGCGCCTATTGGCGGCTGATATCCGACATGCCGTCCTCGAGCCTGGAGCAAATCTCGTTTGAACACTCGGGGGACGACGAGTCGTCCTCGTTCTCGCTGCATGAGATCCGAAGACGGGTGGCGAGCGTCCCCTAAGCGTCCCCAAATCAAAGCTGGCCTCAAGACCGCTTTTCACGCGGCGACGGCGCCGTGGGCGTTCAGCCGCCGATTGCGACCGGGCCAAGATATCCGCAAAGGCCGTTACTCAGGCGTAGGAATTGCTGATACGCCGCGGCCTGTCGTGTAAGGAGCTCCCAACCGCACAAGCTCGTTCTCCAGCGCAACCAAGCCCGCCTCAATCTCTCGCAGTTCGGTGAGCGCCTGCGTGAACTCCTGCTTTGCGAGGGCGAGCGCGGCCACGCTGGAGCCTGTCGGGTCTGATTGGTTGCTCCAACCCCATCCGATGATTTCGCCGACGCGCGCACTGACGGACCAAGGCGCCGGCTCATTGCGGCTCGTCAGCGTTTGATCGCCTGTTAGCGCTATATCCGCCCCATCAAGGCGCGCCTCTAGCGCTTGAATTTGAGCCCGTTGCGTCGCGACCGACGCCGGCACGCTCTCGATCGCGGCCTTGACGTGGTTGATACGGTTTCGAAGCTCGCCGGACGCCTGGACGGCGCCGAACACGGTTCGTGCGAAATCTGCACTCTCTTGCTGAAAGGCGAGCAGCGCTCGGCGGTCCGATGTCGTTTCCGGGCTACGCTCGAGAGGCTTGAGCTCAAATGGCTGGGGATCGCCCAGCGGCGTGACCACCCCGTTTACGCGCTTGGCGAGTTGAACGCTGTAGACGCCAGGCGCCGCAAGGGGGCCGATCGGAGCCGATCCAAAAGGCGACGCCTCCCGCTCTTGAAGAGTCGTCGGGTTTGGCGCCGGGTGACGAAGGTCCCAAGCGACGCGGTGGAGGCCAGCGTCGACCGGGCCGGAAACTCGGCGCACGATGTCGCCTGCGCTATTGGATACGATGAGCATGATCGCCGGGGCATCCTCGGCGTCCTCGGTCCGAAGCGCCTCCCATGACGGATAAGGCGTGTCTCCACCCTCTTTTCCGACCTCAGTCTCAGCGGCGCGGCGCGTTTCCGCCAAGGTCTCCAATCCGTCGCGCAAGGCATAGGTGAACACCGCGCCAAATGGCGGGTTTTCCGCGTACCAGAAATCGTCGCCGTTGAAGGCCTGCGCGCCGCCCCATGTGCCCCAAAGGTCGCCCTCTACGTAGAGCCAAGTGTCCCGAACGGGAAACAGCGTGGCCTCGGCCGTTTCAAGTTCGGCCGCCGGTGTTCGCAGAGGCGAGTAATCGTCCAAGATGTAGACGCCGCGCCCAAAGGTGCCGACCACCAGATCGTTCTCTCGGCGTTGGATCTCGATATCGCGTACGGCGATCGTCGGCAGATTGGCGCTGAGCCGTATCCACTCATCGCCGCCGTCTTGGGTGTAGAACAGCCCAAATTCCGTGCCCACAAAGAGAAGATCAGGATCCTCGTGATCTTCCGCGATCGTGTGCGCAGCACCGAGCTCCGGCAAATCTCCAGAGATCTGCGTCCAAGATCGACCGCGATTTTCCGTGCGATACACGAAAGGACGATGATCGCCTCGTTTGTGATTGTCGAAGATTGCGTACGCGACATCCGCGTCGTGGACTGACGCGACAATGTCTTCAACGAGCGTCATGTCCGGAACGCCGCGCACGGCTTCTGTGCGCCGCCACGTCGCGCCATTGTCCTCGGTGACCGATATAACCCCGTCATCTGTGCCGACATAAAGGAGCCCAGGCTCAATCGGGCTCTCGCTCAACGCGATCGCGGCGCCATAGATCGATGTGGAATCGTTCTTCGCCACCGCGTCGACACTCCAAACGCGCCCCATGACTTCCAGCGCATTTCGGTCGAGCTCGCGGGTCAGGTTTGGACTGATGATCTCCCAATTATCGCCGCGGTCGTCCGAGGCGAAGAGGTATTCCGCCGCATAATAAATCCGATCGGGATCGTGCGGGCTGATCAAAAGCGGCGTGTTCCAGTTCCACCGATAAGCAGGCTCGCCCGTCGGCGGCTGGGGCGCCAGGAACACGCGCTCCTGGGTCCGGCGATCGTATCGTGCAAGTCCGCCATACTGGTACTGGGTGTAGACGATGTTCGGGTCGCGGGGATCGATTTGCGGCTTATAGCCATCTCCCCCCAACACAATGTGCCAGTCGGAATTCGTAATCCCGTGCTTCACGGTCGTCCGCGATGGGCCGCAAAGCGAGTTGTTGTCCTGCGTTCCACCGCAGACATTGTAAAATGGTTCTGCATTGTCCGGCTGGATCCGGTAGAACTGAACGAGGGGCAAATTGTCGATGTGCCGCCACAGCTCCCCGCGATCCCAGCTTTCGTAAACGCCGCCGTCGCCTCCGATGATCAAATGGTCGGTGTTGTTGGGATCGATCCACAGCGCGTGATCATCAACGTGGCGATGCGCGGCGCTGATCTGTGAGAAAGTTTCGCCACCATCCTCGGACCGCGATGTGAACGTATCCAGCGAGTAGAGGACGTTTTCGTCTTCGGGGTCGACGACGATCTCATTGTAGTATTGAGGGCTGGTTGTTATGTGGCCCGATCGCTTCGCCCAATTCTGCCCGAAGTCGACTGAGCGGTAGACGCCCTGTTCGTCGTCCGCGCCCTCGATGATGGCGTAGACCATGTCTGGCTGAGACGGTGCGCTGGCAAGGCCGATTCGGCCCATATCTTGGCTCGGCAGTCCCGCCGAAATCTCCGTCCATGTCTCGCCGCCGTCGGTTGTGCGGCGTATGCCCGAGCCCGGGCCGCCATTGATCAACACCCATACATGACGCCGACGCTGATAGGTCGACGCGACGATCACATCGAAATTGTCGGGGTGGACGACAAATTCATTGACGCCGGTATGTTCGTCGACCTCCAGGAGCAGGTTCCAAGTCGCACCGCCGTCTGTCGTCTTGTAAAGCCCCCTGTCGCCGCCATCCGACCAAAGGGGGCCCTGGGCTGCGACAAGCACCGTCTCAGGCTCAGTCGGGTGGATCCAGATTTGGCCGATATGACCTGAGTCTCCCAAACCCATATTCGTCCACGTCGCGCCGCCGTCCGTGGACTTGTAAACACCATCGCCGAACGCGACTGACCGCTGCGCGTTGTTTTCGCCCGCGCCCACCCAGATGATGTTTTCATCGGACGGCGCGATCTCGACCACCCCGATCGCATAAGAACCTTGCTTGTCGAAAATTGGCGACCAAGTGGCGCCATTGTTTTTGGTGCGCCAGAGCCCCCCCGACGCCGTCGCAACCAGATAATGATGGGAGCCGCCGGAAAAGAAGGCGAAATCCGAGATCCGTCCGGAGGGATAAGCGGGGCCGATAAGTCGAAGCGGAAGGGATGCGAGCGCGGGAGATTTACCGTCGTCTGTCTCCGCCGTCACAGACCAAGTCGACATGCTCCAAACCGCGATGACCGCGATCAAAGCCCCAAATATGCTCCAAGCCCGCATGCTCGCCCCCTAGATTCAATCCCAAGCTACCCTAGACACTTGGACTTAGCTTCGGTGTCCTGACCAGAAACGCAAGACCGCAGATAAGCCGAACAGCTTTCAGCCTTTCGGCTGGAGACGGTTTTTCGTCTCCTCGCCACCGGTCAAGGCGTCGGTGTGACTGAGTTCCACCTGATGGATCGCAAGATCCAGGACAACATCAAACAACCATGGTCCGCATCACAGAGAAAGCGCCTCTGAGTTGCTGCGACCATTGCTCGGAGAACTCGCGAAAAGCGGGATCCTCCGCTTCGATACGCCGACTCTGTTCGAAATCGAAAGCGTCGCGGCGCATGACAGCGAGATCGAGGGGCATGCCGACAGTGAGGTTGGAACGGATCGTGGAATCCATAGAGAGGAGCGCGCAGATCACGGCGTCCTGCATGGTCGTCTCGACGCTTATAACGCGGTCGAGGATCGGCTTGCCGTACTTGTGCTCGCCGATCTGAAAATACGGATTGTCGTCCATAGCCTCGATGAAATTACCTGCCGCGTAGACCAGAAACAGCCGTGGTGTTCCGCCGAGCCTCTGGCCGCCGACGATGATCGACGCGCCCGAATCAACCCCACGCGCCGCGAGCCCCGGACCAAATTCAGCTTGGACCGAACGCATCTTCTCGCCGACCAATTGGGCGACGTCGAACATGCTGGCAGCATTGAAAAGATTAGTCTCGTTGTCGCGGGGTCGGTGAAGCTGCTCATTCAGCTCCGAGATGACGGCCTGGGTGACGCCCAGATTTCCGGCCGTCATCATTGCAATGCAGCGCTCGCCGGGCTGGCGCCAAGTGAACAGCTTTTTCACCCGCGATACATTGTCGACACCTGCGTTCGTGCGGGTGTCGGCGAGGAAGACTAGCCCCTCATTCAGCTTGAGCGCGACGCAATAAGTCATCAATGGGTCCTGTATCAGAAAAGGGGCTGCAGTATTGGGCGCCGCCTGTGGAGCAAAGGCTCGTGCGAAATGGTTCTCATTGTCCTTGTGTGTCATCCGCCCCCGCAGTCCCGCTGATGATCGGCGCGAAACCGTAAGCCCGCCCCAAAGCCTCCGCCAAATTGTAGTTCCGTTCGATGACGCTCGTCAGGAACTGATGTAGGCCGACGGCGAAGATATCGTCGATCGATCGGCTTTCCAGGTCCTCGGTAAACGATTCGGCCTCATCTTGGCAGCTGGCGGGCTGGCCATAATAAGCTTCGAGATCTTTGAGTGTTTCGACGAGACGCGCGACGTTGAAACGGATCGAACGGGGAAAGCGCGGCTCCAAGATCAAGAAGGCTGCAACGCCTCTCGCTGTGACCTCGGATTTGGTGGCGAAGTAATAGGCGCGTTGTGCAGTGGAAGCCTGAAGCAAGGACAGCCATTGATAATGGTCCGCGCTGCTGCCGACATCGTCCACGCTCGGCAGGAGGACGTGGTACTTTACGTCAAGCAGGCGAGCGGTGCTGTCGACTCGTTCGATTGCTGCGCCGAGTTCGATGAAATTGTAGTGGTCATAGCGCATCATGGTTCCGATTACGGCCCCGCGGAACAAAGCCGATTGGGCTTTGATCCAGTCGATCCTGTCGGCGAGCCCAGCGCCGCCGGCGGAGAAGCTTTCCCATGTCCGCAATTCACTCCACGCGCCGTTGATCGCTTCCCAGCATTCCTGGGTCAACGCGGTTCGGGTCGCGCGGGCGTTCTCCCGCGCCGCGGCGATGCAATTGCGGAGGCTGGAAGGGTTTTGCTCGGCGAAGAAGAGATGATCGACCGCCATCCCTGCGTTTGCGCGGTCGACGGCGTCGCCATAGATCTCCCGCGCGCCAGCGGCGATCATGATTGAGGCCCATTCATTCGACAGCGGCGCACCCGTCTCCCGGGGCAAGGCGGCCATGAGGCGCGCGGCGTCCACCAGCCGCGCAACATTCTCTGCACGCTCCATATAGCGGCCGAGCCAGAAGAGGTTTTCGGCGGTTCGGCTCAGCATCATTGGCCGAGGACCCAAGTATCCTTGACCCCGCCGCCCTGGCTGGAATTCACGACGAGAGATCCTTCACGCATGGCGACGCGCGTCAAGCCTCCGGGCGTCAGACGCACCTTCTTCCCGACGAGGGCGAACGGGCGGAAATCGATGTGACGCGGCGCAATTCCTGCGTCCACGAGGGTCGGGGCCGTGGACAGCGACAGCGTAGGTTGAGCGATGAAACCGTTGGGATCCGCTCTCACGCGCTCTGCATATGCCGCGATTTCGTCCTTTGTCGCGGCGGGCCCGATCAGCATGCCGTAGCCGCCGGACCCATGCACCTCCTTGAAGACGAGTTCGTCTATGTGCTCCAGCGCGTAGGCGAGCGCGTCCGGCTCACTACAGCGAAAGGTTTCGACATTCGGAATGAGCGCGTCTTCACCCAGATAGAAGCGAATGATCTCAGGCATGTAGCAATAAAGCGCCTTGTCGTCGGCAATGCCGGCCCCGGGCGCGTTGACGAGAGTTACCCCGCCCTCCAGATACGCCGACATCAGACCCGGCACACCGAGGGTTGAATCTGGCCTGAACGCCTCCGGGTCCAAAAAAGGATCGTCTATCCGGCGATAGATGACGTCGACCCGCTCAGGCCCCTGCGTGGTGCGCATATAGACTGCGCCGTCCTCGACAAACAGGTCGCGACCTTCCACCAGCGGCGCGCCCATCTCGTCCGCAACGAAGGAGTGTTCGTAGAAGGCGCTATTGTAGTAGCCCGGGGTCAAGACGACGATGTTTGGCGCGCCATTGCACGCAGGCGGGGCCGCTTCAGCCAGGGTCTTCCGCAGAAGGGCCGGATAGGTGTCGACGGGCCTGATATCGCCGCGCTCGAACAATTCTGGGAAAAGGCGCGTCATCGCCGAGCGGTTTTCCAGAACGTAGGAGACGCCGGACGGCGTTCGACAATTGTCTTCCAGGACAAAGAAGTCCTCCGGACCCGTCCTCACCAAATCGATCCCAACGATGTGGGTGTACACATCCAGACGAGGAGAGAACCCTTTCATCGAAGGCAGAAACGCTTCGTTGCCCTCTACAAGGCCGCGCGGCACGATACCTGCCTTCAGGATCTCGCCCTCATTGTAGACGTCTCGCAAGAAAAGGTTGAGCGCTTCCGCCCTTTGCTTCACGCCACGGTCGACACGATCCCATTCGGTCGCCGAAATCACCCGCGGCACCAGATCAAAGGGGATAAGCCGCTCGGGGTCGCCACCCTCCCCAT
>CAZQZC010000106.1:0-8990 GCA_964597685.1 uncultured Hyphomonadaceae bacterium | reverse complement strand
GCCATCGCAGAGAAAGGCGCGTAGAACGATCTCGCGGGCGCCCTCCCCGCCTGTTTCCAATTCGGCGCAAACGTCGCGAACCAAGCGCGCGAGGCCGGCCGCTACGCCTTCAGTGTGCAGGACTGGCTCTGGACATGGCAGACGCGCCTCGTAAGCCGGAGGCGCACACCAAGGTGTAATCGGCTCCTGGCGTCGCCCTAGCGCCTGGTCGAGCCGTAAGACGACTTGGTCGGCCGCCGAAGCGGATTGAAACCGCCTCGCAAGCGAACGCCGGTCAATGCCATAAAGCTGTTCAATGCGGACAAGTCCGAAGCGGCGCAGCAAATTGAGCACGGGCTCAGACAAACGAAGTCCAGCCATGGGAAGCTTCGCGAGCGCCTGACGGGTTTCACCCCAAGGCGCAATGGCTCCATTTTGCCCAATATGGGCGAGCGCCCAGGCCGCTCCGACCGTATCAGCCACACCCAATCGGATAGAGACGCCCATTGCGTCGAGCCGCTCTTGAATATCTCCGAGGATGCGGTCTTCGCCGCCGAAAAAGCGAGCGCATCCCGTAATGTCGAGCAAGAGGCCGTCACGTCCATCGACGGCGACACGCGGGCTCCAGCGCGTCGCCCAACCGGCCAGGGCGTTAAGCGCCTTCGCGTCGGCGTCGCGGTCGATTTCTTCTATTCTTAATCCCGGCAACCTGGCGCAGGCGTCGGCGACACTGAGGCCGGGCTCAATCCCACTCGCGCGAGCGACAGCGTCGGCGGCGGCGAAGCGCCGGCCTTGCGCGCCGGTTTCGGCCAGAATGAAGGAATCAGCCAGTGCGGCGGACGGGTTGGCCGATCTGCGCGTGCGGCGTAGCCGGTCGAGCGGCCAATTCGGGCACCAAACGCAGAGATGTCGTCTCATGGTCGAACTCCAGATCGTAAGCGCGCCCTACCGCATTGGGGGCGGTGCGCGAGCGTTGGAGAACAGCGCGCCACCGGCTGGAGCCGACCGCGCGACTGTCATATGCGTGAGGACCCGACGGAGCGCTTGCGACACGCCAGCGCGCGTGTGCGGCGGTAGCGCCGTCTCGATGATGGGGCAGCAACACGGCGGCCGGGGTTCCGGAGGCGGCCGAGGCCAGGGTGAGGCGGCGGCTGGCGGTGAAGCTGAGATCTTCGATTTCAGCCACACCCAAAGCGACCGCGCCGGACTTCAAGCCTTCTTCCAAAGCCCACAGGGCGTCATTGAGCGCCCGAGCTTGAACAAATAGGATCTGAGCTGGGTTGAAGCCGAAATCCAGCAGCCCGAAGCCATACGGCAAGCCAGATTGAAAGCTCCGCGCGCCTTGAACGACCCAGAGGCAGGCCCCATGCCCGAGGGCCGCCCCAGCCGCGGCCAACATAAATCCCGTCGCGGCGCCAGTGTCGCCGTATTCGGCGGGCGCAACCTCGTGAACGCCATTTTGGGCAAGGCCGAACGGGAAAGGCGGCTCCTGCCGTATCAAAAGATCGGCGCTAATGAACTCAAGGGCTCCGTCGATAGACATTCGTTCTTATTTTGTTCTTATGCGGGTCTGTCAATCCCAATCTTACTTGCTGCGTGGGCCACACAGCCCTGAGCCCATATCGGATATCTGCGGCGAGAAAACACATCGTTTCGCTTTCAAGTCCTTGCGAAGCATGCCAGGAATATAAAAATCGAAACTAAGCTTGGCAGAATGCAGCTGTGACAAAAGTTCAATCGGCGCCGCGCACGCGCCCGATTTCACCTCACCCTGTTTCGTCGGCTGAAAGCGCCAAGCCGTCCACCGACCAATCATTACCAGATATCTACCCAGAATGGCTTGGCGACCGCCTATTCTGCGAAATTCACGGATCTCGATTTCCGTATGTGGTCGGCGAGATGGCGCGCGGCATTGCGACACCCCGCATGGTCGCCGCTGCTGTTCGCGCCGGGTTGCTGGGCTTTTACGGCTCCGCAGGCCTGCGTCCAGATACGATCGCCCAGGGCTTGGCCGAAATCGAAGCCGAGCTTGGCCTGAACGCCCCGGCCTGGGGCGCCAACCTGATCCATTCCCCACAACAGCCCGGCTATGAAACAGCCGTCGTCGACCTCTTCATGGAACGGCGGGTCAGACGCGTCTCCGCTTCAGCGTTCATGGGATTATCTCCCGATGTGGTGCGATACACTGCTCTGGGTCTCGCACGCGGCCCGCAGGGAGACATCGTGCGAGCCAATCATGTCTTCGCAAAGGTCTCGCGCGCGGAAGTCGCCGCGCAATTCATGGCGCCCGCACCCGGCAAAATCTTACGCGAACTTGTCAGCGCCGGTCGTATGACCGAGACCCAGGCCGACCTGGCCAGCCAGGTTCCTGTCGCCGCTGAAATCACAGCCGAGGCCGACAGCGGCGGTCACACCGACAATCGCCCCGCAGGCGCGCTGTTCGCGTCGATCTGCGAGGCGAGGCGTCGGGTATGCGAAGACCATAATCTCGATTTAAACGGCGTCCGCATCGGCTTGGCCGGCGGGATCGGCACGCCCCATGCTGCGGCTGCCGCCTTCCAAATGGGCGCCGCCTACATCCTAACGGGCTCCATCAATCAAGCCGCGATTGAATCCGGCTTGTCGGACGCTGGGCGACGTCTCTTAACGGAGGCCGGACCAACTGACGTCATGATGACGCCGGCTGCGGACATGTTCGAACAAGGGGTGAAAGTTCAGGTCCTAAAGCGCGGCACGCTCTTCGCCGTGCGCGGCGCCAAGCTCGCAGAGATTTACCGCCAGCGTTCGGGTTTCAGCGATCTCACGGCGGATGAAATCCGGTTCGTTGAAACCGCTCTTGGCGAATCTATCGCCTCGGCCTGGGACAAGACCCGCACCTATTTGTCCGATGCCAATCCGGACGAACTTGCCAAGGGATTGCGGGATCCGAAAAAGCAGATGGCGCTCGTTTTCCGGCGATATTTGTTCATGGGATCGCAATGGGCGCGCGAGGGAGAGGAAGAGCGGTTACGCGATTTTCAAATCTGGTGCGGACCGGCCATGGGCGCCTTCAACGAATGGGTTCATGGCACGCCGCTTGAACCCTTGGAGGCGCGGACTGTGAAGCAGATCGCTTGGAACCTTCTCGACGGCGCAGCCCGCCTGGCGCGCGCTCAAGTCAAGCGAGCGTCCGGATTGCCGGTCCCGCCCGCTGATTTTGAGATCCGACCTGTTTTGTATCGTTAGTCGCTGGAGGGCGCATACATGGTGAGATCGCCGAAGGACTTCGAGCCGATTGCAATCGTTGGCGTCGGCGCCATGTTTCCAGGTCGCGGCGACACACTCGGCTATTGGCGCGATATCGTCGAAGGCGTGGACACCTTGTCGGAGGTTCCGTCAAGCCATTGGTTGATCGAGGATTATTACGATGACGACGTCGCCGCGCGCGACCGGACCTATGGCCGGCGCGGAGGGTTTCTTAGCCCGAAGGCGTTCGACCCGCTCGCATTCGGCTTTCCCCCCGCTCAGCTGAGTTCGACGGACACCTCGCAGCTTCTCGCCTTGATCGTCGCGCAAGCCGCGCTTTCCGAAGCTGAGACCTGTTCGGCCGGCGTGATCGACCGGTCGCGCACGAGCGTCGTGCTCGGCGTCGCCTCCGCCACGGAATTGGTCGCCCATATGGCCGGGCGGCTGCAGCGGCCAGCGTGGATCAAGGGGCTTCGCGAAGCGGGATTGTCTGAGGATAAAGTCCTGGAGGCCGCAGACCGCATCTCTGAGAACTTCTCGGAATGGAACGAGGCCACCTTCCCCGGCCTGCTGGGGAATGTTGTCGCCGGGCGCATCGCCAACCGCCTCGATCTCGGGGGCTGTAATTATGTCACCGATGCCGCTTGCGCCTCCAGCTTGTCCGCCGTGCAGGTGGCGATCCATGAATTGCATGCAGGCGATTCCGATCTCGTCCTCGCCGGCGGCGTCGATACGCTGAACGACATCTTGATGTATATGTGCTTTTCCAAGACGCCGGCGCTCTCGCCGACGGAGGATTGCCGCCCGTTCTCCGCCTCGGCGGATGGCACCATGCTCGGCGAAGGCCTCGGTATCGTCGCCTTGCGCCGCTTGAGCGACGCGGAGCGCGACGCAAACCAAATTCACGCCGTGATACGCGGGCTTGGGGCGGGGTCCGATGGAAAAGCGACAGCGATTTACGCGCCGCTGCCCGCGGGGCAGGCTCGAACATTGAAACGGGCCTATGACGCGGCCGGCTATAGTCCAGCCAGCGTTGAATTGGTGGAGGCTCACGGAACGGGCACTAAGGCCGGCGACGCCGCGGAGCTTTCCGGATTGAAACACGTCTTCGCGCCCAGCGGCGATGTCGAGAGTGCTTGGTGCGCGATCGGGTCCGTAAAGTCCCAAATCGGACACACCAAAGCCGCGGCCGGCGCGGCGAGCCTGATCAAAGCCGCAATGGCCCTGAATCGGCAAATCCTACCGCCCACGATCAAGGTGGAGACGCCAGCGCCTGCGTTGGACGGGTCGCCATTCTACGCAAACACGACAGCACGCCCCTGGGTCCGATCAGATGATCATCCGAGACGGGCGTCGGTCAGTTCCTTCGGCTTCGGAGGCAGCAATTTCCACGCAACGCTGGAAGAATACACGGGCCCGCACGCGGCCGTTCCAAGTCGGATCCTGTCGTCTGAATTATTACTTTTTTCCGCCGACGATCCGATTGGCCTTGTCGACGCACTCGACGCAGCGATTGCCAACATCACATCCGAACTCGACCTCGCTATCGAGGCCGACACCAGCCATAGGCGGTTCGATCGAGGCGCTTCCGTCCGCGCCTGCATCGTCGCTGCGACATCGGACGACTTCGCGGCCAAGGCGGCGCGCCTTCGCGAGGCGGCGATCGCACCAGGGCTCGTCCCCCCTCTGCCCGCAGGCGTCGATTTGTCCCGCCAACCGGCCAAACCCGGCAAGATCGCTTTTCTGTTTCCGGGGCAAGGCAGCCAGTATGTCGGCATGGGTCGCGATCTGGCTTTGGCGTTTCCGGAGGCCCGTGCAGCCTGGGATCGCGCCTTCCGTCACCCGGCCACCGGCCCGATGCGGCTACACGACCTCGCCTTTCCGCCAGAGGCGTTTTCGGCTGAGACAGCAGAACGCCAGAACGCGGACCTGACGGCTCTGCGCAACGCCCAACCTGCATTGGCGGCCGCCAGTCTCGCGATGCTGGCGGTTCTCGACAAGGCAAAGCTCGTCCCAGACACCGCCGCCGGGCATAGTTTCGGTGAAATCATGGCGCTTCACGCAGCCGGCGTTGTCGACGCCGACGCAGCGCTTCAGGTTGCAAAGACCCGCGCCGAATTGATGGCCAAAGCGGCGGAAACGGCGGAGGGCGCAATGCTGGCCGTCCAAGCGGGCGCCGATGACATTGCGGTCTATCTCGATGATGCGAGCAGTGTTGTGCTGGCAAACGACAATGCGCCGACGCAAGCTGTCTTGTCTGGAACAATCTCAGCGATCGACGCCATGGCCGACCGTTTGAGCGAATTGGGGATAAAGACGCGTCGCCTTCCCGTCGCATCGGCCTTTCACTCGCCGATTGTCGCAAGCGCTGTCGATCCGTTTAGCCAAGCTCTGGAACAGATTCCGTTCTCAAAGGCGGCCTTTCCGGTCTATTCCAATGTCTCCGCCAAACGCCACCCGCTGGCATATAAGCAGATGCGCGGCCTTCTCGCCTCGCAAATCGAAAAGCCTGTGCGGTTTCGAGAGATCATCGAGCGGATGATCTCAGATGGCGTGCGCACCTTCGTCGAGGTTGGACCAGGCCGGGTCTTAAGCAACATGGTCGGCCAGATCGCAGACGACCCGGCAATCGCAGCCATCGCCCTCGACGCCAAGGGCGGCGATGGGCTGGCCGCTTTTCTCTCTGGCGTCGGGCGCCTCGCGATTGAAGGCGTAAATCTTGATATTGCAGGTTTATTCGAAGGCATGCCAGCGCCGGCCCGCCCCCCGAAACCCTCGAAACATGCCGTCGAGCTCACCGGCGCGAATTACCGGAAACCCTATCCCCCCGCAGGCGGCGCAGACGCCTTGCCGAAACCAAAGACGACCGGGGACGTTCGGCCGTCGCCCCCGCCAGAGGAGCCTGCGCCCGCGCCGACCCTCGTCAATCATTCGCCTCATCCTGGAGTTCAGCACATGTCGAGTTCACCCCAAATCACCCCGGACGCCGCGGCTGAGCGGATCTTTGCCGAAGCCTCGAAGCGTCATTCGGAATTCGTCGCCATGGCTGGCGCTGTACATGCGCAATTCCTTGATATTGCAGCAGCTGCGCTGGGAGCTGCGCCTCGACAAACCCAATCGTCGCCCCCAAAGGCTTTGCCCTTGCCAGAGCCGAATGGGGCCTTGCCGGCTGTGAACGGAGCGCTGAGTGAGGCGCCCCTGACGAATGGCGTCATGAACGGCGCCGCGCATGGTCCGAACGGCCATGCGGCTCCGGCGCTCGCCCCATCCCCGCACACTAAGGCCCCGGCCCCAGAGCCTGTCGCGCCCCGGGTCGACCCGGCGCCCGCGGCAATCGATCACCTTGGCTTAGTCACTGAAATTGTATCGGAAAAAACAGGCTATCCGGCCGATATGCTAGATCCGGACATGGATCTGGAGGGCGAGCTCGGCGTCGATTCCATCAAGCAGGTCGAGATTCTATCCACCCTTCAGGAGCGTCTGCCGGAGCTTCCCGAGGTCGCGCCGGAGCAGATCGCCGAGCTTCGATCAATCCGCCTGATCGCCGAATTCCTGGGGTCCGGGTCGAGCGACACCGCCCCTGCGCGGGCGCCCAACGGCGCCGCATCGACGCCTGATCCTGTCCGACCGACGCCGGTCCAATCTCAGCCCGCGCAATCGGTCGACATGGCGGCTCTTGTCCGCGGCTTGATCGCGGAGAAAACCGGCTATCCGGAAGACATGCTCGAGGACGACATGGACCTCGAAGGCGAGCTTGGCGTCGACTCGATCAAACAAGTCGAAATCCTCTCCGCTCTCCAAGACCAGGCGCCCAATCTGCCCGACATCGACCCATCCCAAATCGGAGAGCTTCGCACGATCCGGAAGATCGCCGATTTTTTTGGCTAAGGGGCGATACGCCGACAGACGGCGTAATTGCTCGCCCCCAAAACGAACGGCCCCAGCTCGAACGGGTCGATTGTGCGAAATCGCCCGCTCCAGGCCAGGTGACGTCCGGCCTGCGAGAAGCCGCTGAGATTGAGCTCATCGGCGGCGGGTCCGGCTTCCCACGCGCTCTTCAAAAACGCCTGGCCGAAGCAGGCGTCCAGTCCCAGATCCGCAACGCGGTTTCAGGCAAAGCCCGCGCTGTGATCTTACTCGGCGACGTCGACCCGAGCGACAGTTTGGGCTTCCACGCCAACGCCATCGCCGCCGCGCGCAGCCTGGCCCCGCACTACGCCGAAACCGGCGGCCTGCTGGTCACCGTCCAGGACACCGGCGGCCGCTTCGCGCCGACCGGCCCCGCAGCATGGCTTGGGGGCTTGTCGTCGATCGCCAAGACCGCCGCAAAGGAGTGGCCAAGCGCGACAATCCGGGCGATCGACCTCGCAATCACGGAATTCGGTCCGGACCGCGCAGCCGCGGAACTCGTCGACGAACTGATGACAGGCGGCGACGCGCCTATGGTCGGATTGTCGCCCTCTGGACGCGTCATCCAGACAGGCGTGGCCTGGTCTCCGACCCCAACGTCGCCAAGCGGCGACCTCCACGCCGAGGACGTGTTCATCGTTACGGGCGGCGGACGCGGCGTGACGGCCGATTGCGTGGTGGCGCTGGCGGCGCGCACACAGGCGCGCTTTGCGCTGATGGGGCGGACGCCGCTGGTCGACTGGCCCGCAGACATTACCCCCGGACTGGACGAATTCGCCCTGCGCGGCGCCCTGGCGCGCCAGGCCGGAGTTGGGGCCAAGCCGAAGGAGATCGCCAAACGGGCCAAAGCCATCGCCGCCTCCGACGAAGTTCGCCGAACGCTCGCCGCGCTCGAAGCGCACGGCGCGCCCGGCATCTATATCACGGCCGACGCCGCCGATGCGGGATCAGTCGCCAAAACCGTCGAACAGACGGAGCGCGCGTTCGGCCAAGTGACTGGGCTCGTTCACGGGGCTGGACTCTTGGCGGACAAGCGTTTGGCGGACAAAACGCCGGACCAGGTGGCCCGCGTCTTCGCGCCGAAAGTCGCCGGCCTCAAAACTTTATTGGACGCCTTGGACCCTGATCGTCTGAAACGGATCGCGCTCTTCTCTTCGGCCGCCGCCCGGTATGGTAATATTGGTCAGGCCGATTACGCCGCCGCCAACGAGGTCCTGAACCGGGTTGCCTGGTCGCTCAAGCAGGCCAATCCCGCTTGCGGGACCGTTTCGATCAACTGGGGTCCCTGGGATGGCGGCATGGTGGACGACACCCTCCGTGCGAGCTTCAAGGCGGCCGGGATAGACCTGATCGATCGCCAGGCCGGCGCGGACGTGTTCGCAGACCTCATGGCGCTTGGCTCCGATTGCCCGGTTGAAGTGTGCGTGGGGAGCGCCATGCCCGATGGCTGACCCCGCCTTCGAGCCCGTCGCCATTGTCGGCCGCGGCTGCGTCCTACCCGGCGCTCTAACGCCGGACGATCTGTGGAGTGCGGTGCTCGAGGGACGCGATCTCACAGGTCCCGCACCCGAAGGTTATTGGGGCGTCACGCCGGACGAAGCCGAAGCGATGGCTTTCCGGGGCGGCTATGTCACGAACTTCGACGCCGCGTTCAATCCATCGGATTTCCATCACATCGGCGCCGATCCAGATACGCTCGACCCGCTGTTTAAGTGGCTTCTGCATTCCGGCCGCCAAGCATGGATCGAGGCGGGCGCTCCCTCAGCGAAACCCGAAAAAATCGGCGTGATCGCCGGCAATCTCGGTTATCCGAGCCGCAGCCTGTGCGATTTCGCGACGGATATATGGCTGGACGGCCGCAGCCGGATCGGTCGTGG
>CAZQZC010000105.1:0-9065 GCA_964597685.1 uncultured Hyphomonadaceae bacterium | reverse complement strand
CCCATATGGACGCCCTTTTCGATCACCAGGCCTTCGATCTGGTGGAACATGGGCGTGTGGGTGGCGTCCCAATCGTTCCGGTAGACGCGGCCCGGCGCGATAATGCGGATCGGCGGCGACTGCGACTGCATGGTGCGGATCTGAACGGGGCTTGTGTGGGTGCGCAGGACTTTCCGGTCGCCGGCGGCGTCCGGTTTCATGAAGAACGTGTCGTGGTCCTCGCGCGCGGGGTGGCCGGGCGGGAAGTTCAGCGCGGTGAAATTGTGCCAATCGTCCTCAATGTCGGGCCCTTCGGCGACGGCGAAGCCCATATCGCCGAAAATCGCCGCAAGCTCTTCGAAGACCTGCATCACGGGGTGCAGCCGGCCGATGCTTTCCGGCGGGCTCGGCAAGGTGAGGTCGAGGGTGTCTTGCGCGATTTGCGCGTCGAGGGCGGCGTCTTCCAAGGCCGTCTTGCGCGCCGTCACCGCATCGGCGACGCGGGTCTTCAGCGCATTGAGCTTCGGCCCCAGGATCTGGCGGTCGTCGGGATCCATCCCACCCAACGTCTTCATAAGCGCGGAGACGCGGCCCTTCTTGCCGAGCTCGGCCACCCGGACTTTGTCCAGCGTGTCGAGATCGGCCGCCTGCGCAATAGCGGCGAGCGCTTCGGTTTCGATTGTCTCGATGTCTGACATCAGCAAGGCCCCGTGGCGTTTGGCGCAACGGGGCTTTATCCGCCCCGCTCAGCGCGGTCGGATTAGCGGAGAAAGCGGCGAAGCGGAACCGGTTTTAAGCCAGCGCGCCCTTCGCTTTCTCCACCAGATCGGCGAAGGCGTCCGGCTCGTGGATGGCGAGGTCGGCCATGACCTTGCGGTCCACTTCGACGCCGGCCTTGGACAGGCCGTCGATGAAGCGGGAGTAAGTCAAGCTGTCGTCGTGTTCGCGGACGGCGGCGTTGATCCGTTGGATCCAGAGAGAGCGAAACGTGCGCTTCTTCTGCTTGCGGCCGACAAAGGCGTATTGGCCGGCTTTCCAGACGGCGGAATGGGCCGTGCGGAAATTGCTGGAGCGGCGGCCGTAATAGCCTTTGGCCGCCTTCAGAATCTTCTTGTGCCGGGCGTGGGCCGGCACCTTGTTGCGTGAGCGGGGCATGGGTCAGGTGTCCGTGCGGTGTGTTGGTTTCGAGATCAGTCGAGGCCGTAAGGCAGCCACTTCATGACGCGGGGCTTGTCCGCGTCGGACGCGACGTCGGTGCCGCGGTTCTGGCGGATGTATTTGCCGTTGTGGCTGATCAGGCGGTGGCGCTTGCCCGCCACGCCATGCTTCAGCTTGCCCGTGGACGTGATCTTGAACCGCTTCGCGGCGGCCTTCTTGGTCTTCATCTTCGGCATTTCGGTCTCCTGTGCGACAGCGCGCACCCGGCGGGCCGGGCGGCCGTCTTCCGTTCATGAGCCTGGGGGCATGCCGTTCGCCCCGTCAGCTCGAAAGCGCGTCTTATGACGCCAAGACGTTCAGGAATCAAGCAAAAGGGCGCGATCGCTTGACGGCGGCGCAGACGCGACGCCACGCTCAATATCGGGCGACACATCCAGGGGACGAATAGACGATGAATTGGGACGTGTTTTGGAGGCTGTCAGGCCTGGAGATTCAATTGCATTGGGCGACAGCGACCCTCGCCTTTTTTCTGGGAATCGTGATTTTCGCCCGCCGGAAGGGCGACATTCCGCACAGATCCCTCGGCGCGGCCTATGCGGCGTTGATGATTTTCACGGCGGCGGCCGCCTTCTTCATGCGCTCCGGCGAGGTGTCGGGCCTGGAGTATCTCAGCCTGAAGGGCATGAGCTGGATCCACATCTTCATACCCATGACGTTAGGCGGGGTCATTTCAGGCCTCGTCGGCATCCTCATCCTGAAAGACAAGAACCGGCACAAATGGCCGCTGATCAGCTCCTATTTCGGCGCTCTGATCATCGCAGGCGCGTTCACCTTCCTGCCCGGTCGGCGCATGCATGCGCTGTTCTTCGCAGATCCCGAAGCCGTCCAGAGGGCCGTGGACGCGCTGCCTTAGGACGAGGCTTTGCGTTTCAGGAATTTGAGACCGGACCAATCCGCGTCGACGGCGCAGACTTTCACATCCACCCATCCCGCCGGCAACACCGCGGCGCGCACGCCGTCTTCGGTCAGGTCCTTGAACAGCTTTGAGGATTTCTTCGGCCACGACACCCACAGCATGCCGCCGGCCCCGATCGCCTGAAGCGCAAGCGCCGAGCTCGCCTCCAGCGCGGCGGCGTCTGCGCAAAAGACATGAACGATGTCCGCCCCCACCCCTAAATCGGCGGCGGCGCGGGCGTGTTGGAACTCAACACCACTGGGCGCGCCGGCCATAAGTTCGGCATAATGCGGCGGCGCCATGACGACGCCAATCCTCATGCCTGGCTTTACGCCGATCTTTTGAAACAGCGGCTTGCCTGAATAGCCGTGGGCTGGCGGTGTCGCCACCGGATCAGCGCGGCGCCATGACCATGGTCATCTGGCGGCCTTCAAGCTTCGGCTCGAGCTCCACCTTGGCGACCTCGTCAAATTCGGTACGGACCTTGTTCAACAGCTCCATGCCAAGATGCTGGTGAGCCATTTCCCGGCCGCGGAAGCGAAGCGTGATCTTCACCTTGTCGCCATCTTCGAAGAAGCGGGTCATCGCCTTGGTCTTCACCACGTAATCATGGGTGTCGATATTCGGGCGCATCTTGATTTCTTTGAGGTCGGCGGACTTTTGCTTCTTCCGCGCAGCGGCCTTCTTTTTCTGCTCCTCGAAACGCAGCTTGCCATAGTCGAGTATCTTGCAGACTGGCGGATCGCCGTCCGGGGCGACTTCGACGAGGTCTAACCCCGCCTCTCTGGCGGCGTCCAACGCCGCTGCGGTCGGCATCTCGCCCTGCTTGTCGCCATTTTCGTCAATCAGAAGAACGCGTGGGACACGTATTTCGTCGTTTGTGCGCGGTCCGGTCGGTTTCTTCGCGGGCGCGGCCGCATGAGGTCTGCGAGCTATAGCTGCTCTCCTTTCGATTGTTGCAACTGTGAAGGATATGCCGATTCACGCGCAAATCTTCAAGCCGGCGCGCTGGCGGGAAGGACGCCAAGGGCGCGCACAGCCTGCCAGACATCGTCAGCGGCAAGCCCGCCCAGGACGGGCGCGTGGACCGCGATGACCGGAGCGCCGCGCGGGGCGGCTTGATCCGGGTCGGATTCCGTCGTCGCGAACAGCGCGACACCGGGCGAACCGGCAAGCGTCGCCATATGCATCGGGCCAGTGTCGTTGCCGACGGCGATCAAAGCGTGGCGTCCGAGGGCGGCGAGCTGGAACAAATCGGTGCGCGTGACCAGGCTTTTCGCCCGCGGCTCCAACCGCAGAATATCGTGAGCGACGCCGCTTTCCGGCTTTCCGCCGATCACAGCGGGCGCGACACCGAGGTCCGCGAAGCGCCCCGCAATATCGGCGAAGCGTTCCGCCGGCCACCGCTTGGCCTCGCGATGCGCTGACGCGCCGGGAATGATGAGCGCATAGGGCGGTTCGAGCCCGAAATAGGCGGGCTTCAAACGCGGCGGGTATCCGAGCGCAGGTTCGATCCAAGACAGATCCGGCATGGGCTCCGTTCCAGGCGGATACCCGCCCGCCGGCCCGCCGCCGGCGCAGACCAGCTGCTCGGCCAACCTGTCGATCGTGTGCATGCCGGCGCGATGCGGATTGTCGTGGGGAAAGGCGCAGCCCTCGGCGTGGCCCGACCAGAGCGGCGGTCGGCGGCCCGGCAGGTTCATGGCCTTGAAATAATTCGCCGTTCGGCCGCTCGTCTGTAAATCGTAGACGATGTCGTACTTTTCTTTCCGAATGCGCCCGATCAGCGCCGCGGTCGCTTTCATCCCATCCGGCCGGCCATCGGTCTCAACCAAATCGACATAAGGGCATTTTTGCGCGAACGCCTGAAAGGGCGGTGTCGTCAGCAGGGTGATTCGGGCTGAGCGATGCGCGTCGCGAATGGCTCTCATGGCGCCCAGCGCAAGAACAAAGTCGCCCAGCGCGCTGAGCTTCACGACAAGCACGCGCCGCGCTTCCTGACCCGGATTGGCCGCTTTGACCTCGCTCAACTTCATTCCGCGCGACTCCCGCTGTCGGCGTCCAAGAGATCAGTATAAACGCGGAGTGTGGCGGCCTGAAGTCCGGCGGTGGTGTAGCGTTCTGACACGCGCTTTCGACCCGCCTCGCCCATCGACGTGAAAGCCGGTCCCTTGAGCGACATCAAGAGCCGAATGGCCCCGGCCAAGGCGGCGGGATCGCCCGGCGCGACGCGAACGCCGGTTTCGCCGTCAACGACCGTTTCGCGGGCCCCGCCATGATCGCTGACAATCACCGGCTTGCCCATTGCGCCGGCCTCCACCGCAATGCGGCCGAAGGCTTCGGGCCGAACCGACGGCGCCAGAACGATGTCGCTCGCGGCGAGCGCGGCCGGCATGTCGGCGACGTGGTCGATCCGCCAGACAGAGGTTTTAAGGCCAAAGGCGTCGATCCGATCGTCCAGCCGGCGGGCATAGTCCCGACGCCCTTGGTCGTCTCCCGCAAAGATCAGAACCGTCCTGTCGATCTCGTCCTCCGCCAACGCGGCCATGGCGTCGACCGCGATGTGCTGGCCTTTCCACGACGTCAGCCGCGCCGGGAAGAACAGGATCCGTCGCGTCTCGTCCGATTGAACCCCGAACGCACGCCGCGCGTCGCGGATCCGCTCCCGCGAGACGGCGTTCGGGTCGAAGCGTGCAAGATCGACGCCGCGCGGAATGGTGGCCAAGCGCGCGGGATCCACACCGTACTCCGTCCGGGCGCGCGCTGCGATCCAATCAGAGTTTGCGATCACACGATCGCCTTTGCCCACAACCGAATTATAGCGCCGCTTCAGCAGACCGCCGCTTGAATAGGCGCCATGGATTGTCGTTACGAACCGCGTGCTGGTTCGGCGCGCCGCTATCCAGGCGCTCCACGCGCAGGCGCGCGATCGAGCGTGAATGAGGTCGACGCTTTCGGCTGCGATCAATGTCTCCAAACGTCGCGCATTCGATGCGACGACGAGAGGGTTCTTCGATTTCATATCCAGTCGGACAAGCTCGCCGCCGAGGCCTTTCAACTCGTCCTCAAGCCGCCCGCCGCGACTGGCGACCAAGGCGCGTCCGCCGGCGTCCTTGATCGCGGCGGCGACTTCCAACGTCGTTCGCTCCGCACCGCCCGCGTCGAGCTCGGGAATGACCTGGAGAAGCGTTCGGCCTGTAAGATCGGGACGCTCTGGCACGCGTGTCTTTCGCCTGCGCCGCTGATCGGCGCTTCACCCTCGATTCGCTTTACTCTATCAGGGCGTCCATGAATGCGGAACATCTCCTAACACGCGAGGGGCGTCGGCTGGCGTACCGTCGCACCAAGCCGTGCAAGCGCGGACCTGGTCTTGTCTGGCTCTCAGGGTTCAAGTCGGACATGTCGGGTACGAAAGTCCTGGCGTTAGAGGCCTGGGCCGCGGAAGCGGGCTTGGGCTTCCTCGCCTTCGACTATTCCGGCCACGGACTCTCAGACGGCGAATTCGCGGACGGAACAGTCACCACTTGGCGCGCCGACACGCTGGCGGCGATCGACGCGCTGACCGACGGCCCTCAGATCCTCGTCGGCTCGTCCATGGGGGGCTGGCTGGCTCTGTTGGCGGCGCTCGCCCGGCCTGAGCGCGTCGCCGGTCTCGTTCTGATCGCGCCAGCGCCGGACTTCACAAGCAAGTTGATGTGGCCGGAATTCAGCCCCGAGGCGCAGTCCGAGATCCTGGAACACGGCGTTCACATGCGCCCATCCGAATATGGCGACCCCTATCCGATCACGCGCGCCCTGATCGAGGATGGCGCAACCTGGTCGCTCCTCGACAAGCCAATCGCCTTTGACGGCCCCGTCAGGATCCTCCAGGGGCGCAAGGATCCGGACGTGCCCTGGCGCCACGCCTTCAAGCTCATGAACGCGATCACCTCAGACGACATTCTCTTCACCCTGCTGAAGGACGGCGACCATCGCCTGTCGCGTCAGCAAGACATTGAACGCCTGATCTCAACCTGCGAGGATATGACGGCTCAATTGACGGTTTCCGCGGCGAGCACGGCCTGAAGGCCTTCGCGATAGGTCGGGAATTCCGGCCGCCAGCCGAGCGCGGCCTTGGCGCGGGCGTTCGAGACGCGCTTGCACTCCGCGTAGAAACTGGCCGCCATGGCAGAGAGGTCCGCATCTTCAATCGAAACCTCCGGCGGCGGCTCGCCCCCCAGAAGCCTGGCCGCGTAGGCCGTCACGTCCTGGGGCGGCGCGGGTTCGTCATCGCAAATGTGGAACACGCCTGTCAGTTCAGAACGTTCCAACATGCTGACGAGCGCGCTGGCGATGTCCTCGACATGGGCGCGGGAGAAGACTTGGCCCGGCTTGACGATGCGCCGCGCGCTCCCGTCGCGCAGGCGGCCAAACGGCGAACGGCCAGGCCCGTAAATGCCGGGCAGACGCACCGTCCGGACAGGCGCGCCCAAACCGAACCACTGGCGCTCCGCCGCGACACGGGCGCGCCCACGCGGGCTTTGCGGGTTGACCGGTGTACGCTCGAACGCCCAGCCGCCCGCGAGATCGCCATAGACGCCCGTCGTCGAGAGATAGGTGACCGACGCGGCCGCGGCGGCGCGGGACCTAAGCGCCCGAAACACCGGACACCCCTCCGCACTCGGCGGCGCGCTGACGAGCAAATGGGCGCCTTCCACCGGCAGCTGAGACGCGTCCCCGCCGTCAAAGACCATCGCCTCGACTTGATCTCGGCGGATCGCCGCCGCCTTGTCCGCACGGCGCGCCGTGCCCACGATCCGCCACGACGCGCGATCTAGTCGCGTCGCCACATATTGGGCGCAATAGCCATATCCTAGACACAATAGCAGCTTTGAGTGCGACATCGATTGCCCTCGTCGGGGGGCGAGCTTACGTCCGTCTTACTGATCGTACAGGGTCCACCCCCATGTTTCTTTCCGCCTTGAGCGCCGCGGCGACGTTTCTTGTGTCCCAGTCTGCAGCCACAGAATTGGCTCAAGCGGAGCGCACTCGGCTGAACACGTGCCTCACCACGATCGAGACCGATCCGGAGGCCGCCTATGAAGACGCCCTCGCCTGGCTGTCGGAAGGGGCGCGCCCCCTGGCTCGCCAATGCGCCGCCCTCGCCTTGATTGGGCTGGGCAACGAAGAGGAAGGCGCCGCACGGCTTGAGGCGCTGGCCAACGCGCCGGACGCGGGCAGCATTGCGGATCGCACGGTTTATCTCGCCCAGGCTGGGAACGCCTGGATGGCCGCCGGCTTGCCCAAGGAGGCCGCGGTCACGCTCGCCAACGCGGTACGCCTTAGCCCCGACGATCCGGCGCTACGCAAGGATCTCGCCTCCGCCAACATGCTCCTGGGGCTTTGGGAGTCCGCCATCACCGAACTCGACACCGCCGCGGACCTCGCCCCTGGCGACGCCGAAACACTGCGCCTTCGCGCGCAAGCCAAATTGGGCCGGGGCGAACCGGACGAGGCCATGAAAGACATCGAGGCCGCCATGATCGCAGACCCGCAGGACATCGACGTTCTCGTCCTGCGCGGGGAAGTACGCGAAGCGCTGCGTTTGGCGGAGCTGGATTAGCGCGCCTCCAGAACACAATCCGCCAGACCGTCGCGCTCGACGACCCGCATTCGGGCCTCTATCGTCGCCGCGCGGCTGCGGACAAAGCGTGTCGGCGGGTCCAGTCTCCACTTGTTTGGACTGGGCAACACGGCCGCGAGCAGCGCCGCTTCGCGGCGGGTGACGTCGGCCGCACGCTTGCCGAACCATTTGATCGAGGCCGCCTCCGCGCCGAAAACGCCGTCGCCCCATTCGGCCACGTTCAGATACGCCTCCATGACGCGGCGCTTCCCCCACACCCCGTCGATCAGCGTGGCGAACCAGGCTTCGACCCCTTTGCGGGGGAGGCCGCCGCCATTCCACAGGAAGACGTTTTTCGCGGTCTGCTGGGTGATGGTTGAGGCTCCGCGCGTCCGCGCGCCCTCGCGACGCTCCTTAAGCGCCTGCTCAACGGCCTCGAAATCGACGCCGGAATGGCTGCAGAAGCGGGTATCCTCGGCGGCGATGACGGCGAGCGCCAAATTCGGCGATATGCTCTCCAAGGGGGTCGAATTGCGCCGGACATCGACGCCTGACAGCGCCTTGCCAACGATCAAAGGCGTGTCTGGAACAGGGAGCCAGATCAGCGCGACAGCATAAGCGTGCGCGGCGACGACACCCAAGATCAAAGCCTGCATAAGCCGCCAGGCGACGCCGCGCACAATCAGCCAGATCTCACCGCTCATCGCCAGAACGCCCCCATTCCATTTTGACCTCGGGATCCGTCTCGCGCTCCCGCGCCTCGGCTCTCAAGGCGTCGTAGCGCGCATAATCGAGACGGAACAGCGCCCAAACCGCGGCGCCCCGCACCAATGGAGAGGGATCGTCGAGCAAATTCTCTACGCTCGGAACGAGGTCCAAGTCCTGAGAGTTTCCGACGGCGACCAGCACATTTCGAACGAAACGGTCGCGGCCCGTTCGCTTGATGGGCGAGCCCGCGAAAACGTCGCGGAACGCGGCGTCGTCCAGGGCGGCCAATTCGTCGAGGCCGGGCGTCTTCAGCTCAGCCCGGGCGAAGAACGCCGTCTCGCGCGCCGCCGAAGCGTATTTGTTCCAGGGACAAACGGCCAAGCAATCGTCGCAGCCGTAGATCCGGTTGCCCATGGCGGGGCGGAACTCTGGAGGGATCGGCCCCTTGTGCTCAATGGTCAGATACGAAATGCAGCGACGTGCGTCGAGTTGGTAGGGCGCTGGAAAAGCGTCGGTCGGGCAGATGTCGAGGCAGGCACGGCAGGAGCCGCAATGGTCGCCCTCGGGTTGGTCTGGAGGGAGGTCCGCATCGGTCAGCATGACGCCAAGGAACAGCCAGGAACCGTGATCGCGGCTGACAAGATTGGTGTGCTTGCCGTGCCA
>CAZQZC010000104.1:0-9257 GCA_964597685.1 uncultured Hyphomonadaceae bacterium | reverse complement strand
GCAACCGTCATGACTCGCTGCGCGTGCGCGACGCGCTGCAGACGGACGATCTGTGACCCTGCAACCGCGCCGTCTGCGGCGAGACGCTGTCGGCCTAGGCCGGTCCATGTATCGAATAAGCCCGCCTCGCACGGTCGCGGGGCGGGCTTTTTCACGGTTATTCAACGGGAGAAGTCCTGATGTCCCTCGACACATTGAAGTCCGCTTTGCCGGATTACGCTAAGGATCTGAAGCTGAACCTCGGCTCTTTGGCGAACGAGACGGTCCTGACGGATCAACAGAAGTACGGTTGCATGCTGGCCTGCGCCTATGCGGTGGGCGAGCCCCAGACGGTGAAAGCGATCGCTGCTGAGGCCGCCGACAAATTAAGCCCTGAAGCCGCGAACGCCGCGAAGGCGGCGGCTGCGATCATGGGCATGAACAATGTCTATTACCGCGCCACGCACCTGATCTCGAACGAGGTCTACACCACCTTGCCGGCGAAGCTGCGCATGAACGTGATCGGCGCGCCGGGGATCGACAAGGCCGACTTTGAGCTGTTTTCGCTGGCTGTTTCGGCCGTGAACGGCTGCGGCATGTGTCTCGACAGCCATGAGGCCGTCCTGCGCAAAGCCGGCATGACGAGCGAGCAGATCCAAGCGGGTTTGCGCATTGGCGCCGTCGTCAACGCCGTCTCCCGCGTCTTGACCGCTGAGACCGCCGCCGCGTGATCGTCCTGACTCGGAATTGATTTGCGTGTCGAGGGGCCTGTTCGGTTAATACGCCGATGGATCTCGACGCGCCCGGCCTCGAAAACCAGGTCGTCAGGCTCGATGTTTTCGGGCCTGAGCACTGGGACCACCTCCGCGAATCCGGCGCGATCGAGGATATGTGGCGCTGGATGCCTTCTATTCCGGGGGGCGTGAACTTCGACGCCTATCTCCGCCAGACGCAAAAGAACCGCGCCCGCGGCGTGACCGTCCCCTTCGCGGTGTTCTGCCAGTCCGAGGGACGGTTCGCCGGCGTTTGCGAGTTTGGCTTGGTAGATGAACTCCATCGGCGCGTTCGCATCTCCTCGTGCTGGCATCCGCCGGAGAAGCGCGGCACGTTGGTGTTTCCGGCGACCCAATGCTTGTTGATGAAGCGCGCCCTCGAATGGGGCGCCCGCCGCATCGCCTGGACCGTCGACGCCCGCAACATTGCGGCTCTTGAGGCGTTTGAACGGCTCGGCGCCCAGCGCGAGGGCGTCCTGCGCGCTTTCATGCGCATGACCGACGGATCCTGGGCCGACGTTCAAATCCTCTCCATGTTGCGTGACGAGGCGAAGGCGGCTGTGGAGCGGCTCGAGGCCAAGTTCGCCGCCGAATGTTGATTTTCCACAGCGCGCGTGCTTTAGCGCCGGAACATCCGCGCAACCGACAAGCGCGCTTTGACCGGGACGCCCCTCCGACTTGGAGACGAGCCTGGCGAGGCCCCCCGCCCGGCGACGTTTCGCTCAGCGGGGCGATATCGCTTTGCGCCGACAGTGAAGCGTCCTTACGTTCCGAGAGGAACACATGGACAGGGAGACGAACACATGTTCGACGCGCTGACAGACCGCCTCGGCGGCATATTCGACGGCCTGACAGGGCGTGGCGCGCTGTCGGAGAAGGATGTCTCAGCCGCGCTTCGAGAAATCCGCGTCGCGCTTCTGGAAGCCGACGTCGCCCTGCCGGTGGTCAAGGACTTTATCGGCAAGATCAAGGAGCAGGCGGTTGGCGAAGAGGTCATCCGCTCCGTCAAGCCGGGCCAGCAGGTCATCAAGATCGTCCACGACGGCCTGGTGGATATGCTGGGCGGCGAGGACGCGGAGACCGGTCTCAAGATCGACAATCCGCCAGCCGTCATCATGATGGCGGGCCTTCAGGGCTCCGGTAAGACGACAACGACGGGCAAGCTCGCCAAGCGTCTGGCGGAGCGCGACCGGAAGAAAGTGCTGCTCGCCTCGCTGGATGTCCGCCGTCCCGCCGCCATGCAGCAGCTCGCCGTGCTCGCCGGCCAGTGCGGCGACGGCGTGTCGTCCTTGCCCATCGTCGAAGGCCAGCTGCCTGCCGATATCGCTCGGCGCGCGCTCAAGGCGGCTGAGCTTGGCGGATACGACGTCCTGTTCCTCGACACCGCCGGACGCACAACGCTCGACGAACAGATGATGGGCGAAGCGGCCGATGTCGCGGCGATCGCCGACCCGTCTGAGATCCTGCTGGTCGCCGACGCGCTGACCGGCCAGGACGCCGTTGAGACCGCCAAGCGCTTCGACGAGCGGCTGAAGCTGACGGGCCTCGTCCTCACCCGGATGGACGGCGACGGACGCGGCGGCGCAGCGCTCTCCATGCGCGCCGTGACGGGCCTGCCGATCAAGTTCTTGGGGACTGGCGAGAAACTCGACGGTCTGGATGCGTTCGAAGCCAAGCGGCTGGCCGGGCGCATCCTTGGCCGCGGCGACATTGTCGCCCTTGTTGAAAAGGCCGGCGACCAGCTCGACGCTGAAAAAGCCGAACGCATGGCCAAGAAAATGGCCAAGGGTCAGTTCGATCTGGAGGATCTCGCCGAACAATTCCGCCAGCTGCAGAAAATGGGTGGTCTCGGCGGGGTCATGGGCCTGCTGCCGGGCGCGCGCAAAGCGAAAGAGGCCATGGCCTCGGCGAATCTGAATGAGAACGTCCTCAAGCGCCAAGAGGCGATCATCCTGTCGATGACCCAGCAAGAGCGGCGTAAGCCGGCCCTCCTGAACGCATCGCGCCGCAAGCGCATCGCCGCGGGCGCCGGCGTCGACGTGGCGGACGTCAATAAAGTGCTGAAGATGCACAAGCAGATGGCCGGTATGATGAAGAAGGTCTCCAAGGGCGGCATGAAGGGCATGATGAACGCCATGGGCGCAGCCGGCGTCAGCCCCGCAGACCTCGCAAAAATGGGCGGCGGCGCCGGCGCGCCTCCGGGCGGATTGCCGGGCCTCGGCGGCGGCCCGCTGCAGCCCAACGGCCTGCCCGGGCTTGGCGGACAAGGCCTGCCGCCGATGGGTGGAGGGAAGAAGAAGTGACCCGCGACCCCCACGCCGAACTCGAGCGGCTGCGCGCCTCCATCGACAATATGAACGCCATCCTGGTCCATACCTTGGCCGAACGGTTCAAGCTGACCCAGCAGGTCGGCGAGCTAAAGGCGGCCCATGACATGCCGCCGGCAGACAAGGATCGCGAGGCCCGCCAGATTGCGGGCCTTAGACAGCTCGCAGAGGATTCCGGGCTCGACCCGATCTTCTTCGAAAAGGTTCTAGACTTCATCGTGGCCGAGGTGATCCGCGGCCATAAGCGCATCCGCGACGAGGTCGAGACCACTCCCCCAGAGACGCCATAAGACACTTAAGGAGAACACACCATGGCCCTCAAAATCCGGCTCGCCCGCGGCGGGTCCAAGAAACGTCCGTTCTACCGTGTGGTGGTCGCCGACAGCCGCGCGCCGCGCGACGGGCGCTTCATCGACAAGATCGGCACCTATGATCCGCGCCTTCCCAAGGATAGCGAGGAGCGTGTGAAGATCGACGGCGCGAAAGCCGCCGATTGGATCAAGAAGGGCGCGAAGCCGACGGACCGCGTCGCGCGGTTCCTGTCCCAGATCACGCCGGAGGGCCAAGACGCCCCCGTCTACGCTTGGGAGCACGGGAGCAACCCGAACAAAGGCGAGCCCGGTCAAAAGGCGAAGGAGCGCGCCGAAGAGCGTGCTGAGAAGGAAGCGGCTCGCAAGGCCGCTGCGGAGGAAGCCGCAGCCGCCCCGGCCGAAGAGGCCGCCGAAGCTGAAGCCGAGCCGGCTGAAAGCTGATCGCACGATTGTCCATTCGCGCGACGGGTAGTATTCGAGAAGCCGCATCGAGACGGTGGGGATATCGTGATGAACACGATCGCGCGAATGCTCATTTTCCTGGCGCCTCTGGCGATCGCCGGAGCTTGCGCCTCTGGCGTTGTTGCGCAGGAGGACAGCGGGCCGCGCGCCATACTCTATGACGGCCAGCGTTATTCCGGCGCGCCGCAGCCTGTGACGACGGACGTCGAACGCTTGGGCGCCATGCGGTTCGACGACCGGGCCTCCTCGATCAATATCCGGGAAGGAGTTTGGGAGATCTGCGAAGGCCCCCGCTTCGAGGGGCGTTGCGAGGTGTTGAGCACCAGCGTCGACGATCTTGCCGAGATCGGCCTGAACAATGCGATCTCATCCATTCGTCCCTATTCCGACTCTGCCGCCTTTCGACAGGCCTCGGCCGCAGCAGCACCGCTCACGCTTTATAGCAAGAAGCGCTTCGGCGGGACCCAATTGTCCGTAAGCGGCGACCTGTCAGATCTGCGCGCCGAGCGTTTCAATAACAAGGCGCGCAGTGTTGAGATTAACGAGGGCGTGTGGGCGCTCTGCACCCGCCGCGGGTTCGCCGCCAGGTGTGATTTTCTAGACCGCTCAATGGACGACCTGGACGAGATTGGCCTCAGCGGCGAGATATCGTCGATCTACCGGACGCCGCTTGAAAGTGGACCGGACGGCTTCTCGGTCGCCCTGTTTGACCGTCGGGACTTCCGCGGGCGTTTTACGGGCGTTGAGTCTGCGGCCGAAAATCTGGGCGCAATCGGTTTCGCTAATTCCGTTCGGTCGATTTTGGTCAATCGCGGCCAGTGGCTGATTTGCGCGGAGGCGAAGTATCGCGGGCGCTGCGAAGTCGTCTCGCAATCCTATGCCGACCTTCGCGCCCTCAAATTCAACGACGCAATTGTGTCCATCCAACCCTATGACGGCGAGCGGCTTGACGACGGCCGACGCGGGGGCGGGCGGGGGCCGACCTATGGCGGCGAAAAGACACTGGGCCAGGTTTCGGCGTTCTTCCCCGCGCCGGAAGCCGACGGCCTGCCGATCGATTCCTGCCTTGGCGATGCGGCGCAATGCGAGGGCGCGGCCTTCGCCTTCTGCCGGGAGGCCGGCTACGCCGAGGCGGTGTTCAGCGCAATCCGCGAAAATGTCCGCGAGACGGCGGATCTCGACGGAGAGCTTGCGTGTTCCGGCTTTGAGTGCCGGGCGCTAACCGACGTGCTCTGCGCCTCGCCGCAGTGACGATGTCTCGTCTTGTGGCTGTCGGGGTGATCCTGGGCGCCCATGGCGTACGCGGCGATGTCAGGGTGAAGAGCTTCACGGACGAACCGGAGGCGTGTTTCGCCTACGGCCCGCTGCTGGATGCAGAGGGGAGACGCCTGTTTGTTGCGCGCACTTGGCGGCCTGCGAAATCACACTTCATCGTCGCCCCGACGGAAACGCGGGAAAAAGAGGATTGGGATGCGCTAAGGGGCGCGCTGGTCCACGTGCCGAGTGAAGCTTTGCCTGAGCCAGTAGATGACGAGGGCCTTTATGTCGAGGATTTTGTCGGCCTCGCTGCGTTTGACACCTCCGGCTCGATGCTCGGCGAGGTGATCGCCGTGCACGATTTCGGCGCGGGCGACATTTTGGAGATCGCACTCGCCGACGGCGGCGCGGCCATGGTTCCGTTCAACGAGACTGAAGCCCCGGTCGTCGATGTCGATGCGGGTCGGATCATCCTGTCCGATCTGGCGGCGTGGACGGGTGGGGAGGGCGAAAGCTAGAGGTTCTCCCGCGGATCGTCCCACTCCTTGGCAATCCCGTAGCGGCCCCGCCGGACGAGCCAGATCATGCCGAGCAAGTCGAAAAGACCCGCAGCCAGGCGATCGATGAAGCCGTACTTTGATCGCCCATGCCGTCTCGGCCGATCAGCCACGGGGCGCTCAACGACATCCCAACCGGTGCGCCGGACGAGGGCGGGCAAGAAGCGATGCATCGCTTCGAAGTACGGGAGCTCGCGGAACACATCGGTCCGGATCAGCTTGAAGCCGCAGCCGGTGTCGGTCGAACCATCGCGAAGCGCAAAGGCCCGAACGCCATTGGCAATGCGCGATTGCAGCCATTTGAACGCGCCATCCTTGCGGCTCGTGCGCCGTCCCGCGACCAGGCCGAGCCGGGGCGGCGGGTTTGTTGCGATGAGCTCGTCCCAGATCCGCCGCGCGTCTGCGGGATCGTTCTGACCGTCTCCATCCAAAAGCTGGATCCAGTGTCCGCGGACGGCGGTCAGCCCGACACGCAGCGCCGCCGACTTGCCCCGCCGCGCAACGAGGGTGAGCCTGTTCACGGTGTCGGGCCATACCGACCCGGCCTCTGAGAGCTCATCGGCGGTCGCATCGGTTGACGCGTCGTTTATGCATATGACTTCGAACGCGATCCCTTCGAGCGCCTCATGAATCTCTTCTAACAGCGGAAGCACGTTTCCCGCTTCATTGTGGAACGGGATCATGACCGTAAGCATTGGTGTGTCGTACAATGGGGCGCCTCGCTGAGCCGACCTGCGACGGCTAGAAGATTACACGCGCGAAATCGAGGCCGCCCATGGATGTTTATCAGATCTGGTTCGATCGCCGCTCTGACGTCCGCGACACAGCCTTGGCGGAAGCGTTGGACGCCTTTCTCAGCCACATGAAGGCGACGGGCCGGATTGCGGGCTGGCGGCTCCTCCGCTGCAAGCTTGGATTCCGGCCTGACAATACCCCGGAATTTCAGCTCTTGATCGAGACCGAGGACCTCGCCCAACTCGATACAGCCTTTCAGGCGGCGGCTGAGCGAACAGGGGAGGCCGACCGGCTCCATTTCGCGGCCAACACCCTCGTTGAGAATGTCAGGTTCGGCTTGTTCCGGGATTGGCCGGATTAACGCTCAAAGGCCACCGAAAAGGTCACCGGAACGTCCGGCGTAATGGAGGGCAGCCCCGCCAAAGACTGAAGCTCCGCCAAGCCGTCCCCGAGATTGAAATCGGCGGCGTTGACGATGATCGGGTCGACCGTTTCCACAACGACGCGGTTTGGCGCGGCGCGGGTGACAAAGACTTCGGGCGTGATCGCGGCGTCCGCCCCGTGCAAGGACAAATTGGCTTCCAGCGCGGATCGCGTTCGGGCGCCGATCTCGAGCGCATCAAAGCTGTCGAGATCCAGTTGAGCCGTCACGACAGCTTCAGGGTAGGTGGCGGTGTCGAAGAAGACCTGCCGCATGCGCTCATTGCGGATGTCGATCGCCGTTTCGACCGAGTCGAGCCCTATGACGATCCGCGCCGCACCGTCTTCGGACACTTCGCCCGACAGGTCGGAGAAGTGGTGCGCCTCGGCGATCTCCGACGCCTTCACTGAAACAAAGGAGACGCGCGACCCCGCCGCATCAACCCGCCAATCGCCGCCAAGCGTCTCACTGGCGATTTGTGCAGGCGGCGCTGCGGGCGTCGACGCCGTCTCTGCGCCACCGCATGCAACGACGCCGAGCGGGATCAACGCGAGGAATGAAGAACGGATCATGGTCTCTATCCCGTAATTTGCTGTGGCGAGGACTTAAGCCGCAACCCTGCCGATGGCGAGGCGATCCCACGAATTTGAACGAAGATAGCCGGTGTTTGGCGCGACGTCTGCGCCGTGCCGTTACAGCGACAAACGCATTCGCACGCGCGCTCTCGAAAATCTTATGGAAGAATTGAACCACCTTCCGAGGTCGCCCGTCAGAGGGATGAGTTCGGCGAGGGTACCATTCCATGATCGCGTCCAATGAACGGCGATATGGCGACGATTCGCAGCGCCCCCGGGCTGCGGCCCGGCACGGATGTCTCCCCGCACGCTCCGCATGTCTCACGAAATTCTCAAGCCCTGGAAAGGCCGTCCGATGAAACGCAAGTCCAAGCTCCAGAATGGAGCCCTCGATAAGTCTGCTCTCGCGATTCTCGTCGCGCTAGGCGTCGCCTCCCAAGCCGAGGCGCAAAGCGGCGACGCTTATGTCGATGCGAGCGCTTTGAACGGCGTCGTCGACGTTCGCCGTCTTGACGATGGATCGGTTGAGCTCGTCTTCGAGAATGGCCGCGTCGTGCGCGTCGACGCCGACGACGTCGACATTCGCAACGGCCAGGTCTTCGTGAATGCTGACGCCTTGGGCGAACTGGCGGAGGGCGGCGCGTTCGATTTCATCGGCGACAACGCGCTTCTAATCGCAGGCGGTCTCGCAATTGTCGGCGCGGGTGTGGGCATTGGCGTCGGCGTCTCCGGCGGCGGCGACGATGACGAGGTTGAGGTGATCGAGGTCGTCCCGACCGAAGGCGCCGATATCCTGGTCGGCACCGCTGGCGCCGACGTGATCGACGGTTTGGGCGGCGACGACGATATTGACGGCCTCGCCGGCGACGATCTGATCGACGGCGGCGCAGGCGCTGATTCACTCGACGGCGGTCTAGGCGACGACACGTTCGTCACCGATGGTCTTGATGTGATCGACGGTGGCGACGGCTCTGACACGGTCGATTTCTCGGGCCTCGGCGCGGACGCCGTCGAGGGCGCGTTTGACGGCGTGATCGTCGATCTGGACGTCGACTCGGCCGGACCAGAGGGAACGCCGGGTCAGGACGGCGCGATCATTGATGCGCCGCCGGCGGCCGGCGGCGAACCGATCAACGGGATCAACCTGACCGACATCGAGAACGTGATCGGCACGGACTTTAATGACGGCCTGTTCGGCAACAACGAAGTGAACGTTCTTGAAGGCGGTGCGGGCGACGACCTGATCCACGGCTTCGCGGGCGACGACTTCCAGTCCGGCGGCGCGGGCACGGATACGGTCTTGTTCGCGGCGGCGACGGCTGACGTGGTGGCCGACCTCAATCTGCAAGTCTCGGAGGAAGAATTCGCCGCGATCGTGGCCGGAACGTCTGAGGCGGTGTTCGCCGCAACCGGCGGGGCGGGCAATAATGTCCTCTCCGGCTTTGAGAACATCACATCGGGCTCTGGCAACGACACGCTCACCGGCGACGCCGGCGTCAACGTGATCAACGGCAATGCGGGCGACGACACGATCGACGGCGGCGCCGGTGCGGACACGCTCATCGGCGGCGACGGCGACGACATCCTGATCACCGACGCGCTCGACACGCTGGACGGCGGAGATGGAACCGACACGGCGGATTTCTCCGGCATCACGGAAGCCAACTCGACGACCGGGCCCTTCACGGGCGTAATCGTCGATCTCGACGTGAACTCTGCCGGCCCGGCGGGCACGCCGAGCCAAGACGGCGGCATCCTCGACGCCCCGCCGGCGGCCGGCGGAGAGATCATTGGCGATCTCACGTTGACCGACATCGAGAACGTGATCGGGACGGATTTCAACGACGGCCTGTTCGGCAA
>CAZQZC010000103.1:0-9281 GCA_964597685.1 uncultured Hyphomonadaceae bacterium | reverse complement strand
GCGTCACGGATGCGAACCAGTACGGCATTTCGTACGTTCGCCGTTTCTAGAGCCCGGTTATCCGAATTTGAGCCGCCTGAGCACTGGCCTTTTGCGCCAGGGCGGCGTCGCAATCCTCGGCCGATGCCCGCATCGCCCTGCGGTATGCTCCTTGCCAGCACGAACCCGAGAGGCCATCGGCAGACTCAAATTCAGATGAAAGGGCTCTAGGCGCCGGTTATCGCGTTCGGCGATGCAGGTTGGCCGGCAATCCGGCGCTCATCCGTCGCGGTGCGCCCAAGCCTTCAGGATATGATGCGCCACAGCCATCGGCGGCGGGGCGTAGACCTCGGGGTGGCTTCCGGAGAGGATCTGGCGGGCCTCCTCGCGGCTGAACCAACGTGCGGCCTCAATCTCGGTCGGATCAACGTGAATCTCGGTGGTCTCGGCCCGTAGGATCAGCCCGATCATCAGGGATGAGGGAAACGGCCACGGCTGGCAGAAGAGGTATTCCGAACTCTCCGCCGGCGCCCGGATTCCCGCCTCCTCGAACAATTCGCGGGACGCCGCCTGCTCCACCGTCTCACCGGGTTCGACAAAGCCCGCGAGGCAAGAGAAGAAGCCCGCCGGCCAGCCTGGCTGACGCCCCAAGAGGCAGCGTTCTCCGTCCACCGCCAGCATGATGGCGACCGGGTCAGTCCGTGGGAAATGCTCGGCGCCGCACGCCGGACAGGCGCGCTTCCAACCCGCCTCGACAATGTCTGTCGGCGCGCCGCAATTGGCGCAGAAACCATGCCGGCGATGCCATTCGAACAGGGACCGCGCCGTGGCGGCGGCGTTGGCGTCGAAAGGCGGCATGATCGCCGCTGCGGCTCGCATCTCTTCGAAGTCGCCCGCCCCCTCCAGCAGAGAGCCGTCCAACCCGAAATCAACCGGCGCGTCGATGGCGAAAACCGGCGCGCCGGCTTTATCCTCTCCAGAAAGACGCGCGGCGCGTCGCCAAACACCTCGCCCGCCTCCGGTCCAAGCCACATCAGCCGCCGGGGCGCGCGCGGCCCTGCGCCCGTCGCCAGCAGCGGCTGTCCCGCCTGCATCGCCAAGACCAACGCCGCCTCGCCCCCGAACGCCGACGCCTGCCACGCCGCGTCGCTACGTCGATGAGCGGCGCGATCAAGCGTCGTGGTCGCCAGAGGAATGTCCATGCCGCGTCCCTATTCCTCGGTCGTTTGAAGCTTATCGGAGACGATGCGGATCCGCAGCGCTTTGTCTGCGACAAGGTACTCGGCCGCGAGGCGGGTCAGGTCGTCGACCTCCAGACCGCGATAGACAGCCTCGGCGGTGCGGAACCGATCGAGCCGGTCGGGCTGGGTCTGCGCGGTGTCGATGACGGCGAGCCAGGCCCCATTGTTCTCGCGAGCCTCTTCGATGTTCTCAAGGATCGGCTGGCGAGCGCGCTGCAACTCGTCGTCCGTGACGCCCCCGTCCGCCATGTCCGCGGCGATCCGGTCTACAGCGTCGAGCACGGCGTCGACGTCGCCGGGCTCAACCTCGCTGATTGCGGCAAGGTAACCGAAGCCAGGATAGATCGACGACGTGTTGGATTGGGCTTGGGGCGAATAGGTTGCGCCAAGCGTTTCACGCAATTCATCCGTCAGCTTGAGCCGCATCACCGCCCGGATCAAATTCAGCGTCGCGTCGCGTTGGAAATCGCGGTCGTCCGTCGTCGGCCAATAGGTGAGCGCGAGCGCCTTGTTTTCGGGCCCCGCATGGGTGAGCGTTAAGGGCGTCCGATCCTCTCGAAACGATACGTCCCGGGCCTCGTCCAGCGGCAACGGATCGGCTCGGCGCTCGGGCAAGGCTCCGAACGTGCGGGCGACAGCCTCGATTGCAGCGTCTTCCTCGATATCGCCAACAATCGCGATTTCGATTGCGCCTTCGGTCAACGCCCGTTCGAGGACGGGTTTGAGTTCGTCCAATCGCCGCTCCAACAGGACGTCTTCTGTGGGGAAGCCGAACCGGACATCGCCGTCGCGCAGGAGCCGGTCGACGTCCCGGTTCAAAATGCCCGACGGTTCGGCGTCGAGGGTGGGATAGACGATCGAGATTGTCTGCCGGTACTGGGCGTCGGCTTCGGGCCGATAGCCCGGCGCGGTCATATAGGCCGCCCAAACCTGCAATTGCAGTTCGAGATCCTGCGGCGTCGTGCGCGACACGCCGCCGAACGAATCGCCGCCGGACCCAAAGCCAGCGACGACGGTGCGGCCGGCCAGGATGGTCTGCAGATCGTCCAGGCTATGCGCCTCCAGCCCGCCAGCGCCGAAAAAGCCGCCCATGACGAAGTTCAACCCCTCGGGCTCGCCGGGAATCTCCAGCGCCCCGGCGCCGACGCGCAAGGAGACGCGGACGGCGCCCTCCTCAAAGTCCGTCGGCTTGAGATTGAGGCGGACATTGTTGTCGAAAACGATCGTGCGGACGCCCAAATCATCAATGCGGGTATCTGAGGCCACCGCTCCAGGCGGACCGAAATCGGTGTAGGCGAACTCGCGTCGCCCCGCCTCTTCCGGCGGCGCCACGGCGACTTGGCGGCTCTCAGTCAGGGCGGCGAGGATCTCGGTCTCGGCGTTGTCGATCTCGACATTGTTCGACACGTGCACGAGCGGCTCAACGCCGTCCCATTGGGCGCGAAACGCGGCGTAGACAGCCTCAGGCGTGATGTCGCTTGCATAGGAGTTGAACCGCTCCAGCGAGGAGGCGGGTGAGGAGAAGACTTGTTCGCTCTCCAGAGACGACGCCAGCGCCGCCGCGAGCCCGGAGCTCGGCCGCGTGGGGGCCTGGGCGACGGCGTTCTCCAGCGCCGTGCGCGTATTGGCGATCTGCTCGTTCAGCTCCGACTGGGTGAAGCCGTACTCCAGCGCCCGGCGCAGCTCCTGCTCGCCCAATGCGAGCGCTGCGCGCCACGTTTCAGGCCGCGCTGTGATGTCGAGACTTGCGAGATCGGCCGCACCGAAGAATTCTTGGAAATTGGCGCTCGCCGCCAAAAACGGCGCGTCCTCGGCCCGGGACAGTTTCGCCAACCGCCGGCTAACGATCCCGTTGCCCAAGCGCCTCAGGAGGCTAAGCCGCCGCGTCTCGGCCGTATCCGGCAGATCCGCGGCCGGGCGCGGTGCGGCGATGGCGATGATGGTCGGCACGTCGGGGTCGTAGAAAAACCCCGCTTCAGTCGCGCGGGTCGTGTCGACGCCGCCGAGGGCCGGCTCCCCGCCGGCTGCGCCTTCGCCTGCCCAATCGGCGAAAACGGTTTTGATCTTCCCTTCGATCTCGCCAGCGTCAATGTCGCCGACCACGACCAATGTCGTCGTCTCAGGGCGGTAATAGTCCCGATAGTACTCGACGAACCGCTCTCGCGGCGCATTGGCGACCACGTCCAGATCGCCGATCGGCAAACGGTCGGCCAATATCGTCTCCGGAGCGACGAACCGAATATAGTCGACCAGACGCCGCAGCCCGAAGGAATTGCGCAAACGCTCCTCGGCGATGATAACGCCGCGCTCCTTGTCGATTGCACTGTTGGAGAGCGTCAGATTGCTCGCCGTCTCGCGCATCAAGAATAGTCCGGTGTCGATCAGCTCTTCGTCCGTGGACGGCAAATCAAGCTGGTACTGGGTTTCGTTGAACGAGGTGAAGGCGTTCGTGTCTGGTCCGAAGGCGAGCCCGAACCGCTCCAGGATCTTCACCATCTCGCCTTCCGGCACGTTCTCGGATCCGTTGAACGCCATATGCTCCAGGAAGTGAGCCAGACCGCTTTGGTCGTCAGCCTCGGACGTCGACCCGTGGTCGACCCGCATCCGCAACGCGGCGACGCCCGTCGGCGTTTCATTCTCAAGGATGATGTAGCCCATCCCGTTCTCAAGCCGGCCATAGAGCACCGCCGGATCAGGCGCGATGTCGGAACCGTCGTGCGGCCACCCACCGGTCTCCTCAGGCGTCGCCTCAGCTGTTTCGACAAGCGAAGCGCGCGGCGCGGCGCCGCTTGCGGGCGCTGTCTGAGAACAAGCGCTCAAACCGACGAGTAGGACGAAACCCGCGGCGGCGGCGACGGGGCGGCTATAAAAGATCATCAGCAGAGGCTCCAGCGTGACGCTGGGACCATAACCACTCAACACTCGCCTGCAATCCGTGCGCGGCGCCCGGATTGAGACAAATCCATGAAATTCAATTGATCGATTTTACGAGACGTTGCGGTGTCGCTGCTACGACTTGGCCCTCAGCAGCAGCGGGCGCCGATGTCGATTCCCAGGTCTGAATCCAAGCTCAAAGCGCTCACATACACCCTGATCATCACGGTGGTGACGCTATGCGTATCGGTGCACACGACCTCCTATCTCTTCGACGTCATCTCCGGCGACACCTACTTCTCCATCATGCTGGTCTCGGTGATCGCGCCGCTGATCGTCGCCCCGCCAGCGGCCTATGTTCTGTCGGTCTATGCGCTGAGATTGATCGACATGCAGGAGGAGCTGGTCGAGCTCGCCGTGCGCGACACGCTGACCGGATTGCTCAATCGACGCGCCTTCACCAACATCGTCGAGACCGAGCGTCTTCGCATGCGCCGCTCCGGTGCGAAGGCCTCCATCCTCCTGATCGACGTCGACCACTTCAAAGCCGTCAACACCCAGCTCGGCCACCCCGGCGGCGATGAAGCGTTGCGCCAGCTCTCGGATCTGATGCTGGCCAATTTCCGGCCTGGCACCGACCACGTGGCCCGCTGGGGCGGCGAGGAATTCATCGTCAGCCTCGCGGAGACCTCCCTGGCGGGCGCAGCGGCGGCGGCCAATCGCCTGCGCAAACGCGTAGAGACCAAACAGATCCATTTCGAGGGACAATCCATCCGCCTGACCGTCAGCATCGGCATCGCCGAACTCTCGGTTGCGGAAGAGTTCGAACGCGTCGTCGAACGCGCCGACAAATGCCTTCTGAAAGCCAAAACGACGGGTCGAAACAAGATTATCGTCGCTGGTCCGAGTGCGGTCGCTTCAGTCGCCTGACACCGAGCTCAAGGGCAGAAGCCAAAACATATGCGATATCCGTCTGGATCCTCCACGACCGTCTCAGTACAGCCGTGCGGCGCGGTCTCCGGCGGCGAATAGGCGAGGCCCCGGGCATCGAAATCGGCGATCAAAGCGTCGAGGTCGCGCACCCAGATATAGGCGTCCCAGAGATGCTTGACCCGGGCATGGTTGGGCGCCGCCTCGCCCGAATCCTCCCGCCAGACGCTCTGTTTCAACATGACCGACGCCGTTGGCGCATCTGCGATAGCGAAGCTTGGCGGATCGCCCCAAACGTCTCGCACGGAGAAGCCAAGTTTGTCGCGATAGAAAACGACGGATTGCTGAATATTGCGCACCACGAATACAGCGGCGCATGAGATGGCCTGATCGGCGATCGCGCTCATGTCTTTGGCCGAAAAACGTTCGCAAACTCGCCTGGATTTCGCCACACAACGTTTAGGATTGCTTTGCCACGCACGTGTATATGCAATGTTTGTGTCTGTTCATAATTCGAAGACGGCAAAGTGCAGGCTATGAACTCTAAAGTAAAGGCGATCTTTCTCGGATGCGCGGCGGCGACGTTCGCCTTGGGGCTCTCCGCGCTCGGCGCGGCGTTTCTGGCGATCGGCTTCGACATCAATCCGATGCTGGCGCTCTCCTTGGCGGCGATCACGTCTTTGGCGGTCGCCACGCCCGCAGCCCTGCTCGCCCAGCGCAGTTTAGAGCGCGAGATCGCGGCGGCGCACGCAGAGCTGGAGCGCCTCGCCACCCATGACAGCCTGACGGGTCTCTGGAATCGGCGGTCCATGACCGAACGCTTGGACGCGGAGCTGAACCGGATCGAGCGTTCCGACAGCCCCGCCTCCCTGATCCTCATCGACATCGATCATTTCCACACGGTGAACCAGTCCTTCGGCCAGGCGGCGGGAGACCACGCGCTTCTTGAGATCGGGCAATTGATCGAATCCCACTTCGCCAATGGGATCGACATGGTTGGTCGGTGGGGCGAGGATCAGTTCCTGCTGCTGTTGCCGGAGACCAATTTGGACGGCGCCATCACGGCGGGCGACCGACTTCGCGAGATCGTCGAAATCCGCAGCACCGAGTACAACGGCGATGCGATCGTCCTTTCAATCAGCCTTGGAGCGGCGGCCTTGGCTGCGGGCGAAAACGTCGAGGCGGCGCTTGAGCGGGTCGAGTCTTGCCTCGCCGCGGCGAAGCGCGGCGGCCGGAATCGCCTTGTTGCGGCGCGCCAGAGCGAAACCAAGATCCGTTATGCGTAATCGCCCGCCTTGCGTTCAAGGCCCCTCGGCGCGATATAGGCGCTAGGAGGCTGGCGGCGGACGAACCGCTCGCCAACCGGGTCAGGTCCGAGAGGAAGCAGCCCTAACGAGTTTCCGTTCGGGTCGCTGTCCAGTCTCCGCTCGCACCCACAATCAATTCCGGTTCGGCCAAATCCAGGCGTTGATACCGTGCGCGAGTCCGGCGCATTATGGCAGGCTATGGACGACGCCCCGGAAGACCTCGAACGCGATGACGCGACCTTCTCCATGTTCGGGGACGACAACACGGGCGCGCGTTCCCAAGGGTATCAAGTCCTCGCGCGAAAGTATCGGCCGGCCCGGTTCGAGGATCTGATCGGCCAGGAAGCCATGGTTCGCACGCTTAAAAACGCGTTCGAGACGGGCCGTATCGCCCATGGATTCATGCTTACGGGCGTTCGCGGCGTGGGCAAGACGACCACCGCCCGCCTGCTGGCGCGCGGCCTGAACTACCGGCGGGACGAGATCGACGCGCCATCCATTTCCCTCGATCCGCCAGGCGAGCATTGCCGCGCAATCATGGAGAGCCGGCATCCAGACGTCCTAGAGCTTGACGCAGCCAGCCGCACGGGCGTCGCTGACATGCGCGACCTGCTCGACGGCTGCCGATACGCCCCAGTATCGGCGCGCTACAAGGTCTACATCATCGACGAAGTCCACATGCTCTCGACGGCGTCGTTCAATGCGCTTCTCAAAACGCTCGAAGAGCCTCCACCCCATGTGAAGTTCATATTCGCCACCACAGAGATCCGAAAAGTGCCGGTTACGGTGCTGTCGCGTTGCCAGCGCTTTGATCTCAAACGGCTCGATACAGCCGGGCTTAGCGCGCATCTCGCCAATATCTGCGCTCAAGAAGGCGCTAAGGTCTCCGAAGCCGGTCTGGGTTTGATCGCACGTGCAGCGGAGGGCTCGGTGCGCGACGCCCTGTCTATTCTGGACCAGGCCATCGTCCAGAACACGGACGAAAGCGAGGTTTCGGCCGAGACCATTCGCGACATGCTCGGCCTCGGCGACCGGTCGCGCCTCTTGGATGTCTTCGACGCGGCGATCGCAGGCGACGCCAAGGCGGCTGTTGAGGAGATCCAGGCCCAGATTCATGCCGGCGCCGACCCGCTCGTCGTGCTCAAAGACCTTCTGGACATCTCCGCCGACGTCTCAACCGCCCAGGCGATCGGCGAGGATTATGCGCCGGGCGGACCAGCCGACTGGATCGAACGCACGAAAGCGCTCGCACAGCGATTGTCGCCGGCGCAGGCCGCGCGCGTCTGGCAAGTGCTCCTGTCGGGCTACCGCGATGCGGCGTCGGCGCCTGACGTCGACACCGCAGCCCGCATGGTCGTAGTGCGGCTAGCGGCGGCGAGCCAGCTGCCAAGCCCGGAGGACGCGGTGCGGATGCTCGTCGAGGGCGGGGGCGCGCCGCCGGGAAAGCCTGAGGCCCCCTCCTCTGGCGGAGGCGGGCTGACATCTTTCGACGATATCGTCGCCCTGCTCGACGCGCGCCGGCAGGCTTTGCTCTCAAAGCAGGTGTCCGACTTCGTCCGCCCGCTCCGCTGTCAGGCCGGAACGCTCGAATGCGAACTGAAAGACGGTCATCCGGCCGACCTTGTAAGGCGGCTGGGCGACTTTCTGGAGGACGAAACCGGCCTCGCCTGGACAATCACCCTCGCGAAGGGCGACAAACCGATCGAAACGCTGAAGGAGCGCGCAGCGCGGATCAAGGCTGAGAAAATCGCCGCAGCCGCCGACCATCCGGCCGTCAGGGAGGCGCTGGCGGCGTTTCCAGGCGCCGAGATTGTCGAAGTCGTCCAGGATGAGCCGGTTGAAGAGACGGATGGGCGCGACAATGTCGCTGACTTGAACGAAGCGCGCGCCGCGAAAGGATAATCCAATGAAAGATATGGCCGACATCATGCGCCAGGCTCAGCAAATGCAGGCCAAGCTGGCGGAAGCTCAGCAGAAGGTGGAAGACGCCGAAGCGACAGGGGTCGCCGGCGGCGGCCTGGTCAGCGTCACGCTGAAGGGCAAGGGCGCGCTCGCGGCTTTGAAGATCGACCAATCCCTCATGGGCGACGAAGCGGAAATCGTTGAAGACCTAATCAAGGCCGCCCACGCGGATGCGCGCCGCAAGCTCGACGAAGCAGTCGAGAAAATGATGAAAGACGCCGCAGGCGGCTTCGGCGGCATGCTGCCGGGCTTCAAGCTGCCGTTCTGAGCAAGCCGGACCCCAAAGCATGAATCAACGCGTCGCCGGCCCGGAAATTCTGAAGATGATCGACCTGATCGCCAAGCTGCCGGGCTTTGGACCGCGCTCGGCGCGGCGCGCGGCGTTGCATTTGTTAAAACGCAAGGATCAGCTGCTTCTGCCGCTGGCCGACGCGCTGGCTGAGGCCGGCGACAAGATCGAGCGGTGCCGAGTTTGCGGCAATTTCGATACGCTCCAACCCTGCGCCGTCTGCCAGGCGCCAGGCCGCGACGACAGCGTGTTGTGCGTGGTCGCGGACGTGCCGGACCTTTGGGCGCTTGAACGGGCTGGCGCGTTCCGCGGGCGCTACCACGTTCTGGGCGGCGTTCTGTCGGCGATTGACGGGATCGGCCCGGACGACCTCAACATTGCGAGCCTGATCGAGCGCGCGCAAAACGGCGTGGTGTCGGAGGTGATTATCGCCGTCGGCGCCACCGTGGACGGACAGACAACAGCCCATTACATCGCAGAGCGCTTGGCGGGGACGACAGCCAATGTGACACGGCTCGCCCATGGCGTGCCCGTGGGCGGGGAACTCGACCACCTCGACGACGGCACATTGGCCGCCGCGCTGCGCTCACGTCGCGGGCTCTAGATTTAGAGCCTCTATAGCAGCGCGCGAGCAATTGGACCCTCCGCGCCGCCATAGGTCTTTGTTTTGACGCATTTCCGGACGGCGAACCGGGATCC
>CAZQZC010000102.1:0-9341 GCA_964597685.1 uncultured Hyphomonadaceae bacterium | reverse complement strand
GCGTTCGAATGTGTTGAGCGGGTGTTCCTCGCTTCTGATTTCGTCTCAATCACAAAAAATCCGGCTGCGGACTGGATCCAGATGAAACCGTTGGCGCTGGCCGCGATCATGGATCACTTCGTCGCCGGATTGCCCGTCGTCGAAGAGAGCATCGGCGAGACCGGCGCGGCAGACGACACCGTTTATGAAGGCGACGCTGCTGAAATCGTTTCGGAAATCAGGGACTTGCTGGAGACGCGCGTCCGGCCAGCCGTCGCCCAGGATGGCGGCGATATCGTCTTCGATCGGTTCGACGTCGACACTGGGATCGTTCACCTGCACATGCGCGGCGCGTGCGCGGGCTGCCCGTCGGCGACCTACACCCTGAAACAGGGCGTCGAAAACATGCTGCGCGCCTATGTGCCGGAAGTCACCGCGGTTGAAGCGATTCTTTGAAGCGCCGCTCAGGACGCGTTGGAATTTGGCGGTGTGGCGCGCTAGGTAAGCCGTATAATGAGTCGGCGCGCCGCGCCGGCCGAACGCCCCGACCAATCCGGAGTTTCAATGGCCGACCCCGTCAACGACACCGCGCTGAACACAATCTTCCGCCGTGCGCGCTCTTACAATTCCTGGCACGACAAGGACGTTCCAGAGACACTGGTCCGCGCTGTTTATGAACTTGCGAAATGGGGCCCGACCAGCGCCAACGGATCTCCAGCGCGGTTCCTCTTCTTAAGAACCCAGGATGCTAAGGAGCGGCTGAAGCCCCATCTCGACGCGAGCAATGTCGACAAGGCGTCGACGGCGCCCTGGGTCGTCATCATCGCCCACGATCTCGATTTCCACGAAGAGATGCCGAAGCTCTTCCCCCACAATCCCGGCGCCAAGAACTGGTTCGCCGACGACGCGAAGCGCGAAGTGAACGCCTTCCGGAATGGGTCGCTGCAGAGCGCCTATTTCCTTGTCGCCGCCCGCGCCCTGGGCCTCGATACAGGGCCGATGTCCGGCTTCGACAATGACGGCGTGGACAAGGAGTTCTTCCTCGGCAGCGAAACCATGACGTCCTGGCGGTCCAATTGGATCTGCAATGTCGGCTACGGCGACGACGCTGGGCTGTTCGAACGCTCTCCGCGCCTCGACTTCGACGAGGCTTGCAAGATCATCTAGCATTCGTCGTATGCTGACGCTTGCAATCAACACATCCGCATCCGCCTGCGAGGCGGCGATCGCCTTAGACAGCGCGGTTCTGCTCGACCGGACCGAGGCGATGGCCCGCGGCCAAGATGCGCGGCTTGCGTCTTTCGTCGACGAGGCGGCGACGGAGGCCGGCGTTACGCTGGCCGACCTCGACCGAATCGCCGTTGTCGTCGGACCCGGAAGCTTCACCGGCGTCCGGATCGGCGTCGCGTTCGCGCGTGGACTGTCGTTGGCCGTGAATTGCGACGTGGTGGGCCTAACCAGCCTGCACGCCGCCCTGCCCCTTGACGCTCCAGCTCGATGGATCGCGCTTTTGCCCGCGAAGCGCCGCCCGCCAGACGTCACGTTCTGGGCGCAACGCTTTACCGACGCCGCGCCCGCAGGCCCGGCGGAGGAATGGGGCCTCGCCGACGCTCGCGTGGCCTTGAACGAACCGAATGTGTCAGTCTGCGGTCTGGATCTCGATCTGCTGAGCGACGGGGATCCGCAGATACGGTGGACCTCGGCGGCGCCCTCGGCACAGACCGCCGTTATGCGGGCTCAGTCACTCGACGTCGCGCTTTACCCTGCGAGCCCGATATATGTCCGCGAGCCCGACGCCAAACCGATGGCGGCTCAAAAATGAACCGCCTGCGCGCCCTGAGCGTTCGCGATGCAAAGGAGGCGGCCGCTATTCACGCGGCATGTTTCCCGGAGCCGTGGCCCACTGAGCTGTTGTCGACATGGTTGTCCGCGCCTCAAACGCTGGCGTTAGGCGCGCCAGGCGCAGGCCCGATGGCCGCCTTTGTCCTGATCCAGCGCGCCGCAGAGGACGCGGAAATCCTCACCCTCGCCACATCGCCGCAAAACCGCAGAGCGGGCCATGCCCGGGATTTGATCTGCGGAGCGGCGGCGATGCTTGCACATGGAGGGGAGGGACGGCTGCTGCTCGATGTGGCGGCGGACAATGTCGCAGCGCACGCGCTCTATCGGGAGCTCGGCTTTAAGATCGATGGCGTACGCCCGAATTATTATCGCCGAATGGATGGAAATCGGGTCGATGCCGTCTTGATGTCACGCGCAATCACTGGACTTCAACACGCGTCGGCGGCAAAAGGTCGCTATGGATCGGCTTGAGAAGCTCTGCGCCGAACGCGGCCTAAGGATGACGGAACAGCGCCGCATCATTGCGCGCGTCCTGTCGGTCGCTGACGACCATCCCGACGCCGAAGAGCTGCATCGTCGCGCCAATGCGCTGGACGCCTCCATATCCCTGGCCACGGTCTATCGAACAGTGAAGTTGTTTGAGGACGCCGGGATCATCGAACGCCACGACTTTAGAGACGGACGCTCGCGCTTTGAGGAGGTGCCGGAGGAGCACCATGACCACCTGATCGACGTAAAATCGGGCAAGGTCGTCGAATTCCACTCGGAGGAAATCGAACGCCTCCAGGAGGAGATCGCCCGAAAACTGGGCTTCAAGCTGGTCGATCACCGACTGGAGCTCTACGGCGTGCCGCTGGACGAGGGCGAGTGAGCGGGCGGGCTTGCTAAGCTATTACGATCCCCGTCAACGAACGCACGCTCCGCTGCAGGAGCTGCAAGACGGCGCGTTCGTGGCCTACGCCGAAGCGCCGGAGCGACTGGATTCGATCCTCGCCGCCTTGGGCGAAACCCGGGCGCCGAGAGATTACGGCCTCGAACCGATCCGCCGGGTCCATGATGCGGACTACGTCCGCTTTCTGCAGACCGTTCACCAACGCTGGGCCGCCGAGGGCCGGGCCGGCGACGCCATCCCCTACGCCTTTCCCGTCCGCGGGCGCCGACCTCTTGAGTTTGAGCGGGTCGACGCGACACTGGGCCGCTTCGCCTTCGACGCCGGCACGCCGATCACCGCCGACACCTGGGACGCCGCCTATTGGGCGGCGCAGACCGCGCTTTCCGGCTTGTCAGCGCTCAGTGCGACGCCCGACATGCCCGTTTTCGCCCTATGCCGACCGCCAGGTCACCATGCCGGCGCCGATTATTGCGGCGGCTATTGCTACCTCAACAATTCAGCCATCGCTGCGGAAGCCGCCCTCGCGGACGGGGCGGAGCGGGTGGCGATCCTCGACGTCGACTACCATCACGGCAATGGAACGCAGGACCTGTTCTACGACCGCCGAGACGTTTTCTTTGCGTCCATCCACGCAGATCCGAAGATCGACTTTCCTTTTTACTGGGGCCACGCCGACGAGCGCGGCACGGGCGCGGGCGAAGGTGCGACGCTGAACCTGCCCCTCCCGCGCCGTGCGCGCATCGATGCGTTTCTGGACGCCCTAGAGCAAGCCTGCGTCGCAGTGGACCGGCACGGGGTCGACCTGCTCATTGTGTCCTTCGGCGCCGATACCTACGCGTATGATCCGATCTCCGAGTTGAAGCTGGAGATGGAAGATTATCCCCGCCTGTCACAACGCATAGCGCGCCTTGGCCGGCCGACTTTGGTTGTCATGGAGGGCGGCTACGCCATCCCAGCGCTCGGTCGGATCACAAAGGGCTTCCTTTCGGGCTTCGCGACGTAAGACGACGCTAGCCGCCCTTTCGCATCGAGGGGGCGTCGAAGGCTATGTCGGCTGGGGTTTCCGCGAAGCTGATCGGGTGGCGCATGGCGCGGTAGGGGCCCGCGTCGGGATGGTTGCGTGTTTCGAAAAATCCGACACTCGCCAGGTGGTCGTCCGTCAGCACGTCCTCCATGCGGTTGAAGCGCATAACCGGGATCTGGGCCTCGCCGAGCAGGGCGAGCCAGGCTTCCGTCGTCTTCGTCGCGGCGACCTCCTCAATCAGGCCGTAGAGCGCGCCGATATTTTCCGTCCTGGCCTCATAGGTCGCAAATCGCGGATCTTCGAACACGCCCGGACGCCCGCCCAGTTCAAAGAAAAGCGCCCATTGGTCGTCAGAGTACGGAACGACGGCAATATAGCCATCCTGCGTCGGATAAGGCTTGCGCCTTGGATTTATTGATCTTGTATACGCCATTCGCCCGTTTCCAGGCAGAAACGTCTCGCCATAGAGGTTCTCCACCATATGGAAGAACGTAAAGCTCTCGAGCATCGGAACCTCGACGAACTGTCCCTCGCCCGTCCGCTCGCGGTGGAACAGGGCCGCCATCGTGGCGTAGGCGGCGAACAGGCCCGTCGTCTTGTCGGCGATCAGCGACGGCGCGTAGGAGGGATCGCCGCCGCCGGCGCGCATTTGGTAGAGCGAGGCGTAGCCGGAGGCGGCTTGGATCAGATCGTCATAGGCCTGGCGCTCGGCATAGGCGCCGCCGGCGCCGAAGCCCGCGCAATGGACATAGACAATATCCGACCGGACGGCGCGCACGGCGTCATAGCCGAGGCCCAAGCGGTCGATCGCCGGTAGGCGGACATTGTGAAAAAACACATCCGCGCTGGCCAGTAGATCCAGAATTTCTGCTTTCCCTTCAGGGCTTTTCGCGTCCAGGGCCGCCACACGCTTGTTGCGGTTCAGCGCGGTGTAGATCGGCCCCAGATCGCCGGTGGGCGAGCCGCCGGCATAGCGCATAATGTCGCCCGGCGTGCGGCCATTGGGGTTCTCCACCTTGATCACGTCGGCCCCTAAATCCCCCAGAATCAAGGTCGTAAACGGCCCCAGCACGACCGACGACATGTCCAGCACGCGCACGCCTTTCAGCGGCCCCGTCCGCTCCGGCCCCGCGCCCCATTCGGTCTTCGCCATGTTCGCTCCCCAGGCTGAGTGATCGAGGCCCCAGTTTAACCGCGCATCCGGCGGGGGATAGGGTGGGGGACAAGGCCCGGCGCCGGCGCCTAACCGCACCGCATCCACGCCCAATCCCGCCGCACCGGCGCCGAGCGGGCCTCAGAAGCGCCGAGCGACTTTGATCTGGTTTCCAGATCGGAAACGAACCGACGATGTTTCCATGGCGACGACGCCAGGATCGCCCTGGGACACGGCGTTTCCAACGAAGGCGTCGCACGCTTCGGGAAACGGGCCGAGAATGTCCAGCGAGAGGTCCGCCAGATCGATCCGCGCCGCCCAGAGCTCTCCCTTCAGCGTATTCACCGAATACTTTCCGACCAGCAAAATCTCGTCGCCGTCGACCAATTCGGAATCATAGACATTCGCCGGGCTAGCCCTCCAGATTTTAACGTCCTCAACATCGCCGTCTCGCGATAGGCGGGCCAGCATCGGCGCCGGCCTATTGAACCCGCCCCGCGACGCGGTCGCCGTCACCACCGCCCCACCGGCCTGGTCGAGGTGAACGCCGGTGACGCTTTCCTGACCATCGCGGCCAATCGCCCGCTCCCAGGCAAGTCCGCCGTCTGTATCAAGACGCAGCACCGAGATATTGGTCTTGTCGCGGTCCTCGGCGTCTTGAATGGGCCTGCCGGCGAAGGCGACGACAATGTCCCCGCCGTCGCCGATGACTGCGCGCGCGCCGGAAGCTTGCTTGTCCGCGACTGGCTGAACTTCCCAGAGAAGTTGTCCATCAGCGCTGACCCGACGGGCGACAAGCGTCTGACTTTCCCAATCTTCATTCGCGCTATGCGATCCCACGACCAGGACCGACCCATCGGGAAACACCTGGACGTCTGAAACATTCTGCCGCTCGCCAGCGACGCCGAAACGCCGCTCCCACAGCACATCGCCGCCTGTGGAGCGCTTCTGCAGCCAACCAGTCCGGACACCCTCCAGATGCAATGTTCCACCGACATATAGAGCGCCGTCACCCGAAAGTGCGATCGCTTGGGCCGAGTCAGCTCTATCGTCGCCATCGGAGAACACCACGTCCCGCCACGCGAGGTCCCCGGTTTCATCGACCGCCATGTCAAAGGCGCGCGACCAGCCTCCCTCGCTCTCCTGCGGGTACACGAACGGAGTAGTTTCGGCCGCAGCGGACGTGTTCTGCAGTGTCTTCGCATCACGCCCGCCAGGACTGCAGGCGACCAAGAACATAAGTATCAGAGCTTGTTTCAGAAGTGAGCTCCATTAGGTGTCGCCGCCCACGCTCGGAAGATCATCATTTGCGCAATGACCTAAGGGAGTTCTGGAACAAAATCCGAATAGGGCAAGAGGTCGCTGACATCTATCTGTCGATCAGTCCGATTCGTTGAAACGGCCCGTTCCCACCCTGCGCGTCAACCTCGTCCCAATCTTCCCCATACAATTGTCCCTTCTTGCCGCCCCGCGCGCCGCGTGAGACTTTAAACCCATGATTCTCGATCGTATTTCCAAAGTGTTCGACGGGCTGTTTCGCGCGATCGACGGGATGTTCCAGCTCCTGGAGGCGGCGCTGATCCTGGCGGCCGCGCTCGGCGGGGGGTATCTCGCCTGGCTGGTCCTCGGCGGGGCGGAGGTCGGCCTGTTGGTTCAGGCGGCCGGAACGCTGGGCGCGGGCATGGCCGCCGCGCTGGCGGCCTGGATCGTCTGGACGGTGATGAAGCTTCTGAGCTGAAGCCCGGCGGCGTCAGGACAGGCGCGCCTCCAGGCAGGCGGCGATCGTCTCGTCGGTGTCTTCATGGGTGAAGAACGTTTCGAGCGACCAGGTCTCGTCCATCACATAGAGAATGGAGGAATGATCCATCGTGTAGCCGACGAGGCTTTCCGACGTGTCGATGCGCTCATACCAGGCCTTGAAGGCGTCCGCGGCGGCGCGAACCTCCGCCGGCGAGCCCGTGAGGCCCACGAGATCGTCCGGAAAGGCGTCGGTGTCGACATATTGCGCCAGCGCTTCGGGCGTATCGCGCTCGGGGTCGACGGAGATAAGAATGGTGCGCGGGCGCTCCATGTCTTCCGGCAGGCGGCGCAGCGCGCGCTCCACCGTGATCAGCGCGGTCGGACAGACGTCCGGGCAATAGGTGAAACCGAAATAGATGATGGACGGGCGGCCCTTGAAATCGGCTTCGGTCACACGCGCGCCGGTCTGGTCGATCAGGGAGATGGGGCCGCCGATCTCGGAATAGGCGCGGGTGCCGCAGCCGGCCTGCTGGGCCTGGCGGGGCGCGTTGGTCGACGCGCCGCAGGCGGCGAGGCAGAGGGCGAAGGCGGCGGTCAGGTGTCTCATGGGTGCGATATGGCGCGCCGGCGGCGCTTGGCGCAAGCGGCGGGGCGCCGCATGTAGGGGTTATGTCGGATCTTGCTGATTCCTCCTCGACGTCCCGGCTCGACGACGCATTGTTCGGCCTCGCGCCGGAGGGCCTTGGCAGCGTGGGCGCCGCGCTCGGCCGCACGCGCCTGCGCACCTTTATCGGCCTGCGCTGGCTCGCCGTGGCGGGCCAGACCTTCGCCGTGCTGCTGGTCGCGTTCGGATTCGGCTATACGATCGATCTGGCGGTTTGCCTGGGCATCATCGCCGCATCGGCGTGGGTGAACGTCTTCCTATCGGTGGCGTTTCCGGCCCAGCGCCTGGCCTCGGAGCGGGAGGCCTTTCTTCAGCTCGCCTTCGACGTGGTCCAGCTGGGCGTTTTGATCGCCGCTACCGGCGGCCTGTCGAACCCGTTCCTGTTGCTTTTGGTCGCGCCGGTGACGGTGTCGGCGGCGACACTGAGACCTGTCTTTACCGGCGGGCTCGCCTTCATCGTCTTGTGGTTTGCGGCCATGATGCCGCTCTATTCCGCGCCGCTGCCCTGGCTGCCGGGGGAGACTGCGGCCCTGCCCTTCGCCCTGCAATGGGGCCATTACGCCGCCCTCGCCGTGGGGCTCGTCTTCCTGTCGGTCTCCGCCCTTCGAGTCAGCCAGGACGAGGCCCGCCTGGTGCGCGCGCTGGACGCCGCCCAGGTGGTCATGTCGCGGGAGCAGCGCCTGTCGGCGCTGGGCGCCATGGCGGCGATGACGGCCCACGAACTCGGCACGCCGCTCGCCACCATCCACCTGGTTGCGAAAGAGATGCTACGCGAGACCGATCCGGATGATCCGCGCCGTGAAGATCTGCAATTGTTGGCCGACCAAGCCGATCGTTGCCGCGAGATCCTGAAATCCCTCGGCCAGCGTCGCGAGCAGGGCGACATGGTCCACGCCCAGATGCCGCTCTCGGCCGTCATCGAAGAGGCCGCCGCGCCGCATAAGGGCCTCGGCGTCTCCGTCCGCGTCGCGTGGGAGGCCGGCGAAGGCGGAGAGCCGAACGTCCCCGTCGTCCGGCGCAGCCCCGAAGCGCTTCACGCGATGAGCGCCTTTATCGAAAACGCCGTAAGCTTCGCCGACAGCGAGGTGCGCATCACCGCCCGATGGACGCCGGACGAAATCGCCATATCGGTCGAGGACGACGGACCGGGCTTTTCAGCCGACGTGCTGCCGAAACTGGGCGAGCCCTATGTCTCCCAACGCGGCGAAGCGCAAATGGGCGGCGGCGACATGGGGCTCGGCTTTTTTATCGCCAAAACCCTCATTGAACGGACAGGCGGGCGCATTGCGACCCGGAACCGTTCCGCGCCACTGCACGGTGCGGTTGTGCAGGCCGTCTGGATACGCTCGTCGCTGGAAGCGCCCGCCGCGAACCTCATATAAAGATTTATATCGTAGAGAGTTCGCCATGGATCAGACTGTAAATATTGACGAAGCGCTGGCGGCAATCGAGGACCGCACCTGTATGGTCGTCGACGACGACGGCCCTTTTGGACAACGCCTCGCCCGGGCGCTGACCCAACGCGGTTTTGTGGTTTCCGCCGTTTCAACAGTGGCCGAGGCGAAGGACGTCGCCCGCCTCAATCCGCCAGCCTTCGCCGTGGTCGATCTGCGGCTGGACGACGGGTCCGGCCTTGATGTGGTGGAAACCCTGCACCGCCACCGTGAGGACACGCGGGCCATCGTCTTAACGGGCTATGGCGCGATCGCGACCGCTGTCGCGGCCGTCAAAGCGGGAGCCGTCGATTACCTGTCCAAACCGGCGGGCGTAGAAGACATATTGCGCGCGCTTGTCGCCCTGCCCGACGCCAAACCCGCGCCGCCCGACAATCCGATGTCGGCCGATCGCGTGCGGTGGGAGCACATCCAACGGGTCTACGAACTCTGCAACCACAACGTCTCAGAGACAGCGCGCCGGCTGAACATGCACCGGCGGACCCTGCAACGGATCCTGGCGAAACGGGCGCCGCGCTAGAGCCCTTTTATCCGAATATGAGCCGCCTGAGCGCGGGAGTTTTGGGTCAGGGACAGGAGCAGACCGGACCGGC
>CAZQZC010000101.1:0-9462 GCA_964597685.1 uncultured Hyphomonadaceae bacterium | reverse complement strand
CTGACCCAAAACTCCCGCGCTCAGGCGGCTCAAATTCGGATGAAAGGGCTCTAGGAATTCAGCGCGTGAACCGGCGCGTCCGCGCCCCAGATCCGCTCGAGATTATAGAATGTGCGCACTTCCGGCCGGAAGAGATGCACCACAACGTCGCCCGCATCGATCAGAACCCAATCCGCGTTCGGCAACCCCTCAACACGGACGCCGGTCCGCCCGGTCTCCTTCAGCCGCCGCACCACATGATCCGCCAGCGACGCAACGTGACGCTGCGACCGCCCGGAGGCGATGATCATTTCGTCGGCGATGGAGGATTTGCCTTCGAGATCGATGACAATCAGGTCTTCAGCCTTATCGTCTTCAAGACACGCGATCACGGTTTGGGCCAGCGCTCGAATTGTTTCGATCGTGGCGGGGGCGGCCGTCGGCCGCTCGGACGGGACAGACAGGATGGAGCTTCCTCTCGTTGCTACACTTGTCGGGTGTACCACGTGCAGGCGTGATTCTCCAGTCGCAGCTTGGCTCACGCAGCGGGAACTTCGATCCAGGCGGCGAGGAAGTCGCCGCCGTCCGCGCGCCAACACTGCTCAAGCCTGAGGCCCACGTCTTCCGCGAGCCGAGAGAGGCGCGCCTGGTCGAACTTCCATGAGTTCTCGGTGTGGACCGCCTCGCCCGGGGCGAAGGGAAATACATCGCCGTCGATTTCGATCCGCGTGGCGCGGCGGGCGCGAATGTGCATCTCAATACGGGCCAGATCCGGATTGTAGAAGGCCGCATGTGCGAACGCCGCCGGCTCCAGGCGGGCGTCGAGATCGCGCTGCATGCGCGCGAGCAGGTTCAGATTGAACGCTGCAGTCAGGCCCTGCGCGTCATTGTAGGCCGCGTCGAGCCGCGCCGCGTCCTTGATGGCGTCGACACCCAGCAGAATCGCGTCGCCCGGCCGCAAAACACTCGCGAAGCGCTTGAGCAGGCTCCGCTGTTCGGCGGGATCGAAATTGCCAAGCGTGCCGCCGGGAAAGAAACAGATCCGCCGGCCTTGCCCGCTGAAAATATCGTCGGCGCGCGGAACGCCGGCGGAAAAATCGCCCGCCACGGCGCCAACGCGCATGGAGGGATAGCGCCGCGCGATCTCCGCGCCAGCGGCTTCAAGCTGGGCGCGGGAAATGTCGAACAGGATAAACTCCGCAGGATCGTCCATGCGGTCGAGCAAGAGGCGCGCCTTTTCCGCCGCCCCGCTGCCCGGCTCGAACACGCTGGCGCCCCTGCCGGCGAGGTCGGCGACGTCGCCGGCGATGCGTTGAAGCAACTCCGATTCCGCGCGGGTGACATAGTATTCGGGCGTCAGGCAGATCTGCTCAAACAAAGACGCGCCCGTCTCGTCGTAGAAATACTTCGGTGGAATCGTCTTCGGCGCGCCAGCGAGGCCGGACAGGACATCGCCACGGAAATCAGCCTCCGGCGACGCCATCTCCAAGAGGAACGCCAGCGACGTCTTATGCGGGGCGTCTCCGTCCGCCATCGTCACCTCGCCGGAAGGGATTGCGACGTCGAGCGCGGCCGCGCAAGGCGGTCGAGGAGGCGGGGTTCCACGGAGCCTGAAGATAAACCCATGCGGGGGGTGTCGCAGTTGGCAGCGCACGGGCCAAGCCCTGCGTCTTGCGGAATTGCGCAAGAACCTGAAACGCTTTGGCGTTTCGCTCGCGGGCCCCGGCGTTTGGACGCGCGACGACCGCGATAGGCAGGGTTTCCGCAATCTCGCGCCATCGCCCCCAACGGTGGAATCCCGCCAGATTATCGCCGCCCATGATCCAGACGAAATGCGCCTCGGGGCGACGTCGATGGATCTCGTCGATCAAGTCCGCGGTGTAATTCACGCCAAGTTGCGCTTCGATGTCGGTGACCCGCATGCGCGGGTGGCGGGCGAGCCGCCGGGCGGAGGCGAGGCGGGCGTCATACGCGCCATGGCTCTCCTTCAGGGGATTGCCGCGCGCGACGATCCACCAGATCCAATCCAGGTCGAGGCGCTTCAGCGCCGTCTCCGCCACGTGGCGGTGGCCTTCATGGGCCGGATTGAACGACCCGCCGAACAAGCCGACCCGCAGGCCATTCGCCGGTCCGGGAAATCGAATTGAATGTCGTCTCAAGGGCGCGTCTGCCCCGTCCCGCGCACGACATATTTGTAGGTCGTCAATTGTTCCGCGCCCACCGGCCCGCGCGCATGGATGCGGCCCGTGGCGATGCCGATCTCGGCGCCCATGCCAAACTCGCCCCCATCGGCGAATTGGGTCGACGCGTTGCGCATCACAATGGCCGCGTCGACGTCCGCCAGGAAGCGTTCGGCGACGCCGTCGTCTTCGGCGATGATCGCTTCAGTATGGCCGGAGCCGTATCGCGCAATGTGCCGAAGCGCGCCGTCGACGCCGTCGACAATTGCGACCGTGAGGATCGGGGCGAGGTATTCCGTCGACCAATCGGCCTCATCTGCGGCCTCGGCGTCGGTCAAGATCGCGCAGGCCGCCGGATCGCCGCGCAGGACGCAGCCGGCATTCCCAAGGGCGTCGCCGATCTTGGGCAGCAAACCCGCGGCGACCGACCGGTCGATCAGCAGCGTTTCCATCGCACCGCAAATGCCCGTGCGGCGCATCTTGGCGTTGAGGGCGATGTCGACGGCCTTCTGCGGATCGGCGGAGGCGTCGACATAGGTATGGCAGAGCCCTTCCAAATGCCCGATAACAGGGACACGGGCTTCGGCCTGAACGCGCTCGACAAGGCTCTTGCCGCCGCGCGGCACCACGACGTCGACCTGGCCCTCAAGCCCCGACAGCAAAAGGCCCACCGCCGCCCGGTCGGTCGTGGGGACCAATTGCACCGCATCCTCCGGCAAGCCGGCGGCGGCGAGGCCCCGGCGCAGGGCGGCGGCGATGGCGGCGGACGACTTCACGCTCTCCGACCCGCCGCGCAGGATCGCAGCATTGGCCGAACGCACGCACAACGCCCCGGCGTCGGCCGTCACATTGGGCCGGCTTTCGTAAATGATCCCGATCACGCCGAGCGGGGCGGAGACGCGGGCGATGTCCAATCCGCTGGGCACAGTCCAGCGCGCCAGCTCCCGACCCACAGGATCCGGCAACGCGGCGATCGTTTCGATCCCGGCGGCGACGCCCTCCAGGCGCTGTTCGCTCAGCTCCAACCGATCGAGCATCGCGTCGGCCAGGCCTTTCTCACGACCGGCCGCCATATCTTCGGCGTTGGCGGCGAGGATCTCCGTCCCGCTGTCGCGCAACGCAGCGGCCATCGCGGTCAGCGCCCGCGTGCGGTCGTCCGCAGAGGCGCGTCCCATGGCTGCCGAGGCGTCTCGCGCCCGGGCGCCCATCTCCAAGAGGGTCCGAACAAGCGCGTCGTCGGCGATCGGGGCGTGGATGTTCATGTCTCGGCCTCCATGACCAAATCGTTGCGATGGATAATTGCGGGCCGCCCGCGATAGCCTAGAATGGCCTCCACGGCGTCGGACTGCAAACCTTTGATCCGGTCGACCTCCGCAGAGGCGTAAGCGGCCACGCCCTTCGCGACGCGCGCGCCCGCCTGATCCTTCACCAACACCGCTGCGCCGCGTTCGAATCGACCTTCGACAGCCCTTACCCCGACGCCCAACAGGCTCGCCCCGCTGCGAAGCGCCTTCACCGCGCCCGCGTCAACGACCAGCGCGCCCTCCGGCGTCAGGTGGCCGCGCAGCCAATTGCGCCGGGCCGTGTCGGGCGTGGTTTGCGGCAGGATCCAGGTCGCCGCCGCGCCGGCGCGCAGATCCGCAATCGGGTTGTCGCGGCCCCCCAGCGTGATGGCCGTCGCACAACCTGCGCCATGGGCGATCTTCGCCGCCGCCAGTTTCGTCGCCATGCCGCCGGAGCCGACATGGGCGTCGCCCGCCATGGCCTCGTGCTCGGGCGCGACGGTCTCAAGGATGTCGATGCGGCGCGCCTTCGGGTCCTTTCGGGGATCGGCGGTGTAGAGCCCGTCCACGTCGGACAACAAGATCAGGACATCTGCTGAGATCATCTGCGCCACGCGGGCGGCCAGGCGGTCATTGTCGCCGTAGCGGATCTCGTCGGTCGCGACCGTGTCGTTCTCGTTGATGACCGGCAGCGCGCCCGATTGCAGCAGGGTCTCGAGCGTTGCGCGCGCATTCAGCCACCGCCGGCGGCGCTCGGTGTCGTCGAGCGTCAAAAGGGCCTGGGCCACCGGCACGCCATGGGCGGCGAACGCCTCTGCCATGGCGCGCATCAGGAGCGGCTGGCCGATGGCGGCGGCGGCCTGTTTCTCTTCCAGTCGTTTGCCGGCGTGGCGGCCGAGCGTCCCGCGGCCCAGCGCGATCGCCCCGGACGAGACGAGCAGCACGTCTTTGCCGTCTTCGACGAGGCGCGCGATGTCGCGGGCCAAGCGGGCGATCCAGTCGCGCTTCGGCGCACCGGCTTCGGCCACAAGTGCGGAGCCGGTCTTCACGACGACGCGGCGGGCGGCCTCCAAGGGCGAGCTCATCCTTCGACCGGGCTCCAGGCTTCGGAGCCATCTTGGCCGCCAGCCTCGTCGATCTGCAGATCCAGCTCTCGCGCGATCAGGCCGAGCGCCGCTTTCACGCCGACGCCTGCAACACCCGACAGGCGCAGCGGCGTCTGCCCGCTTTCGGCCTCAAGCTGCCCGGCCTTGGTTTCAATCTCCTCAGCGGTCAGCGCGTCGACCTTGTTGAGCGCCAAGATCTCCGGCTTGTCGGCGAGGTCTGCGCCATATTCGACGAGCTCCGTCCGGATCGTTTTGTAGGCGTCGGCGACGTTCTCCTGCGTCGCGTCGACGAGGTGCAGGAGCACCTTGCAGCGTTCGACATGACCCAGAAAACGCGTGCCGAGCCCAGCGCCGTCGGCTGCGCCCTCGATCAGGCCCGGAATGTCGGCCAGGACGAAACGCGACCCGGCGCCCAGGTCGACCACGCCCAAACCCGGCGACAATGTCGTAAAGGGATAATCGGCGATTTTGGGCTTCGCCGCCGAGACGACGGACAAGAACGTGCTCTTGCCCGCATTGGGCAGGCCGATCAGACCCGCGTCGGCGATCAGCTTCAGCCGCAGCCAGATCCAGCGCTCTTCGCCCTCAAGCCCTTTATTCGCCCGGCGCGGAGCCTGGTTCACCGAGGACTTAAACCGCGCATTGCCCCAGCCGCCCGAGCCGCCCACGGCGAGCAACACCCGCTGGCCGACCTCCGTCAGGTCGGTGATCAGCGTTTCCCGGTCGTCCTCGAATATCTGCGTGCCGACAGGAACTTTAAGCACCAACGCGTCGCCGGAGGCCCCGGTGCGGTCCTTGCCCATGCCATGGGTCCCGCGCGGCGCCTTGAAATGTTGCTTGTAGCGGAAGTCGATCAGCGTGTTCAGGCTCTCGACCGCCTCGACCCAGACGTCGCCGCCCCGACCGCCGTCGCCGCCGTCGGGTCCGCCATAGGCGACGTACTTCTCTCGCCGAAAGGAGACGCAGCCATCCCCGCCCGCGCCTGAGGCGATAAAGATCTTGCACTGATCAAGGAATTTCATGGGCGAATGATAAGCGCGACAGGCGTCTGTCAACAGACGGTCACGCAGCGATCACGAATCTGCGAAGCCCGCGAAGCTTTGCCAAGGGCGCGCTAAGCCTAGGTCCGCAGGGGAGCCAATCGCTTTTTTTGGAGATTCGTATGAACCGGTCATCACTCTTGGGTTTCGCCGCCTTAGGACTTTCACTTGCCGCCCCGGCGCTTGCGTCCGGCGGAGGCGGAGGCGGCTCGACAGGCGGCGGATGGGGCTCGAACCCCAGCGCGTCGGCGGAGCGGATCGATCCGGCCGTCGCCTATCGCGAAGGCGTCCGGCTTCTGCGCGCCGGCGACTACAAAGGCGCAGAGCGCCAGCTCAAGGACGCGACGCGGGGCGCGAAGGACAACGCCAACGCCCATTACATGTTGGGCCTCGCCCACGAAGGCCAAGAAGAGTGGCGCGCGGCCGGGCGCGCCTTCAGAAAGGCGATCAGATACAATCCCGACCTCCACGACGCCCGCGCCCGGATGGGCGTCGCCATGGTGAATCGCGGCAAGCCCGAAGACGCTCAGGAGCAATTGGCTGAGCTGGAGGCGCGTAAAGCGGCTTGCGCAGAAACCTGCGCTGAGGCGGCCGTCATCGACCAGGCGTACGACACCCTGGCCGCCGCCCTGTCCGGAACCGTCGAGACGTCCAGCCTGGCGCCCAACCTGGACCTCGCCGCCAATTGGGAGGCCGGCGATGCGGCGTACATCGAAGCGATCCGTCTCGTGAATCTAGAGCGTTACGACGACGCGCTGGCCGAACTGAATGTTGCGGCGCACGCCTTCGGACCCCATCCCGACGTCCTGACCTATCAAGGCTTCGCCAATCGCAAGCGCGGCGAATACGACCAGGCCATCGCATTCTACACCGCCGCCCTGTCGATCAGCCCCGACCATGTCGGCGCGAACGAATATCTCGGCGAGTACTTTGTGGAGCTCGGCGACATCGATGCGGCCGAGCGCCAACTCGCCAAGGTCGAAGCCGCCTGCGCCTTTGGGTGCGTGGAGGCCGAGGAGCTGCGCGCATGGATCGACGCCGCGCGCTCCTAATCGCCACACTCCTGGCCGTCGGGGCCTGCGCGCGCGATGTCGCCGCAGGCCCTGCGGACTTCAATGAGTTGCGCTGGCTGGCCGAGGGCGCGGACCCCGTCGCGGCGCTCACCAAAGCGCCCGCCGGCTGCGTGAAGACGCCCGCCGATCCGAGCGCCGCGCGGCGCGTCAGGCTGGGAGAGCTGGCCTTCGGGAGCTCCGCCCTGCTCGGCGGTCAGGCCGCCCGCGCCGGCCTGTCTTGCGCCAGCTGCCATCGGAACGGCCGCGGCAATCCCGATTTTGTTTTTCCAGGCCTATCGGGCGCGCCCGGCACAGCGGATGTGACGTCGGGCTTTTTCGGCCCTGACCGCGCCGATGAAACGGTCAATCCGGTCAAAATCCCCGATCTAGGCGACGAAGCGGATCGCGACTTTCTGAAAACCGCGACGGCCGACGACGCGGCCCAGTTCGTCCGCGCACAAGTCATCGAGGAATTTGAGGCCAAGGCGCCGAGCGACGCCGTCCTGGCCGGCTTGGGCGCCTATCTCGCCGCCATCGATGCTGGGGCGTGCGGAGACGCGGCGGAGGCCATAACTTGGCGCGACGATTTCGAGGACGCCCTCGCCGCCGCAGGCTTCGCCCAAGACGCCGAGGCCGCCGGCGACCAAGCAACCGCGACGATGATGCAGCGCACGGCGCGCTTGGCGCTCGGCCGGCTGCATGAACGCTTTCCGCAAGAAGAGATCCGATCCGCGCTGGTCGATGAGAGCGCCGCTCTCGCCAAGGCGGACGACGCCGATGCGTTTGGGGCCTGGCTCGCCCGGGCGTCCGATTTGGAGCGACAATTGGCGCGTCACGCACGGCGATCGTTCTATGACCCAAAGCCTCTGCGCGCCGCGCTGGACGCCGCGGACGGATAGCCAGACACAGGTCCGCGGAAACTGGGCGCCCACGCGGCGCGATCCGACACGGCCGCGCTCGCCGCCCCCCGCCTTACCCCCGCCATCTCAGGCGAGCCAAGACATGTAGACGTGGTCCACCTGGCGCCCGCGGCCCGCGCAATGGACAGGCCCGCGCCCGGACGGCAGGAAGCCAAGCTTTCGCAGCACGCGCCCCGAGGCCGGATTGTCGGCGAAATAACCTGAGACCAGGCAGCGAATTCCAAACGCGCCGCGGAGCCAGGCCTTTAGCCCGGCCGCAGCCTCCGTTGCAACGCCGCGACCCCAGGCCGGTCGGGCGAGCCAATAGCCGATCTCAAAGGGCGCCGCCTCGCCGCTGCGATGGGCGCCGACCATGCCGACCGGAGCCGCCTTCATCTCGACCGCAAAGACGAGATCTTCGCCAACGAGCGCGCCTTCGGTCGCCGTCTTGAGGAAGGCGCGCGCCGCCGCTTCGGTCTGCCCAGGTGCGATGCGCGCCACCCGCTCATAGACGCCGGGATCGTTGACTGCGTGCGTGATCCAGGATGCGTCGTCGAGGCGCGCTGGGCGCAATCTCAAGCGGTCCGTCGTCAAGATGGCTGTCATGGCGTCCCCCTCCCCCAAAACAAGGGTCATAGGGAGGCGAACAAAAAAGGGAGGCGCGGCCCGCCCCCCTTGCGTGATCCTATCGGATCGGGCCGCTCTCCCGCGGCCCGTGCTGACTGGCCGCTATTCCGCCGCGTCGAGAAGCGGCGTGACCGAGACGTATTTCCGGTCGCCGCGCTTCCGCGTGAATTGAACCTTGCCTTCGACCAGGGCGAACAGCGTATGGTCCTTGCCCATGCCGACATTTTTGCCGGGATAGGTCTGCGTGCCGCGTTGGCGGATGATGATGTTGCCCGGCGCGACGTGCTCGCCGCCATACTTCTTCACGCCGAGGCGTTTGCTCTCTGAGTCGCGGCCGTTGCGGGACGAGCCGCCGGATTTTTTATGGGCCATCTGGCCGCTCCTTCTACGCGTCTAGGGCGCTTATGCCCGAATTAGCTGTTTTCCGCCAGGTCCTTGGCTTGGGCCACCCACTCATTCTTGGCGAATTTCCCGGCCGCGCCGATCTTGTCTTCAAGGTCAGCGATTGCGGCCTCGTCCATGGCGGCGATCTGAGCGAAGGTCGTCACGCCGGCGCCGGTCAGTTTCTCGGCCATGACCTTGCCGAGACCCTTCATCTTGGTGAGATCGTCGGCCGCCGCGGCGGGTTCGGCCTTCGGCGCAGCTTTTTCAGCGGGTTTGGCCTCGGGCGCCTTCGCTTTGGCGGGCGCCTCTGCGGCCTTGGCCTCTTGCGCCGTCTCGTCGACCTTTTTCGGCTTCGGCGCGGCTTTCTTTTTCGCAGCCGGTTTCGCGCCGTCGGCCAGGATCGAGGTGATCTTCACCACCGTCTCTAGCTGGCGGTGGCCATTCTTGCGGCGGTAGGTCGAACGCTGGCGTTTCTTGAAGATCAAAACCTTCTCGCCCTTGCGCTGTTCCGCCACCTCGCCGACGACGCTGGCGCCGGCCACAAAGGGCGCGCCGACGTCGACCCCGGCGTCGCGGCCGAGCATCAAGACATCTTCAAACACGATTTGATCGCCCGACTCGCCAGCCAGCTTTTCGACGACGATTTCATCGTTTTCGGCGACTTTGTATTGTTTTCCGCCTGTTTTGATGACCGCGAACATCACGGTGTTCCTTCCAGCGAGGGTGAATAGAAAAGGCCCCGGAGGCGGTGGCCGCCGAGGCGAGCGCGCGTAGAACCATGAAAGCCCGTGCGAGTCAAACCCCTGAAGGCGCAATGCGGGGCTTGCAGCCGGCGAGCGCGGCTTGTATCTCACGCCCTCCCCGCGGAGAGGTGCCGGAGTGGTCGAACGGGGCGGTCTCGAAAACCGTTGT